>PLTV01000047.1:2570-34273 GCA_003164635.1 Acidobacteriaceae bacterium
TCGCTGCTCTACGATGGCAAAGCCGACTTGCCTCCGGAATTGCGCCAGGAACTGCTCGTCTATTACCTCGAGTGCCTTGCGCAATTCACCCCAATCACTCCCGATGCATTCATGGAGCACTACTATGCCTATGTCTATGTCCGCATCCTTCAGGCACTGGGAGCCTACGGCTTTCGAGGATTCTATGAGCGCAAGGCGCATTTTTTGCAAAGCGTGCCCTATGCACTGAAAAACCTGCGTTGGCTCGCTCACAACGCGCAGTTGCCGATTCCGCTCCCGGCCTTGATGGATGCCATCAACAGCATGCTCGCCTCTGATAAACTGCTAAGCCTCGCTTCCACCGCTGAGAATCTCAAAGTCCGCATCTTCAGCTTCAGCTTTCATCGCCAGATGCCTGCCGATGATTCCGGAAATGGCGGCGGCTTTGTCTTCGATGGCCGCTGCCTCCCCAATCCTGGCCGCGAAGAACAATTTCGCGCCCTCACCGGCAAAGACGCCGAGGTCGCGGATTATCTCAACCGGCAGGAAAGCGTTCACCGCTTTCTTTCGAGCACCCTCTCCCTCGTCGACGAAAGTGTCAAAAGCTACAAGCGCCGCGGCTTCAAAGACCTCATGGTTTCGTTTGGCTGCACGGGTGGCCAGCACCGTTCCGTCTATCTTGCCGAGCAGTGCGCAAGCCATCTGCGCGAATCAAGCGGTGTCGACGTGGCCGTGCGCCATATCGAGCTAGAGAAGATGGGCAAATGAAAGCCATGGTTTTTGCCGCAGGTCTAGGGGGCCGTCTGCGGCCCCTCACCGATCACCGTCCCAAGGCGCTGGTTGAGGTAGCTGGCCGTACTCTATTGGAAATTGCCCTCGAGCGTCTGCGCGCATTCGGTGTTCACGAGGTCATGGTCAATGTCCACCATTATGCAGACATGATCATTGCGTACCTGGCGGCCAACCAGAACTTCGGGATGCACGTCGAAATCTCCCGCGAGCAAACACTGCTCGACACCGGAGGGGGCTTGAAACAGGCGCGACGTTTCTTTTTGGGGCCGGGCGGGAACTCGGAAGAAGCCTTCTTTGTGCATAACGTCGACGTAATCAGCTCCATCGACCTCTCGAGCCTGATGGAGTTTCACACCAAGTCTGCCGCCCTGGCCACCCTCGCGGTTCAACAACGGAGGACTTCGCGGTATCTCCTGTTTGACAACGAGGGGCAACTTCGCGGGCGCGGCAAACCGCAGGCTTCGCGGTTTCCGCTGATCGAAAAGGTTAAACAACTTTGTAACAGTGGCACTGGACCTGCCGATGCGAAGGACGATCCGGCAGGTTCAACTTCGAACGGTCTTACGCCGCTCGCTTTTTGTGGTATTCATGTTGTTTCTCCGAGGTTGTTCGCAAAAATGAGCGAAGTGGGTGCCTTTTCGATCGTCGACACCTATGTACGAGTTGCCGCCGAGGGCGAAAGGATCCTTGCGTATCGAGCGGACGACGCTTACTGGCGCGATCTCGGCCGCCCCGAGAGCCTGAAGCAAGCAGCCAGTGATTTTGAAAGTGGATTGGTGGGCGGACGCGATTCCGGCGACTGAATTCAGTGCGGTCGCGGATGCGCTGTCTTCCACGCCGCCACACGATCTTGCACCGCCGCCTGTTGGTCCGTGGTTATATGCTCGCCGACACTCTGCCGGTTCGCCGCGTATTTTGCCTGGTTCGGACCCGGTGCATCGGCGGCTAGGCTGAGCCAGTAGTAGGCCTCCACATCGTCGCGTGCCACTCCCATGCCTACTGAGTACAGCAGCCCAAGCGTTCCCTGTGCGCCGGCATCTCCCTGGTCGGCAGCCTTGCGATACAAGTTCGAGGCCTCCGCCATATCTCGCGCTACGCCGCGCCCATCGCGATAAAGATCAGCAAGGTGTACTTCTGCCGACGTGTTTCCCTGGTCGGCCGCTTTTCGGTACCACGCCGCCGCCTGCTTCAGATCGGCAGCCAATTGTCGCGCGTCGCGCGTTGCCCCCGTGCCCGCCGCATACGCATCCCCGGCCTTCACCTCCGCGGCAGCATCGCCCGCATTTGCCTTCGCCAGCACCGCAGGGTCCACCGCAACCGGCGGCGGTGACGTTTCCTGCGCCGCCCCCTTCAATACCGCCAGCGTCAAAACGCCAACCAGCAACTTCATTCGTCCGTAGCTCACATCGACCTCATTGAGGTGAAAACGCTGATGCTCCGAGTCTACTTGAATCTCATTCGTCCCCGGCCAGGCTGTCCCCCCAAAGCTAACCTCACAAGGCAAGCGATTATCCTCTGGCGATTGCCGTAGAATTTCTCTATGACCGATCCCATGGCCCTCCCCCTCGCCCAGGCCGACCCCATCGTCGCCAATGCCCTTGAGCAAGAGACCCTCCGCCAGCACGAAGGGCTGGAGATGATCGCCAGCGAGAACTTTGTCTCCGANNGCGAAAACTTCGTCTCTGAAGCGGTCCTCGAGGCAGCCGGCTCCATCTTCACCAACAAATATGCTGAGGGCTATCCAGGGCGTCGCTACTATGGTGGTTGCGAATACGCCGACGTGGTCGAGAACCTCGCCCGCGACCGCGCCAAACAGCTGTTTGGTGCCGAACACGCCAACGTCCAGCCCCACTCCGGCTCCCAGGCCAATGCTTCAGCCTATGCCGCGGTCTTGCAAGCCGGCGACACAATTCTCGGCCTCGATCTCGCCCACGGCGGCCACCTCACCCACGGGCACCGGCTCAGCTTCAGCGGCAAGCTCTACCGCCCCACGTTTTATCAGGTCCGGCGCGATACTGAACTCATCGACTACGACGAACTCGAAGCCATCGCCGAGCGTGAAAAGCCCAAGGCGATTATCGGCGGCGGCAGCGCCTACCCAAGGCTTTGGGATTTTGCGCGCATGCGCCAGATCGCAGACAAAGTGGGCGCAGTCTATGTCTTCGACATGGCGCACATTGCCGGCCTGGTGGCAGGCGGAGTTCATCCCTCCCCCGTGCCTCATGCCCACATCACCACCACAACCACTCACAAAACGCTGCGCGGCCCGCGCGCCGGCTTGATCCTTTCCGGCCAAAGTCTTGCTGCCGCCATCGACAAGGCCGTCTTCCCAGGTCAGCAAGGCGGTCCACTCATGCATATCGTCGCCGCCAAGGCCGTGGCCCTAGGCGAAGCGCTGCGCCCCGACTTCAAGACCTACGCCGCGCAGGTCGTCAGCAACGCCAAGGCGCTTGCGCTTGCCTTGCAGGAAGCAGGTTTCCGCATCATCTCCGGCGGCACTGACAATCACCTGATGCTTGTCGACGTTTTCGAGAAAGGCATTCTCGGCTCTGAAGCTGAATTGGCCCTCGGCAAGGCCGGTATCACCGTAAACAAGAATTCCATTCCCTACGACACGAACCCTCCGCTCAAACCCTCGGGAATTCGCATCGGCACACCCGCACTCACCACGCGCGGCATGAAGGAACCCGAAATGCGCCTCATCGCCTCGTGGATTACCAAGGCCCTCGACAAGCGCAACGAGGATGCCGCGCTCGAAAAAATCCGCCTCGAGGTTGCCGAGCTCGCCAGCCACTTCCCGCTCTATGCCTGGCGCCGCACTCCGGTAGCCGTCGAAGCTTAGGGCGGTTTGAGGAAAAACTCAATGAGCCCCGAAGTTTTGAAGGGTACGGGCTTCAGCCCGTACGTTAATTCCCTTGATATGAGCCTCGGGCTTTAGCCCCGTGGGAATTCCTCTTCAACACGTCGCAAAAAATCGGGTTTTTCCACAGCCTCCTGGAGCAACGAGTGGCGGAAGGTCCGGCGCAACTTATCGACATTTATCTGAGCGCAACTTGCCGTTCGGGGACGTGTCTCAATTACTGTTGTTCGAGATGGCCCGCTGAGGGATAAGGGCATATTGCCCAATGACCCCGGGGGCGTCCGGAGGAACCAATGAAAGCCCTTCAGTTAGCATTTGCAACGTTGCTTGTCCTTGCCGTACCGGCATTCGCCCAGCATCATGAGGGCGGCGGAGGCGGCGCGCACCCTTCCATTCCCAAAAGCGGCCCCAGGCCGACGGTCACGCCACATCCAGTGGAACAGAATCGGAACTACAGTGATAAGGCGGGGCATCCCAACGTTCCGCACGTCGATGGCAAAACATGGGTTGGTCATGACACTGGCCGGGACGATGCACGCTATCACGTCGATCACCCCTTTGAGCATGGACGCTTCATGGGAGGGTTCGGACGCGGCCATGTATGGCGCTTAGGCGGCGGCGGCCCCAACCGCTTCTGGTTCAATAACTGGTACTGGTCCGTTGCAGCCGCCGATTTGGCCTTCTGCGATGGATGGCTCTGGGACTCCGACGACATCGTCATTTACGAGGACCCCGACCATCCTGGATTCTACCTCGCTTACAACGTTCGCCTTGGCACGTATGCCCACGTCGAGTACCTGGGGGCATAGCAAGCCGCTAACTCAAGTCGAGAAACAGAAACACACAGGGGATGGGCCGCGAGGCTCGTCCCCTTTTCTTAGGGAACAGACAAAATTCACCGCTATGTACAGCCCATCCTGCCAGACACTAAGATTGCAAGTCCGGACGAGCTCGTTCCTTTTCGCATGGAAGAGTGGCAACGCATCGTCCGATTCCAATCGAGGTGCTGCGATGGATTCTTTTCAATCTCTGCGTTTCCCTTTTTCGGGCGCAAGCCTCGCTGTAAAAATCTTCATTCTGAGCGCCATCGTGGCGCCGATCCTATCCCACGGCATCAGCGCTCAGCCCTCCCCTGCTTCGGCTCCAATCATCCTCACCGGCGCCGACCGGCGGCCGGCAATTTCGCTGAACGGAGATTGGGGCGCCATCCTCGATCCATATTTTTCAGGCCTCTTCAGCTTCCATCGCCAGGAGAAAGCGAATGGGTGGTTTCTGAATCGGAAGGCAAAGCCCGACGATCCGTTTCCAACGGAATACGACTTTGCCAAAGCGCCCCCATTGAAGGTTCCCGGCGACTGGAATACGCAGCGGGACTCGCTCCTCTATTACGAAGGTCCCATTTGGTATGAACATGACTTCACTTATCACCCCAAAGAAAACACAAAGCTCTATCTCCACGTGGGCGCCGCCAATTACCGGTCTTGGTTCTGGGTCAATGGAAAGAAAGTCTGCGAGCACGAAGGCGGTTTCACCAGCTTCAACTGCGAGGTAACTCAGGCAGTTCATGACGGCNNTGGAAACAGATTGGTGGAACTATGGAGGCCTGACCCGAGCGGTATCTCTCATCGAAGTCCCGCGTGCCTTCATCGACCAATACGATCTGCATCTTGCTCGCGGAGAAGGCGCCAATATCGAGGGATGGGTGCACCTGGAAGGCGCGCAACCAGGCGCCAGGGTTGAAGTCGAGATTCCCGAATTGTCCGCCAGGACCTCAACCACAATTGGCGATGACGGACGCGCTGTGATTCGCTTTCCCGTTCAGGGTCTCGAACGCTGGTCGCCGGATACGCCAAAGATTTATAAAGTCAACCTACGCGCCGGCCAGGATGCAATCGAGGATCTCATCGGCTTTCGCACCATTGAGACGCGCGGGACCGAAATCCTTCTCAATGGGAAGCCCGTTTTCCTGCGCGGAGTCGCCATTCATGCTGAAGCTCCGTATCGCACCGGCCGCGCCAATACTGACAAGGATGCCGAAACATTGCTGGGCTGGGCGAAGGAACTCGGTTGTAACTTTGTCCGCCTTGCCCATTATCCACACGATGAAACCATGCTGCGCGCCGCCGACAGGATGGGTTTATTGGTGTGGTCTGAGAACCCCGTTTACTGGGCATTGCAATTCGATAACGCCAGCGTCTTCCAGAAAGCTGAACACCAGTTAGAAGAGGAGATTGGCACATCGCGCAATCATGCTGCGATCATCCTTTGGTCCATGGCGAATGAAACGCCCAATACTGAGGCGCGCACCCACTTCATTGAATCGCTCGCCAGCAAGGCGCGCGCATTGGATTCATCGCGGCTGATTACTGCAGCCCTGCTCGTTCGCACCCAGGGCAACACAAAGATAGTCGACGACACCCTGGGTCAGGCATTGGATGTGATCGGCACAAACGAATATGTAGGGTGGTATGAAGGTCATCCAGAGTCAGCCGACACAACCGAATGGCACATCGCATATCAAAAGCCACTTATCATGAGCGAATTTGGCGGCGGTGCCAAGGCCGGCCTGCACGGTGCCGACCAGGACCGCTGGACCGAAGAGTACCAGGCAAGTATCTATCGCCATCAACTCGGCATGCTGAACAGAATTCCGCAACTTAGAGGAATGAGTCCTTGGTGCCTGATGGACTTTCGTTCTCCCAACCGGCCCCTAACTGGCATTCAGGATGAATTCAACCGCAAGGGCCTTATCTCCGATCAAGGACAAAAGAAAGCTGCATTTTCTATTCTGCAGAAAGCTTACCTCGATAAGTCCGTCGGAAAGCCTGATTGAATGCGAGATAGTGAGCGGAATCGAGCCTGTCAACTGTGCAAATCGAAAACAATAAGATAACCTTTACAAATGGCTATTGAATCCATCCTCACCCAAATTGATGCAGAGATTGCGCGTCTCACGCATATTCGCTCCTTGCTCTCAAGCGGCAGCGAAGTTTCCAAAAAGTCTGCTGGAACAAAAGCGAAGAAGACGCCCGCGAAGCCAAAAGGTAAAAAGCGCCGCGTGCTCAGCCCCGAGGCTCGCAAGCGGATTGCCGATGCGCAGCGTAAACGGTGGGCCGCGCAGAAAGCAAAATCAAAATAAGAACCGTGTGTAAGTAATCGCGGCCCAGGTTATGCTCGCTCGTCGCGGCAACGCGCGCGTTGGCAACTGGGCCAGCCCGTCGGCATTCCTATAAGAATGCTGAGAAAAGTCAGCTCTGCTCATCTGATTCCCTCACGCCCCCCTACTCACCAGGTTTCCACTGCCAGAATGCTGGGCGGCCCAGGATGACCTTCAATCACCTGCGTCTCAATCACCGCTTCCATATTTAGACTTTCCCAGTTCGATGGCAGCTTGGCCAGCAGCGAATCGAGATATACAGGGTTATATAGAATCTCTCCAGCCGCCTCAGTCCCTTCTTCTGAAATTCCCGCAGCCACAATCACCGGCTGTCCGGTTGTGTTGTCGTGGATCCGGGCAACGATTGCGTAGTCGCGCGACAGTTTCTGGTAGGGAAGGTCCCACGCCGTGGCCCACGACGTTTGCTGAGGGCTCTTGCGATCCACAATCAGTGCCACACCATCTTTCGATTCGAATCCGAAACGCAGTTTCTGCGTGACCCGCAGCGTCCAGATATTATCGAAACCCCCAATCAAAACGATCGGGCCTTCTCGCAGCTGAGCAAAGCTGGCCTCTGAAGCAGGAAGAACACGGAATGCCTTGTGCCGGGTCTCCAGGGCCGCCGCCGTCCTGGTCAGTGTGATCACGTCCGCAAGCGCCAAATGCCCTGAAAGATGCAATCGGAAATAGAGTGGCTCCGTTTGCGTGCCGGCCGGCGCCGCGTCCAGCGAGTTGATGGATCCCACATCGATATTCTTCGCAGGTTCACCCAGGCAGTAAGTTGCCGTCGTTGTGCCCTCGGTAATCGGAGCCCAGAACCTGTCAATCGAAGTCGGCTGCTGAATATCCCGGAACTCGCGGAACTCCCAGCCGACAATAAAGCTCACGCCAATCGCCAGCGCCGCGATAAAAACCAGCAGCAGCCAATGCCGCCTCGGCCCCGCGGAAGGCGTCGATATCAGCGGATGCGTAGGAATGGCGGGAATCGGCGAAGTCGAGAGCTGCACCGGCTCAGCGACGGCGGGGGGTTCCGTGACACGAAAAACCGGCACGTACGAGCCGCTCGGCAGCTCGATTACCAGCTCCCCGTCGTGCGACGAATCGTAGTAATACTGCACCAGCCGCTTGCGGACTTCCCCCGCCGTGATCCGAACCACCGGATCCGCATTGGCATCGTAGCTGGGGGCCCGGCCGAAAACCTCAATCCCGATACTCCGCTCTTTCAGTTCAGCAGAGTTGCCCTGCAGCGTTTGCTCCACCGCATAGGCCAAAAAGACCGGGTAGCGCTTGCTGTTTGAAAAAAGAGGATGTGCCAAGAGCCGTTCCAGCTGCTCCCGGACGGCGACCGGGTCCAACGCAGCCGAACCCTGCGTCGCCTCCTGAATGGATTTCGTGCCCTGGGGCATCCCGGCTCCTCAAGTACCAAGCCGTTCCTGCAGGTGCGGCATTCCGGCACGGAAACGCCAGCCAAACACAGAGCAATGAAGGAAACGGACCGAACTGTATGCGTATGATACGTCGCATCTCAGTACTTGTCTACGGGACAGTAACTCGAATCTCGACTGCCACTTAGCCGAGAACCAAGCCTTTCGCTACCCGATGGAACCTGCCATACCGTGCCGAACACCCCTATAGTTGGTTTCGGTCCAGAAAATGCTCCTAGGCGCACCCCTGCGATGCGAAATCCTTCGCCCGTTGGACGTGTAGGCCAACCGTTCATTTTCTTGTGATTGCGGCTCCTCGCCCCTCCGGTTTGCCAGACCTGAAATTTCATTCAGGCAGCGCTTCCGGGGGGCGCTTTTTTCTTGCGGCCCCGCATCCCTCCCCTAACTCCCCCAGTTCCGGGTTCATCCGAGCTGAAGCCAGCATGCAGAATCGAATCTTTCCCTCCCGCGCTGAATCCAACCACCGGCATTGATCTCATTTGAAGGAGTTGCCCTTTGTCGTCCTCAATCCATGAAGTGAACCGCTTGAAGCATGCACCCCAGGTTCCGGGCGTGTTGCCGCTGTTCCACACCCGCTGGAGTCCTCGGTCTTTTACCGATCAGGATGTCAGCCACCACGATCTGGCCCGGGTGTTTGAGGCCGCGCGTTGGGCCGCCTCGTCGTTCAACGAGCAGCCCTGGCGGTTTCTCCTGGGTACGCGTGGATCAGAGGCCTACAAAAAAATCTACGATTCCCTCGTTCCGTTTAATCAGTCGTGGGCCGGCAAGGCGCCGGTTCTCATCCTGGGCGCTACCAGGACGAAGTTCAGCCACAATGGCGCTCCGAATCCGGTAGCCCTCTATGACTTGGGCGCCGCAGCCTCGTATCTCACTCTGCAAGCCGCCGCATTGGGCCTGGCTACCCACCAGATGGCCGGTTTTGATGGGGACGCAGCCCGCAAGGCGTTCAACGTCCCTGAGGAATACATCTTCGGCGCGGTAATTGCCCTCGGGTACCAGGGCGAACCCGACAATCTGCCCGGCGAACAGGCCATTGCGCAGGAAAAGGCCCCTCGCTCGCGCAAGCACCTCGGTGAGTTTGTCTTTTCCGCATGGGACCAACCCGCCAAGCTCGGCTGACACCCCTCCCGGCACATTTCTCCAGCCTCCGTTAAATTGAAGGCTGGAGAAGAATTTCCATGGCGCGGCCACCCTCGCGAAAAACTTCCGCTTCGGCACGCCGGCGCAAGCGTCGATCCATCGGATGGCGGTTGAGGCTCGGCTTCAGCCTCGCTGCCGCCGTCGTGGCCGTCCTGGCTTGGGCAGCTCTCGCCCGCACCCTCGCGCCAGCTTCCAACACCGCGCTCAACCGATTCGACGCCATCATCGTGCTCGGCAGCCCTGCCGACAGCGACGGAAATCCAAAGGATACTCAGCAGGCGCGCGTGACCGAAGCCGTCAACGAATACAAGCGGGGCGTGGCTTCACACATCATCCTCACAGGGGGCGCCGTCAGCAATCGCTTTGTTGAAGCTCGCGTCATGGCCCGCTCGGCCCAGGCTCAGGGAATTCCTGAGTCGGCTCTCCTCGAAGATACGCAGGCCCGCGATACCGTGGAAAACGCCTGCTACTCCTTGCGCATCATGAAGGACCATGGTTGGCGCTCCGCGGAAATTGTCAGCAGCGCATATCAATTGCCGCGCGCAGGGTTGATCTTCAATTCTCTGCCGCTCCAGTGGAGTGCGCATGAAGCACCGCCGGTTTCACCCCAATCCCCGGCTTACGATAAGGCCCTTGCAAGCGTCGAAGTCCTGAAGACAGCACGCTACTTGATTTGGTCCCGCTGGGCCGAGCGCTGCGAGCCCTGACGATCTCCCGCACTGTTCCTTTCGAACCGGGCTGGATGTCCCTCCCTCGCGTTGTCCCGTGTCGGCGCGGTCCTGTAAGCTGGATAACGATGCGTTTCCCGGTAAGATCCTTCATTTCCTTGTTCTCCGTCGGCGTCCTCGCCTTCTCCGCAGCTATTTGCGCGAAGGCGCAGAGCACCGCCTCCCCCACCACCGGCAATGGCACGTACGTAGTCGTCGACCCGCTGGCCGGCGTGCGCTACAACAACCGCTTCGATATTTCGGTTGGCCTCGCCTACGATCACATGAAGGCCGGTCCCACCCTCGTCCAGGGCGCAAACCTTGGCGGACTCGATATCAGCGGCTCCTACTGGCTCACCAAACATTGGGGCATTGAGGCCACAGGGCGGCCGTACGTCGGCACCAGCGGCGCCGGGGTCAACTCGGTCGGCGTTCAAGGTCCCTTCGTGGCCCAGTACATTTTTGCCGGCGGCGCCGAGTGGCTCGGCCCACACAACAAGCACGGCGCGCTCATTGCCCATGCCCTCGTTGGCGGATCCTATGGCCAGTTTGAAAAAGATCTGCTCGGCTATTCGCCGGCGTTATTCGATTTTTATAACAATCAAATTAGCCCGGCCGCGATCGTCGGCGGCCATATTGATTTGAACCGTACCCCCCGCTGGGTCTTCCGCATTACTCCTGACGCCGTCATGACGCACTACGGAATCAACTATCCCCCCAAAACTTCGCAATTCGATGTCAATTTCGCAATCTCTGTCGGCGTAGAGTACAAGTTCAAAAAGAAGAGATAGCTCTTGAGCATCCGCCGAATGTGGGTTGAATTGAACCCCAATTGTGGTGAATCTCCCCCGACGCGATCAACCGGCCATCATTGCCTGAACCACATCCATCAAACAGCGAAGCTGCCAACTTCATCTCCATGTGGTATTCTCCACCGTTCGGCTAGACCAGTCGAAAATTGCTCTCGAAAACGCAGTACTCGATAGCCGCATCCAACGCATTGCTTGTCTCCTTCCCTTGAAGTCGGAAGGATAGAACGGAGCTTTCTACGGACATGAGGGACACACTCGGAGTCTTGCTTGCGGGCGGGCAAGGAGAACGCCTCTTCCCGTTGACCCGCGATCGCGCCAAACCTGCCGTGCCCTTCGGCGGACACTACCGCATTATCGACATCACCCTTTCCAACTGCATCAACTCCGGCCTGCGCAAGGTCTACATCCTCACCCAATACAAAGCACTCTCGCTCAACCGCCACATTCGCGAAGGCTGGACCGGGATCGTGGCCCAGGAACTGGGCGAGTTCTTTGAGATTCTGCCGCCCATGCAGCGCACCGGGTCGGCGTGGTACATGGGAACCGCTGACGCGGTGTATCAGAACATCTATTCCATCGGCAGCGAGCAGCCCAAGTACATGATCATTCTTTCCGGCGATCACATCTACAAAATGGACTACAGCCGGATGATGGATTACCACAAGGAAAAGGGCGCAGAGATCACGCTGGCCACCCTTCCCATCGCGCCGGATGAAGTGCGGCAGTTCGGCGTGGTCGAGGTCGGCAAAACTGGAGAAGTCCTCGGCTTCGAAGAGAAGCCCATGTCCACTTCCTTCCGGTCACCCTTCAACCCCAACACCGTCGACGCATCCATGGGCATCTACATCTTTAATACTGAGACTCTGCTCAAGGCCCTCATCGCCGACGCCGAAGATCCCAACTCGAAGCATGATTTCGGCCACAACATTTTGCCCAACCTCTTGGGCCAGAAAAAAATGATGGCCTACAGCTTTGTCGACGAGAACAAGCAGCAGGCGCTCTANNACGCCAACATGGACCTGTGCTCGGTCTCGCCAATCTTCAACTTGTACGACAAGGGCTGGCCCATCCGCACGCGCGTGCGCCAATACCCCCCCGCCAAGTTTGTCTTTGGCGAACCGGGCCGCACAGGCATGGCCGTCAATTCCGTCATCACCGCCGGCGTCATCATCTCCGGCGCTTCGGTCTCCAACAGCGTCCTCTCCCAGGACGTAAGGGTCAACTCCTACTCCGAAGTCGATGCGAGCATTATCTTTTCCCACGTCAATATCGGAAGACACTGCCGCATCCGGCGCGCAATTATCGATCGCGACGTCCACATTCCTGAAGGCACCGTGATTGGATACGACCCGGTCGAAGACAAGCGCCGCTACTTTGTCACGCCATCCGGTTTAACGATCGTCACGCGCGACGCTTCGCTGTTCGAAAACCCGGTGGACCCGGAGTTCCTGCAGCGCTACTAGCCCAATTGTCAGAAAAAAAGGCATTCAGCTGAACAGTTCCCGGACCGCATCAAGCGTTCCGGAACTGCTCCGCGCCATTGCCGATGATTCAGGCGCGAGGTTCGTTTTTTAGTCCCGGAGGGACGATCGAAGTTAGCCCCGGGTGAAACCCGGGGAAGTACGCCCCCAAAAGACAATCCGCGCCCCGGAGGGGCGCGGCGATAAAAGCGAGTAATCTCCACATTGGCGGTGATACTACCAGGGCGTCAAAACAGGTGGCTGGTCGACGATCCCGTATCCAACAACAGATTAGGGCGACCCACAGGGAGGTCATTCACGCCGGCTAAAGCAAATTCAGGACCGCCGAGAATGCCTTGAAATCTCCATCCCGGGTGATCAGGGCGATATCGGCGTCAATGCAGCATTGTGCGATCAACGCGTCGCCAAGCCGAGCTTTCCTTTTTCGAGCCAGAACTTTTGCGCGGAGCTTTCCGGCTCGATGCCAGAATCCGTCCTTCATGGCCACCAGTGGGAGTTCCATCAGAGTTTGTGCTACAGAAGCTGAGAGTTCAGGGTCACTCAGCAATTCTGTTAATACCGGGGGCGGCACTACGACCTGACGGGATTCAAGCGCCCTGGCCAGCGCGAGAACATCGTCTCCCTGCTCTCCCTCAAAGAATGAGATCCAGGTACTGGTGTCAGCTGCGATCATCGGTCTGCCTTCAACTCCTCAAGTGATCTTGAGAATCGAACTTTCCCCTGAAGTTGAAGAAGACGCTCGTATGCTCTTCCTGCCGCAACTAGTTCAAGACCAGTACGAATGGTTTGAGTGATCCCGGCGCCACTTGCCTTTTGCGCCTTGCTCAGAAGCTCCGCGGGAACTTCCACGGTAATTTTTCGAGCTGCCGGCATTCCGATTCTCCTTTACCATATCGTATACCAGCATTGAGTATGGGATGCGGCCTGCAGACCCTCCTCGCAAGAGCATCTGAGGTAAGTTGTAACCGGTGGGGGCAGCTTTGCATTCAGAGGGGCATAACGTTATAGGAATTAGGGGACTGATTGCAATCCGCACTCGAACGACGCTGAATTATTTCGCGCCACATTTGCATGCAATTATGGCTCGTCGCTGCACAATTAGCTCAGATCGACCTTCAAAACCCAGAGTAGCTCCTGGAACGCAGAAAATAGTGCCCGTAACTCCTTATGTGTCTAGAATCTGCAAATAAGTCTCATCGAATCAGGAATTTAGGAGGAAGACCTCCTCGCATCCTGCTGAAACAAAACAACTTCTTTGCAGAAATACCCTTTTTTTTATTTTTTTTTTAACCGGCAGAAACGGGGTTGAAAAAGCACAAACGTCAATCCGCTGCAAACCAATTCGCTCAATCTCAGCGACACACAACGGGTGGGAAAGCACAAACCTCAATCCGGCCCAAACCGACTCGCCTAATCTCAGCGACACAGTGGGTGCCCCATCCATCGCGTTTTTTGCGATGGGTGGGAAAGCACAAACCTCAATCCGGTCCGAACCAATCCCGCACCCGCATATCACTTTACCGTCAGCAGGTTGAGCTTTCTGGCAATTTGCAGCGCGGCGCGTGGTGGCTGATTCTCGCCCGTATCGATCGTCAACGTCGGCTTCGGCATGTAGCTCACCTCAAATGCACCCTCGTTATGCAGTTCCTCGAATAGTTCAACGGAACTCAGCTTCTTGAACTGCAACCGCGATAGGCTGCCCATGCGCCGCTTCAGTTCGTCGAGTGGCGCCGTCAACTCGATGAACTCAATTTCGCCTCCCGCGGCCTCTACCGTGTTCTTCGCATTGGCAATGAACTCCGGGCGCACTGTGTTTTCCGGATTGAACGTGAAGATCAAGCCCGGTAAAGTACTTCGCCCGGCCGCATCGAATACCGAAAGCCACATCTCTTCGCGCAGGCGAACAAAATCCGGACTGCCAAATTCGAACACCGTGAGCAGAACATCCACGACAAGGTGATTGTGGAACACCTTGAAGCCGGTGATGGCGGCAAGCTCATGTGCAACGGTCAGCTTGCCGGTGGCGGGTAATCCATAAAGAAAGATGAGCTTCATGGGAGTAACTCCAAAGCCGCATAGAAAGCGGCTCGGTAAACCTGCTATTTCTTCGTCTCTGCCGCTGGCGTCTGAGCCGGCGGCTTCAGGTATTTGTCCCACCACGCCAGCCAGCGCTCGTAGCGGTCGCGAATGTAACTCGGGCGCGTGAACCCGTGGAACTGGCCCGGGTAAACAACTAACTCCGTCGGTCGGCCAAGCGAGCGCAGCGCCTGGTACATCTGCTCTCCGCCCAGCAAGGGCACATTCATGTCGGCTGTTCCACCCATGAACAGCATCGGTGTATGAATGCGTTTGTCGACCTCAAGGAACGGGTAACTCATCTTCAGGTAGAGTGGCAGGTTCTTCCATGGCGGCCCGAGCTCCTGGTCGTACTGAAGAATGTATTGGTCAACGCCGTAGAACGACATTGGCGCCGCCACGCCCGCACCACTGATCGCAGCCTTGAAGCGATCCGTGCTCGCGACGGTGTAATCGGTAAGAATGCCGCCGTAGCTCCAGCCAGTAACCGCCAGCCGATTGGGATCTGCCACACCCAGCGCAACCGCCTTGTCCACGCCCGCCAGCAGATCCTGCACTTCCTTGTCACCCCAATCCGCGGCGATGGCTTTCGAGTAATCCTGGCCACGGCCCGAGCCGCCGCGGTAGTTCACGTTGAGTTCGGCGTAACCTTTCGTCGCCAGCCACTGCCGCAGAAAGTCGAAGCTGTGCTCATCCTGGCCATTCGGTCCACCATGAATGAAGAGCACCATCGGCACAGGCGATCCAGTTTTGAAGCTCGCAGGCTTGGTCAGCAGGCCATGAACATCGGTGCCGTCCTTGCTCTTGAACTCCACATCGTCAACGGAAACCAGATTCAATTCCGCCATCAACCCATCGTTATGCGACGTCAGCTTGCGCAACCCGCCGTTCTCCAGCGCATACACCTCAGCGGGAGCACTGTCGTTCGTATAAAGCACCGCCGTATGTCCGCCCGCCGAATCCCAGCCCACCACCGCGCCCTGTTGGCTCACCAGCCGCTTGACGCCCGCTCCCACTAACTCCACCTCGGCCGGATATTGGTTGCGATCGTCGGCAACGAGATAGCTCAATCGATCGCCGAGGTAGAGCGGCTCGCGCACACTGCGGTCGAACTTCGCAGCGGGATAACTCACTTTGCCATCGAGCGTCACCACAGCCGGCCGCGCCTGAGAGTACTCCAGCAGCTTGAGCTCCGCGCCTTGCGTATAAGCAATCGACTTCGAATCGGGAGACCAGGCAAGACGTCCCGTGTCAGGATCGGTGGTGGTCGTCAGTTTGCGCGCGTCTGAACCAGGCTTTGGCGCAACCACGAAGACATCGGTGTTGTTGCTGCGGTCAGGATCGGGATCGTGGTTGCTTACAAACGCAATCCATGCACCATCCGGCGACCACACGGCGTCCTCTTCTTCAACGTTCTTGTCTTTGGTCAGCTTTTCGGCCTTCTTTGTCGCCAGGTCGTAAAGATAAATAGAGCTCCACGCATCGTCGCGCAGGTAACCCACGACGTCGTGCTTGAAGTGGTAGCGATCGATCACGATCGGCTTCGGCGGCGCAGGCGGCTTGCCCTCCTCCGCATCCGGTTCTGACTTCGGGTGCAGCGTGAGCAGAAGCTTCTTCGCGTCGGGCGCCCAGCTATAGCTCTCGATCTCTTCATCGGTGATGGCGGTCAGTTGCTCCCCCTCACCCCCACGTCGGTCGAGAACCCACACCTGCGTTCCCTTGGCGGGGCCCGGGCGCGACGACAGAAAGCTGATGTAGCGGCCATCGGGACTGAAGCGCGGTGCCGACGCGCCTTCCTTGCCATAAGTGAGCTGCAAGCGGGCCGAGCCATCCCACTTCACCATCCACAAATGCGTCTGCCCTTTATCTTCCTTGGCATCGATCTGGCTCACTGTGTACGCAATCCAGTCCCCTTCAGGAGAAACAACGGGCGCCCCGACACGCTGGATCTTTGCAAGGTCGTCAAGAGAGATGTCTCGTTTTTTGGGGGCATCAGCGGCCCTGGTGAGAGCGATGGAGACGAAACTCAGCGTCAGGCATAGAAGTGGCTTCAAGGTTCCACGCGGCATGGGCAGAGATTATCATCCGGCGACGGGCGCGGAAGGGAATTGTTGCCAGGCGCCAGCGCCGCCCGCGACTGCGCTATCGCTAACGCAGCCTTTCACGCACCTCGGGTCGAATAAGGTAAAGGAAGAAGACGAGATTCAGCAGTCCCTGAACGAGCGCCGCACCCTGATGTTGGCTGGAGAAGATCCAGAGGTTATAGGCGACGAGCAGAAAGACGGCGGCCAGCGTGAGCGCCCAGGCCCAGCGAAAGAGTTTGAGCAGGCCTGCACTGGCCGTAATAAAGCCGGCGGCGAAAATGAGAAACAGTTTTGGATAGTGTCCCCCGCCCACGACGCCAAGAATGATGACGCCGGAAAGCACCAGCATGTAAAGGCTGATGGCAGCGAGACCAGGCAGCGGGAGCAGCGATGCGCGTGCGGGCTGAGGTGCGGGCGAGCCTCCGGCTGGGGCAATGTCGCCGAGATGTTCGTCCCTCATATCGTATGCAGATACGCCAGCAGGTCGCTCAACTGGTCGTCGGTGAGTTGAGTGCCCGGCATCATGTTGCGCCCGCGCAAAATCACTTCAGTCATGCGCTCATCCGAGGGCGGCGCGCCTGAGGGCATCGCCTTGACCTTGGTGAGTGCCTGTAGCCCGGGTCCGTTCAATGGCCGCGTGCTGTTCGGTCGATGACACTTGGCGCACCTCGCCGCGTAAACCTGCGCGCCGCGCGCCTCTTCGGGAGTAAACAAAGACGGATCCTTCGACGGCGGCAGCGACCGGCATCCCGCAAACGCGACAAAAAGAACAGAGCATGCAGCAATCGATATCGAGTGCATTTGATTCGATGATACGCCCGTCACTCTGCCGCCGCGATGGCCTCGGCGATCCGGTCGATGGCCTGTGCTTCCACATCGCTTCCCGGCCGGTGGCCGTTCACCATGATCGAGAATGCCAGAACCTTGCCGCTCGCAGTTGTGAGATATCCGCTCAGTGCATTGGTTTCATTGAGCGTACCGGTCTTGGCCCACAGCTTGCCTTTCAGTGGCGAATTCTTGAAGCGGTTGAAGAGGGTTCCATCCACACCCGCCACCGGAAATGTGTCCTTCCACGCTGCGCCCCACGACTGCCGCGACGCGTAGCTTAGCAGCTGCGCGTAGGCGCGCGGAGCAATTCGGTCATCCGGGCTCATCCCCGAACCGTCGTAAAAGAAAAAGTCCGCATCATTCAACCCTGCGTCCAGCAGGAACTGCCGCTCCACACGCGTACCTTCCGCAAAGCTGCCGTCTGTGCCGAAGAGCTTGCCCAGCAGGCGCAAGTAGAGTTCAGCGTGGAGATTCTGGCTGGTCTTGTTCGTTAGCACAAGGTCTTGAATCATGGGGATCGAAACGTGCGTCGCCAGAACCCGCCGATCCTGCACGGGTGCGGTAATAGTCGCTTGCGGTACGGGGCCGAAGTGCACGGTCTGCGAACGTTCCGCGGAAAAGCTTCCAGTCGCTTCCGAGGTTTTATGCATCGCCTCCGGCGCGCCCGTCACCGTCACGCCCCTGGTGGCCAACGCCTGCTTGAATGCCGTGGCCGCATACTCGGCCGGATCCACGACCGCAAGCCCCGCAGTCAACCCATTCGGCGGAATCGTTCCCCACGCGCGGACAAGTAACGATCCGGGACGATGGTCTATCCCCGGATGTGCAGATTGACCGGTCGGCACGGGAGTCGTTGTGTTTTCCAGCGTGTAGTACTCCACGTTCGGATTCCACGTGGCTACCGTTGCATTGGGAGAAGCGAGATCAGAGGCGATTTTGAGCTCGATCGTGTTCTCGGCAAAGGTAAGCGCGGAGATCGGCGCGCCATAGCTCCACTGCAGATCGTCCCAGGCCCAGCTTGAACCGTACGGCTCGTCGACAAAGAAGCTATCGTCGCCCACCACACTCCCTTCCACCGTGCGTACACCGGCCTGCTCCACTTGCTGTGCGAGCAGGTTCAGAACATCCATGTCGAGCGGCTGACGCTCCGGCTCGGCAGGCGCGGCGGGCGAGGTAACCGGCGCGGGCACAGCGGACGGCGGCTGCGGCGGTTTGTATGGGTAGGTGCGTCGGCTTAGCGTCGGATCGCCCGCGCCCAGCAGAACAAGGTCGCCGTGCAGAACACCCTGGCTATCGATCACGCCGGCGGCCACAACATTCGTGGTCCACGTCAGACTGTCCACGGGCAAAAGCGAAAAAGCCGCCGCGGTCGTCGCCAGCTTGGCATTCGAGGCTGGCGTAAACGGCAGACCATCGTTGTACCCGTAGAGAACCAGGCCGTCGAGCGTCTTCACGCAAATCCCAATTTCGGCGTGGCCGAGCGCCGGGTCAGAGAGAATCGGCTTCAACTTGTCTGCGAGAGAGAACGGCGTTGGAGGCGCGGGCTTGACCGTACGCGATCGCGCCTGGGAGACCAGTCCGTTGGGAACCAATGTCAGCGCAAGGAAAAGCGCTGCTATTCGCTGCGGCTCATGCATGCAGGGAGTTTAGCAGGCAATGCGACGGGCCAAACCCTCCCGCCTCAGGCGCCGCTTCACCGGCTATCCTTGCCACTGGGAAGGTTTCTTTGGCGTCTCCACACCAAATACGCTGGGGAAGGTCCGCATGAGCGCCCAGCCGCGAATCGTAGCCCCATGGCGGCTGCGCACGCGCACGCTGGAACTCGGTCGCCGCACGCTCGTCATGGGCGTCGTCAACATCACGCCCGACTCATTCAGCGACGGCGGCAAATATCTCCACCCCCAGGCAGCCGTAGCCCACGCCCTGGCTCTCGTCGACGAAGGCGCCCACCTGCTCGACCTGGGAGCCGAAAGCACGCGCCCCGGCTCTCAGGTGGTTGGCCACCCCCGCAATCTAGTCCCCGCAGTCAGTTCCGACGAAGAACAGGCGCGCCTCCTTCCGGTGTTGGAAGGGATTCGCAAAGCGTGCCCCGACATTCCCATCTCCGTTGACACCTACAAGGCCGCCACCGCGCGCGCTGCACTCAGCGCAGGCGCCGAAATCGTCAACGACGTCAGTGGCTTCCTTTGGGATCCCCAGTTAGCCAAGGTCTGCGCGCAGGCTCAATGCGGCGTCGTCCTCATGCATACCCGCGGAAGGCCCGATGAGTGGCGCTCGCAGCCCATCCTCGAGCCGGACACTCTTCTGGCCACGGTGCGCTCAGGCCTGCAAGCGAGCCTCGAAAGAGCGAACGAAGCGGGCATTGTGGCCGAATCGATCGTTCTCGACCCCGGTTACGGCTTCGGCAAACGCTTTGGCGAGAACACGTCGCTCTTAGCCCGGCAGGCAGAGCTGCTCACCCTCAGCCGTCCGCTGCTTGCCGGCCTCAGCCGCAAATCATTCCTCGGACATTTGCTCGAGCCGCTCCATGAAGGCAACATTGCCACCGTCGCAGCACGCGAGAACGCAGGTCTCGCTGCCCTTGTCGTCGCCATTCTTCACGGTGCATCGGTCGTTCGCGTCCACACTGTCCGCCCAGCCGTCGAAGCAGCTCTCATCACCGATGCCATTCTCGACCAGCAGAATGAATAGCCACACGGACGGAAAAAGGAACCGCCAAACTCGAACTTGCGTAATCAATCTTGTCGCGACGCTTTTGTGGAAAATGCCATGCAACTAATTTGCGTAGGTTGGGGTCAAATGGTGTGGGTAGAAGATTAAACATTCCTTCCCGCCGATCCCGGCCAGAATCAAACAGGCCCCAACCGGACCAGCAATTCAAATTGCAGTTTTGAGACCATTGCGCACTGTTTTGTCACCAACCAAATTTGATTGGTCGTAGAGGAGCTTTGTCATGGCAAAGAAGAAGAGCAAGATCGAACTCGCACGAGAAATCATCGCCAACCTCCGCCTCGGAATGGGCAAGCCCCCGCTCGATTCCGCCAAGCGCAAAACAGGCATGAACGCGTCCCCTCGCGTGACCGCGCAGGCAACGGCCCAACTCCAGACTTCTCACTCCTAAGACACACGCTCCGTCCTTCATCGACGTGCTCAAGCGCCCTCGGCGCCGTGCGATTCTGCGTGCAGACGGTAAAGAACATGCCGTCGCAGCGCATGGCCTACAGGCATTCCAGGATGCTCGAAGTCTCCGTCCGCATCGTGCTCCATGCCAATCTTCTCCATTACCCGCCGCGAGCGTACATTCCCCGGTACGGTAAAAGAGACCAGACTTGGCAGCCGCAAATCTCTGAATGCATGATCGACAACCGCACGGGCCCCCTCCGTGGCCAGCCCGCGTCCCCAAACTTCGAAGGCGAATCTCCAGCCGATCTCCACGGCCGGCATGAACGGCGCGTGAAATCGCGGAATGCTGAGCCCCACATAGCCCACCATCGTCCCCGTCGCCCGCAACTCCGCAGCGTAGAGCCCAAATCCATGCTCTTCAAAATGCTTCTCGATGCGGACGATCGCTTGATCGGTCTCTTCAGCCGTTAGCAGCGCCGGAAAAAACTCCATCACCCGCAGGTCAGCATTGATCTTCTGAAACGCCTCGCGATCGCTCCCGCGCCAGCGCCGCAGCAGCAGTCGATCGGTCTCAAGAGTCGGTGTCATCCCGCAGAAGCCTAGCACATCGGGAATTCGAAGCCGCCTCTCCACAAATAAGATTCCTTGCGCCCCCTGCGCTCCCATGGTGTAGCATCCCCGCTAGGACTTCCTTTTCCGTTCTTACGCTCCCTTCCGACTCACAGGCCACGCCAAATTCATCGCTGATCCGCTGTGGCCTCATCCGCATTTCTCTCGAGGAGATTGTTGATGCATCGTCGCCCTCCGCTCCGCCTTCGACAACACCGTCCCATCTTGCAAATCGTTCTTGCTTTGGCGACTGCCATCGGCTGTCTGGTCCTTCCCGCAGTCTGCTTCCCCGAGCAAGCGTCCTCCCCGCCACAGGACATCGTCTTCAAGAACGCGACAGTCATGACCGCCAGCCATGGCACCATCGAGCACGGCTCCGTATGGGTGCATGCAGGCAAGATCGCCGGAGTCGGCACTTCGGTCAACGCCCCTGCCGACGCTGTCGCCGTCGACGCCACCGGCCAGTGGCTCACCCCCGGCATCATCGATCCGCACTCGCACTCGGCGCTCGACTCCGACGTCAACGAGGCCACCAGCCCCGTCACCCCGTCGATGCACATGATCGACGCCTTCGACAATCGCGACAAAGCGCTCTATCAGGCGCTCGCCGGCGGTGTCACCACCGAGCTTCTGCTGCACGGCTCGGCCAACATGATCGGCGGCCAGGCCGTCGTCATCAAAAACAAAGTTGGCCTCGATCGCGATGCCATGCTCTTTCCCAATGCGCACGGCTCTATCAAGTTCGCTTCGGGTGAGAACCCCAAGCGCGTCTACGGCAGCCGCAATCAGCTTCCTTCCACGCGCATGGGCAACTTTGAAGTCATGCGTCAGGCCTTTGAAGACGCCAAAGAATACATGGCCTCCTGGGACGGCTACAACGCCAAGGTCGCCAAGGGAGACAAAGATGCCGTCGCCCCCAAGCGCGATCTGAAGCTCGACGCCCTCGCCGACGTCCTGCGCGGCAAGCTCTACGTTCAGATCCACTGCTACCGCGCCGACGAGTTCCTCACCGAAGAAGCCATCGCCCACGAGTACGGCTACAAAATCCGCGCCTTCCACCACGCTCTCGAAATGTACAAAGTGGCCGACAAGATCGCTCCCGAAAATACCGCCATCGCCACCTTCGCCGACTGGTGGGGCTACAAAGACGAAGCCTGGGACGCCATCCCGTGGAACGCCGTCATGTCCATGCGCGAAGGCGTGAAGGTCGCGCTCAAAAGTGACTCCAACGACCACATTCGCCGCCTCAATCAGGAAGCCGGCAAAATGGTCCACTACGGCGGAGCCACCGAAGACGAAGCCATTCGCATGGTCACGCTCAACCCCGCATGGATCATCGGCGTCGACGACCACACGGGCTCCATCGACGTCGGCAAAGACGCCGATCTGGTGCTCTGGAACAAAGATCCCCTCTCGACCTATGCCCGCGCGCAGAAAGTCTACATCGACGGCGACCTGTTCTTTGACGCGTCGCTCCCAGGCCTTGGCACGCCGCATTTCAAAGGCGTAATGCACGATGCCGGCGGCTTCGGCGGCGAAGATGGAGAGGACGGCCAATGAAAAAACTCATCGTCATCGCATTGCTCTCGGCCGCGCCTCTGTTTCTCTCGGCCGCTGACGCTCCAAAGAAGACCATCGCCATCACTGGCGCGCGTCTGCTCACCGTCAGTCATGGCATCATCGAGAACGGCACCCTTGTCATGGCCGATGGCAAAATCACAGCAGTCGGCGAATCTGGCAAAGTGACTGTTCCATCCAATGCTGAAGTCGTCGATGCCCACGGCATGACCGTCTATCCCGGCCTCATCGATCCAGAAACCAACTTCGGGCTGCTCGAAATCGGTTCGGACGAAAACACAACCGACACCGCCGAGCCCTCCGACGAGATCATGCCGCACATGCGTGTGGCTGATGCCTTCCACGCCGAGACAGAGTTGATTCCCGTAGCGCGGCTCAACGGCATCACCAACGCCGTCGTTGCTCCAGCCAGCGACGATACCATCGCCGGCCAGGACATCTTCATACAGCTCGCCGGCGCCGATCGCGACGCCATGATCCTTGGTCGCGACGTCGCCCTCGCCATGAACTTCGGCGCCGAACAGCGTCGCCGCGGCAGCCATTCTGCGTTTCCTTCCACGCGCATGGGCCTCATCACCCAACTGCGCCAGTCCTTCTTCGATGCGCAGGACTACATGGCCAAACGCGACGCAGCCGCGAAAAAAGACGAGAAGCCCGAAGCGAAGAAGGATGACAAAGCTGAATCAAAGAAAGACGATAAGTCCGACACCAAAAAAGATGACAAGGCAGACAAGCCCTTCAAGCGCGATCTCAAGCTCGAGGCCCTGATTCCGTATCTCAAAGGCGAGCGCCCCGTTGTCATCGGCGTCTACGAAGGCTACGACATCGAAACCATCATGAAGGTCGCTCAGGAATTCCATCTGAAGGTCATCCTGAATCACGTCACGCACAGCCAGGAAGTTCTTGACAAGATCGCGGCTTACAAAGTTCCCGTCATTGTTGGGTCCATCTACGACTTCCCGCGCGCCAACGAGCGCTTCGATGCTGTCTACACGCTTCCCGCCGAGCTCGCTAAGCGTGGCGTGAAGATCGCCATCTCCTCAGCCGACGCGGGCGGCCCTGTCAGCAGCCACTCGTCGCGCAACCTGCCCTACGCCGCAGGCTTCGCGGTTGCTTACGGCCTGCCCTACGACGAAGCGCTGAAGGCCATCACCCTCAACGTAGCCGACATGTTCGGCTTCGGCGACAAGCTGGGCTCCCTCGACGTCGGCAAAACCGCCAACGTCGTCCTCGCGAATGGCGACCCGCTCGACGTACGCACCAGCGTCAAGCAGGTCTACATTGACGGCGCGGCGGTTCCCATGGTCAGCCGCCAAACCCAGCTCCGCGACGAATACAAAAAATAACCGGGACTGGGAAACGCAGGGATAACGCGAGGTGAGCAAATGCTCACCTCATCTCATTTATGTGATCCCTTACCGTGAAATGGACGGGAGACCACGATCCTTCAACAGGCGTTCCACAATCAGCCGCTAACCCCCGCTTTATACCGCGGCCAATGTGCGCGCGGCGCCTCATGATCAATCGCCGGCTCCCCATCGCACTCCACCGCAATCACCGTCACCGGCTGATCCGGCGCCTTCACCGGCAAGCCCGTCAACCGCAGACCCCATTCATCCTGCGTGAACTTCACCGCTTCGCCCGTCTTCAGCAGTCGCGCCGCTTTCGCCTTGGCCTTCAGGCCGCCAATCGCAATCACCGCCTCCGGCTGGAAGAACTCCGTTCCTTCCGCCGCGGGCGTATGCCCCGGCCAATACTGCTGGTGAATGTAGAGCGTGTTGCCGCTGCGCGTATAGTTCGCATTCACGTTCCAGCTGAATTCGCCGCGCTCCGTCTCATATATGGACTTGCCGTTCGTCTGCAGCCACTTTCCAACTTCTGTCAGCACGGTCACCGACTCTTCCGGAATGGAACCATCCGGCTTCGGTCCGATATTCAACAGATAGTTCCCGCCGCCGCGCGCGCAGTTCACCAAATTCGCAATCACTTCCTTGGGAGTCTTCCACGCATCATCGCCCCGGTTGAAACCCCAACTGTCGTTGAGAGTCATGCAACTTTCCCACGCGCGCCCCGACTTCTCTGCGCGCACTTCCTGTTCGGGAGTTGAAAAGTCTCCCTCAAGCCCGTTGCGGTTATTCACGATGATCTCCGGCTGCAGCTCGAACACCATCTTGTTCATCCGCTCTGACTCCCACTCCGCAGCGGTCAGCGGCCAGTCCACGTCGTACCAAAGCACATCGATCTTGCCGTAATTCGTCATGAGTTCGCGAATCAATCCATGCGTGTACTCCACGAACCGCTTGCGCGCTTCAGGGTCCGTCTTGCACCGCGCTCCGTCGGGATGGTGCCAGTCCATCAGCGAGTAATAGAACCCCACGCGCAGGCCTTCCGCGCGCGCAGCGTCCACAAACTCGCGCACCAGGTCGCGACCCGGCCCTTGTTTCGGTGCGCAGTAGTCGGTCAGCTTGGTATCCCAGTGGCAGAAGCCCTCATGGTGCTTTGTCGTCATCACCATGTATTTCTGGCCTGCCGCCTTTGCAAGCCGAGCCCAGTCGCGCGCCGCATTCGGTTTGGGATGGAACTGCTTCGCCAGCAGCTCATACTGCTTGATCGGAATGCCTTCTACTTCCATCGCCCATTCGTGCTGGCCGATCACGGAGTAGAGTCCCCAATGAATGAACATCCCAAAGCGCGCCTGATGCCACCACGCCATCCGCTTTGCGCGCGATGCGGCCTGTGCCGGGTCATCTGCCGGAGCCTGTTGCTCGATCGCTGCCGCCTTGGCAACAGCTTCGCCATTCACCGCGGTCAGCGCCAGCGCGCCTGCCGCACCTGCTTGCTTCAAAAATAGTCGTCTGGAACTCTCGCTCGCACTCATTGGCTGCACGTCCCCCTCCGCCGGCGCAACGCGAAATATCCGCGCGCATCAGCATCGAGGGAACTATATCAGCCGCTGCATGGTTCGATCGGTCTCCATCGAGAAACGAGCGAAGGGTTCCCGACTTAGAAGTACGCCCTATTTGCGGCCGTGATGCCCGCCACCACCGCCGCCGCCATGGTGTCCGCCGCCACCCGACATCTTGGGCATCTTCGGCGCTTTCGGAGCCTTGAAGGACGCATGCCCCTCGCTCCGGCTTCCGCCGAAGAAGTGCGACCCGCCTGAGCTCTCGCCTCGGAACGACTGCCCATATTCCCGCCCATTCGAGAATCCGCGCGGTTCGGCATGGGCACGCTGATTGAAATCATTCCGGCCGTAGTTGTTCGCCTGGGGACGCGCAAATTGCGGCGTGCGCTCATACGGATTCGCGTTGCGTGCTCCATATTGGTCCGCGCCGCGTGCGTACAGGTTCGAACCGTACCCGCCTGGCCGGCCATACGTCTCCGGCCGGGTGTATGCATAGTTCTGCGGCGCCGGGCGTTGAAAATTCTGGTAAGCCCGGCTCTGCATTCCGCCCAGCCGGTTGTAGCCGTAGTTCTCAGGCGGTGGTTCGGGCCGGTTAAAGCCCCGATTTCCAAACTCATTCCCCGCCCGGTTAAAGCCGTTCGGTGTGCGGTTGCCGCCAAAGCCTCTGCCTGCGTAATACCCGCCGCGACCTCCGCCCCAACGCGCCACGGTCTCGCTATGCGAGTAGTAGGGCGAGTTATGGAAGAAGATGCTCGAACCCAGCCAGTTCAATAACCATCCCGCCCAGCCAAATGGTGTGTGCATAAAGGCTGCCGTCGCAATACCCAGGCCGAACCGAACGATCCCGGAATTAGCGAAGTCCGCCAATGCCCCAAACAGCGAGAACCCCGGATAAGGCGAAACCGGCGCGCCGTAAACTGCCCACGGGTTGTACATGGGCACGTAGACCATCGCTGGATTCACAGGGGCGACCTGGATATATCCCTGGTTGTCGGAAACCTGCTCTTGGGGGGTATTCTGCAAATTCCCCGCGGCTTGCGCACGTTGCCGCATCACCTGGATCGTCTGCAGCACGTCCTGAGGCTGGTTGTAGTAGGCGTTGCCCAGATCCGTTGTCCATCGCAGGTCGTGATTCATCAAATCCAAAACCTGAGGAAACGCCGTCAATCCCTTCACGCTCGGATCCCACGTCGTCTGCGCATTCGCGCCCGCGGCAATCTGATCCGGCGAGGCATAGCCCATCGAACGCACCCAGTTGTCCGCCGCAGCCACCTGCGCCGGATACGTCGACGCAGCCAGAATCTGCGCAATCAACGCATCGGGATACAGGGCAATCGGCGCCACAAGCTGCTCGAGTTGCTCCGGGGCAAACGGCTGGCCCGTTTGTTGTTGTGCCGGCGCAAACGCCTGTTGTGGATCATCGTCCGCCGGACCACTATATGGCTGCTGCGCGTAAGGTTGAGCCGGATAGTCCGGCTGCGGCTGTGCATAGCTTTGCTGGCCGTACTGCGGGTATTGCGGAGAGGCTTGCGCATACCCGTTCTGTTGCGGATCGGTCTGCTGATACTGATACGGGGTCGGCTTCGCCTGCGAAGGAATGTAGTTGGGATTGGGCTGAACGTATTGCGAGTTTGCGTATTGCGGCGTCTGTGGCCAGCCCTGCTGAGCGAACACAACTTGTTCGCTCACCAGAAGCATGGGCAGAACCAAGGCAACTGGAACGAGAACCATGCGAGAACGGGAATTGTTACGTGGCCTGGCTTGCGATGCGTCTTTCATAATTCCTCACAGCGGCCACTGCGGTCGCCCCGAAACGATCCTTCCGGGTTCTTGATGCGACGACTCATTTCGCACGCCGGCCATTCGCCGACGCTCGCACCGAGAATCACAATGTTTCCTCTGACCCCGCCTCTCGGGGTAAGTTGCGGATGAGCCAGGAAGAATTAGACGGATCTGCTCGTACTCTGGGCGCGCCTGAGTCGCTCGCGCGTTCTTTTGCGCAAAAGGAACCAGGGTTTATCATCGAAAATGGCGCGGGTTAAGCCGAACCCGCTTGAGGTTCTTGGTGGATTTGAAGCGGTTCTAACCAGAGACGAGAGGCAATGCGAGCGAAAACAGCAGTAGTTCTGGGCGCCCAGTGGGGCGACGAAGGTAAGGGGAAGATCGTTGATGTGCTGAGCGAGCGCTTCGACGCCGTAGCGCGCTACGCGGGCGGGCATAACGCCGGACACACCGTCATCATCGGCGGCCAGAAATTCGTTCTCCAGCTAATTCCCTGCGGCGTCCTTCGCCCCAAGTGCAAGGGAATCATCGGCAACGGCGTCGTCCTCGACCCTATCGCCTTCCTCAAGGAAGTCGAGAAGCTTCGCCAACTCGGCGTGGCCGTCGACGAGCAGCTGTTCGTCTCCAATCGCGCCCAGGTCATCCTGCCCTACCATCGCATGATCGAGCTGGCCGCCGAAAGCGCTCCGGGCCGCCAGAAAATCGGCACCACCAGCCGTGGCATCGGCCCGGCGTACGAAGACAAAATGGCCCGCAGCGGTCTGCGCATCGTCGACCTGCTCCGGCCCGCGCTCCTCAAGACGCACATCGAGGCCGCCTGCGCCGAGAAAAACGCGATTGTGCGCGCACTCTTCGGCTCGGCGACTGCCCAGCTCGACCCGCAAAAAATGTTTGACGAGTATGCAGCCGCCGCCGAGCAGGTGCGTCCCTTCGTCGCCGACACCGGCCGTCTGCTCAACGACATCCTGGCCAAGGGCGGCAGCGTTATGTTTGAAGGCGCCCAGGGCACCATGCTCGACATCGACCACGGCACCTATCCTTTCGTGACGTCGTCTTCGGCTACCGCCGGCGGAGCGGCAACCGGTACAGGTGTCGGACCAACGGCCATTGGCACCGTCATCTCCGTCACCAAGGCTTATGTCACACGAGTCGGCGGTGGCCCCTTTCCGACCGAAATTCATGACGCTGCCGGCGAAGAGCTACGCGCGCGCGGCAATGAGTATGGCGCCGTCACCGGCAGACCGCGCCGCTGCGGCTGGCTCGATATTCCACTTCTGCGTTACTCCAACCACGTCAACGGCGCGGAATGGCTTGTCATCACCAAACTCGATGTTCTCGATACTCTCGCGGAAATCCCCATCTGCACCGGCTACGAGATCGACGGCAAACTCACCGACGAAATTCCTGCCGATGTCGAAGGTTTGGAACAGATCAAGCCTGTCTACACCAAACTCAAAGGCTGGCAGGAATCAACCGAAGGCATCACCGACTTCGAAAAGCTTCCTCGCGCAGCTCAGCAATACCTGCGCTTTCAGGAACGCGAAAGCGGTGCGCGCATTGGCATGGTCTCCACGGGCCCTGATCGAGATCAAACGATGGTATTGCCTGAATTTGCCTCGGCCTTGAGCGATATCCACGGATAGAGAGGGTAGACTGGGAGGCAGGCACCTTTCTCGCCCGCCCATATCGCGCCCAGACAAGAGAGATACAGCATCCATGGTGAGCTTCATTGTTCGTCTTACGTTCAATCAGGAAGACCGCGCCGATGTGGCGGAGTCACTTCGCTTGCTGGCCGAGGCCTCGCGCCAAGAGCCGGGCTGCGTCAGCTATATCCCCCACCAGCTGGAGGGGAATCCGGATACGGTATTGATCTACGAACAATATCGCGATCAAAAGGCGCATGCTGCCCACCGGGAATCGGCACACTTCAAGAAGTACGCAGTCGGCGGCATCTACCAGAAGATGCGGGAGCGGAGCGTGGAGAACCTGCTCGCTCTCGTTTAAGCCTCGCGCCGCGTCCAACGACATAAAGCCGAAGAGCCGGCTGCCAACAGTTTGGCGTTCGGGTGACCATCGTGCATGCATGGGCATTTCCAAACGGTTGACCCACAGGGCTCTTCGAGTCTAGTATCCGATCACGCCAATGCCTGGTGCCAAAGCAAGCCCTATTCTCCAAATGCGCTGCTCCGGTGTGCGAGTTTTCGGGCTCGCCACCGTAGTTCTTTTTTCCGCGTGCATCCCTGTTCCGACGGCGCTTTCCGCCGGCATGCCTCGCGTGCAGAAGCACGAAAGCCGGCACGAGATCGACCAGCTTGAAGATGAGTGGCGCGAAGCCATCCTGAAGTCGAATACGGCCGAAATGGAGAAGCTGCTGGCCGACGATTATCTGGCGATTACGGCATCTGGAAGACTGCAAACCAAGGAACAGGCGCTGGCCAGTCTCCGCCTTGGCCGCATGCACTTCAAAACACTCGAAATCTCAGATCGCAAGGTTCGTTTCTATGGAACGACCGCGCTCGTCACATCCCAGGCTGAAGTCCAGGGCTCGACCGACGAGGGAGATGTTTCTGGAAACTACCGGTATACGCGCGTCTACGTGCGCGATCCGCAAGGGGCCTGGAAGGTGGTCAGCTTCGAGGTCAGCAGAATCCGCGAGCCTGGCGAGCACAAGTAAACTCTCTGCTCCAGCTACTACGAAAGATCTTCTCGTTTCACCTGCGTCGCCAGTTGCATGGGAAGATGCGGCCGCTCACAACGCCGGTTACTTCTTTCGTGTTCCGCATTACCTGTGTGCGATGCTTGACCACAGGTAAATCTGGCCACAAGCCCCTGTCTCCGCTTTAATACTCTCAAGCCTCTGTCAAGAACTTTCGCGAATCGCGTGCGATGCTTCCATCGTGAGAATGGAACTCTACCGCGGTGGGAAACGGATGAAGCGAGGCGCAATTTACCTGAATGCTCGACATAAGGAAAGACGATGACCTGGGCGCAACTGGCAAGGCTTAGAGTGATTTCTCTCACACTGCTGCTCCCTGGGCTGGCGGGACTGATTATTTCAGCCATGTTCTCTGTGCATTACCTTGACACCATGCCGAAGTGGCCGTCTCCGGACGAACTGCGCACGGTTCCCCGGAATATCCACGGCACGGTGGTGTATCAGACCGCGAAAGAGGACCGCGAGCTCAACCTGATGGAGTATTCCTCCGTCGGCGTCTTCCTTGTGGGTCTCGGCCTGGGACTGGTCTACCTTGAAAAGTGGGGCGCGCGCCAGGCGCGCGTCGTGGAAGAAGACGAGGCCCTGACCGAGAACTACAGCTAGAGCGACTGTTCGGTCTCGAATTTCAACCCCGGTGTTTCAGTCAGTGCCGGTAAAAGCTCCATAAAAAAAAAGAAAAAAAGGGTATTTCTGTAAAGAAGTTACCTGTTTTCAGCGGGATAGAAGGAGTCTATCCTGCTAAAAATTAGATTCCAAAGGACTTATTTGCAGAATCTAGACAGCAAAGGACTTACGGGCCTGATTTTCAGCGGTTTTTGCAAGTGATCTGCCTTTTCAAGCCGGTTTAAATTGATTGTGCTCCAAGGGGCCGAAATTGCCTGCAAAAGTGGCGCGACAAAATGCGGGCCCCGAGCGGATTTTTTTTGGAGGAAGATCCGCGTTGAAGCAGTTTGCCAATTTGTGTCCGAAAACTGCTGTGGAAAGAACGAGCCGGGAATTCCATGGAAAGGGGCGCCGCTCATCCGGCCCATTCGCACAGAGATTCCGAATGCATGCATGGGCTCAAGCGCGATCGTTTTGAGGATCAACATTTCGAGGGTTCCATGCACCTGATCCCAAGCCTTGCTGTCATGAAGACTTCTTCTATCGATTGCTGCGAGGAGAAGGAAAAGGCTGGGCGAAATAATTTTTCGCGGGCTCTTACAATGAAGCTATGCCGGAGTTGCCCGAAGTAGAGACCATTGCGCGCGGGGTGGATGCGCGCGTGCGCGGCGATCAGATTGTGGAAGCGTGGTTCAGCGGGTTCAAACAACCGTTCAAGACATCGCCGAAGGTGCAGGCCCGCGGGCTGGAAGGAAGTTGGATTCTGGGCGTGCGCCGGGTGGGAAAACATATTGTGTGCGCGCTCGGCTCAACGTACGGTGGGTCAAAGCGAAACCACGGTTCTGGTGGAGCGGAAGATGAACCCGATCGGGAGTGGATTGTTCACCTGGGCATGACGGGCCGCTTGCTGGTGACGACGCCGGATGCCGAGTTGGCCGCCCATACACACGCTCGACTACGGCTCAAAAGCGGGCGCGAGATCCGCTTTGTCGATCCCAGACGGTTTGGGAGGCTGGAGTTGCGGGA
>PLTV01000047.1:34382-43452 GCA_003164635.1 Acidobacteriaceae bacterium
GAAGGGAGCTGGTCGTTGTGCTCGAACAGGCAATTCGGCTGGGAGGTTCCTCTGTGTCCGACTATGTCGACGCGGAGGGCGTGCGCGGGTTTTTCCAACTGGAGCATTGCGTATACCAGCGGACGGGACAACCCTGCCTTCGTTGCGGAACGCCTATCAGGAAGGTGATTGTGGGCGGGAGGAGCTCGCACTACTGTCCGCAGTGCCAGAACTGACGGTTCTATGATTTTCAGTATTTGGGAATCGATTCCAATTCCAAAATTCAGAACAGGGCGTGTTTTGCACAACCCAAGTGCTTGAAAACAAGAATGCCGGGAACGGCCTGTCGTTTGCTAGATAGAGGGTGCCAGTGATGTACCGGCTGCTGGAAAGTATCCCGGCCAGCCCACGAACAGCAGGGACCGACAAGAGCGATGTCGCCAAAGCAGCGACCCTTGATAGAGGAAACCGGTCGGAACCCTGTAGAAGACGCGGCAACAGCCAGCGTCCTCATCGATTGGGAGGCCAGTGACCAGAGCAGGACAGCGGAAACGCCACTCGAAATGAGTGGCGTTTCGTGTTTTTGGGTGGCGATATCCGGGTTACCCATCGATACGAGAGCTACGTGACGAAAGCGTACTTGCCAGCCGGGGCGCTTGGCTGTAGTATCAGTCTTGCCTATCAAGCGGCTGACGCGAGCCATCCCCGGGGACTGATTTTCGGGTGTTTGTGGTGTAGCGGAGGGCCATCTGGAGAAGCTTTTCCGGTGGAAGAGCCACCTGACGTGATCGGCCCCCTTACGGTAACTCTGAAACGGCTGTAACCGGGTTGAGCGCGCTCGCCGCTGAAGAAGGATGTTTCGCCGCACACTGAATTCATTGAAGTAGAAGCTGCGGCGCAAATTTCCCCATAGGAAGGGCAATACCAGAAGAGAGCATCGGCCGCAGGAATCGATTCATTGAACCGAAGGGAACTTCTGGGGGTTCCAGGGCGGTGGCCGGTGAGAAGTGGGGCCATTCTTCTGGATTCGCGATAGATTGTGCAGGAAATGTACCGCATCGATCTTCCCGGATTGCTCTTTGAAGACAAGCTCGCCAGCCGAGGCATTCCCGGTCCGCATGCGGACAGGCGGCCGGCAAAGGAAGCTCAGCAGCGCTGAACAGGCCAGGCTGGGTTCAAGCAACGCAATGCACCAGACAGCAGACCGCCAGGAAGTACACGAATGACGACAGAATCGACGCAGCCCCAAACCGATTTGGGGCCGGCCCCGGCCAATGGCCAGGTGCAGTCGCAAGGGCATCGGCGCCGCCGCCGCCGCCGCAAGAACAAGAGCAGCCAACAGAACGCGCCGCAAGGGCAGCAGGGACAAGCGCAGCCACAGGCTCCGGCCCAGGCCGCACCGCCGCCCGCCAAGCCGGCCCATCAGCACCAGCCGCACCAGGGTCAAGGTCAGGGTGCCGGGCAGGGGCGAAAGAAGAAGAAATTCTTCCAGAAGGGCTCGTCTCCGCCCCAGCAGCCAGGCAACAGCATTTCGTATTCGCCGGGGAATTCGCATGGCGGCCAAGGCAAACGCAAGACCAGGCAAAAGGGCCCGCGCGAGTTTGTCGGTCCCATGGACCACAGCTATCGCGCTGTGAACGGCAACGTGGCCGACGGTCCGCCTTCGACAATTCAGATTTCGAGCAATGGCCATGGCGGCTACTATCAGGACACTTTTGCGGCTCAGCCTTTCAACGCTGTCCGCGACGACGCTCCGACGCGCATCTTCTGCTTTATCGAAGACCTGTTCTTCCAAGCCAAGATCAACGAGACTTCAAAGAAACTGGGCGTGAAGGTCGAATTCGTCAAGGGCGACAAGGATTCGGTGTCGCGCCTCACCGACCTGACAGAAGCCGAGCGGCCCACTCTGGTGGTTTTCGACCTGAACAACCTGAATGCCAAGCCACTTACGCTGATCCCGAAGTTCAAGGCCAAACTAAAGAAGGCAACGTCGATCATCGGGTTCCTGAACCATCTTCAAGGGGACCTGAAGCTGAAGGCCATTGAAGCTGGATGCGACACAGTGATGCCGCGCTCAGCGTTCTCGCAGAGCCTGCCGAATTTGTTGCGACGCTATGGGCTTGAGGAAGAAGAAGACAACTACCCGCAACCGGTGTAGGGAAAAGCAGGGGACTCGGGACTAAGGGAATAGGGGCTACAACTTAACTCATAGCCTTTTCTTAGTCCCTTAGTCCCTTAGTCCCTTAGTCCCTTAGTCCCTTAGTCCCAGGTCCCTGCCTTTTCACCCCGGAGGCCAGGTGAGGCTGCGGCCGCCTAAGAGATGAAGATGGAGATGATCCACTGTTTGGCCGCCGTCTTCTCCGGTATTGACCACGACCCGGTAGCCCTTCCCGAGACCTTTATCCCGTGCAATCTGTGCGGCGACCCACAACAGATGACCGAGCAAGCTGCGATGGCTCTCGTCGGTCGCGTCCAATGACGGGATGTGCTTGCGTGGAACGATCAGCAGATGGACAGGCGCCTGCGGATGGATATCAGCGAAGGCATAGCTGCTCGCGTCCTCATAGGCAGCAGTCGAAGGAATTTCTCCGGTCACAATTTTGCAAAAAAGGCAGCTCATCTCGCCACCAGTTTACGCCTCGACGGCGTGTCTGGGCTTAAACCGGTTCAAGACCGCTTGCGAGGGATCAAAGAGGGTTGCGATTCGAGATCCGGGGGCCGCAAACCCGCGCACGACTGGTCTTTGCCGCGTCTAACTCGTGTGGTCGAGAACGATCTTCCATCCCTGCGGGCCTTTGTGCCAAATCAGTGAGAAGATACCGTCGTCTTTTTTGGCCTCGCCGTGGGCGGTGCGCTCGAGGTGAAATTTGCCCGTCACCACCGCGTATTCGACGGCGCCGCACGATGCCGGCAGGAATCGGACGTCGAGATTCAAGAAGGTTAGCTTCCCCATCTGCTCCGCATTGGTGTAGGCCTTGGTGTATCTCTCGAGAATCGGTTCATAGCCTTTATGCAGTTCGGCTCCAATAAACGTTGTCTCCGGGGAGTTTTCGTAGGACTGCATAAATGACGGAATATCGGCGCGATTCCAGGCATCGGACTGGGCCGTAATGGCCGCGCGAATCGCAGTCTCGTCGTCTGCCTTGGGTGATGCGGGCGATGCCTGCGGGTGGGCGAATTGAGAAAACGCCAGCAGGACGAGCGTTGCAAGGATGCGCTTCATGGGGAGCCTCCGGGTGTGCGAGCTGATGAAATGAGCTTACATGGGCGTGTGCCGGCCGGAGCGTCGCGTCGGCAATTTGTCGCAAAGCGTTGCTGCGGCAGCGTAGAATGTCCCGTCGCATCCAGAATGGTTGGAAGCTTCGGGAACAGGCAGGTTCTTCGACCGTCCCGGCTTTCGGTCCGCCATTGGAAAGGCAAGCGGTAAGCTGAAGACTATGACGTGGACTTCTTTGATCGTCGTAATTGCGCTGGTGACGGCTTTGTTGCTGCTCAAGCGCCGTGGAAGAATCTCTGCAAAAGCGGCGCGGGAATGTTTGCGCAGTGGGGCCCTCGTCATTGACGTGCGCAGTTCGGGGGAATTCACCGCCGGCCACCTTGCCAGGGCCATCAACATACCGCTGAGCGAAGTCGAATCGGTCATCGCGCGCAAGACAAAGGATAAGGGCCAGGTTTTGCTTTTGCATTGCCAGAGCGGCAAGCGCAGCGAAGAGGCGAGAAAGAAATTGAAGGCGCTGGGGTACGAGAACGCATTCGACCTTGGTTCGTATGCGCGCGCCGCACAAATTGTGGGCAGCCGCTAGCTCCGCGTTGCGAGGACAACGTTGATCGATTTCATGCTTCGTCTGGCGACGGAGGACGATATCCCGGCTCTTCACCTGCTCATTGAAGCGTCGGTGCGCGGCTTGCAGGCGCAGGACTACAGCCCGGCGCAGATCGAAGGTGCGCTCGGAACTGTTCTCGGATTGGATACGCAGCTGATACGCGATCGGACCTATTTCGTCGCAGAGCCTGTTGTGGATGCCGAAGGCCGTGCGCAGAGCGCGGGCGGGCGGACACCTCTGGCAGGATGCGGTGGATGGTCGAAGCGAAGGACGCTGTTCGGCGCGGATCGCGGTCCGGGCCGGGTGCCGGACCTTCTGGATCCTTCAACCGAGGCGGCCAAGGTGCGAGCGATCTTTGTACATCCCAACTTTGCCAGGCGCGGATTAGGCACACATATTCTGGCGCGCGTTGAAGCCGAGGCGCGGGCCGCCGGCTTCAAGCAATATGAAATGGGCTCAACTTTGACCGGCGTTCCACTCTATCGCCTCAAGGGCTACGTTGAAGTGGAACGCATCGAGGTTCCGCTTCAGAACGGTGAGTTTTTGCCGGTAGTGAAGATGGTGAAGTCGCCGGCCTGATTTTTTCTTTCCATTCAGCCCCGAAAAGCCTCTGTTCCATTTCGAAACCATCGATATCTGCGCAACGTGTTTTCGCACTGGTGAAGTGTGTGCGCTCTGCCGACAAGCTCTTCAGAGCGCAGCACTGCCGGCACTCGCGAAACCGGGATTGCTCGAACACAGAGATGGAAACAGCGGCCATGAAGAGTGGTTTGAGGTTCGAGCAGCCGCACCAGTTGCTGGCGCATCTTCGCCTGCCAGCGTTGCCTGAAGTCGCCCTGCGCGTTATTCAGCTAACCAACAACGAGAATGTGCAACTGCATCAACTGAGCGAGGTCATATCGTCCGATGCCGCGTTTGCGAGCGAAGTGCTCACGATCGCCAACTCGGCTGCGTATGCATTGCGATTTCCAGCGTGCTCGATCGTGCAGGCCGTCGCCGTGCTCGGAGCCAATCATCTTCAGGGAATCTGCCTTACGGTGGCGGTCCGATCGTATCTGGGCAAGTCGCTTGGGAATCCGTTGATCCGCAACCTATGGCGGCATAATCTGGCATGCGCCGCGATTGCGGAGCAACTCGCGGCCGCAGGGTTCATGGATAAGGACACGGCTTATACAGCGGGCATCCTCCACGACATTGGACGGTTAGCACTGGCCGTGATTCGGCCGGCAGAGTACGCGGCGCTGCTGCGCAGGCACAAGGGATCGGGCGCCAGCATCCTCGAGGAAGAGTCCGTGCTATTTGGCACGGACCATTGCCAGGCTGGAAGACACCTCGTTGGTCAGTGCAGGTTGCCGGCGGAGTTCGATCCAATCGTCTTCGAACATCATTGCGATCGCCGCGCAGAGAATCCGTGGAGCATGGGGGAGCTGATCAAGATCAGTTGCCGCATGGCTGACGCGGTGGGATTCCCGGCGTTTCCCGGCTGTGAAATAGCACCCTTTGCCGATCTGCAGAACGAACTTCCCGATCGGGAGCGCGGTGCGTTTCATTGGGAAGCGGACGCGCTGGCTGCTTACGTAGTAAAGAGGATCAAGGCGCTCGATCCGGCGTGAAGTTGGTCATCATTTGTTTACGCATTGCCTCAGCGGGCTTGAGGTTCACGGCCGCGCTGCTGTTTCGGCACCGGGATTTCCCGCACCGGAGGACGCCTTGGCGCGCACGTCAAGGAGTAGCTGATGCGCCTCGGCGCCCATTGCCTTCGCGCCCGGCGAAACGGCGTTTGCGGTGAGCAGTTTGTCGGCCTGCTCCGCATGAGGAAGCGCCTCTGCGTATTTGTGCTGGCCGGCGAGAGCCTCGGCCCAGATGAGGTGGACGCCGCCTATGCGCCGATCGGTGGGCGCGACCTTGTCCTGCTGCACGGTCTGCATCTCCTGCGCGCAGGCCAGCGCCTCTTCATAATGTCCTGTGCCGAGATACGCGCGCGCCATGTACCAGACGGGCTCGGCGAGCGCCGGCGTGCCGCCCTCAATTTTGCGCCACAGGGGCATAGCTTGTTCCATCATGGGCAAAGCTTCTTTGGCGCGGCCCAGCTTGATGAGCGCGCCGGCGATGCTCTCCTGCGCGTTCAGCGCTCCCACGCTGGTCGCGCCGGTACAGCGCTTCCAGCCATCCAACGATTGTTGGTAGTAAGGGAGTGCGCCCTCGACATCGCCACGCTGCTCGATCGTGAATCCAAGATCGTCAAGAACTGAAGACCGGTCGCAAATGGCCAGCGGATCTTTGCCGTAAACATCGAGAACAGCTTTGTAGGTTTTCTCGGAATCGTCAAGCTGACCGCGAATATTCTGGTCCTGACCCTGCATGTAGAGCACGTCGGCAGTCTCGCGCTCGCTCAAATTGTTCTCGCGGCATTGCTTTGCGGCATATTCGAGCAGCTTTACATTTTCGTCGGAGCGGAATCCACTATTCTCGCGATTCCACGCGTAATATACGGCGCTCCATGCGCGCACGGAAGCAGGCACGCCAGGCTTGCGCGAAAGTTCGAGCGCGTCGGCCGTCAGCTTTGCGCCTTCATCCACGTGGCCAAGCGAGTATTGGATGTTGCCTGCAAAGGCTTCGGCTTCAGCCGCTGCTGCGTAGTCGTTCGCGGCCTTGGCGCCGGCGATAGTCTGCTCGAAAACTTTCAGTGCGTTGTCCACGTCGTCGTTGTCGTACATCGATTCGGCGAGGCCCAGTTGCGCTTCGCGCAGGTCGGCGGGATTCTGGATGTATTGCGGAAGAAGCTGAACGCCCATCTGAAGAAATTCGGGGATGGTGGCCGCCGCTTTTCCCGTGTAGTTGGAACTGGCCAGCTTGAAGAGCCGGTACATGAATGTCTGCATGCGCAGCGCGCGCTGCCCTTCGCGCAAAGCCTGCTCCTGGCGCCATTCAGCGTACGCCAGAGCGCCGGCTAGAAGCAGAATGGCGAACGCGGCGGCGGCCACGGCTCCGCGGTTGCGACGCACAAACTTGCCAAGCCAGTAGAGAGTCGTCTGCGGCCGCGCCAATACTGGCCGCCCGCTGAGATAACGTTGTACGTCCGCAGCAAGCGCATCGACGGATGTATAGCGGTCGCGTGCGCGCGGGCGCAAACACTTCTGCACGATGGTTGCCAGGTCGCCTTGCAGAGCCTGGTGCAGGCGGTTCTCAGAGAGGCCCCGTTTCTCAGCAGACTGGGGCGTGATGGCTGACGTCAGACGCTCCGGCTCCTGCTCCAGGATTGCTCTTTCGATCATGGTGGCGACGGACGCTTTGTTGCCNNTCCGGGCTCGCGTAGGCGGGCGTAGCCATCACCGTTGTTGTGAATCGACTGTCGGGCTGAATCAGCTTCGACGTTCCGAAGTCGAGTAGCTTCACCGCGCCGTCTGCGGTGACGAGGATATTCGAAGGTTTCAGATCGAGATGAACAACCAGGTTGCGGTGCGCATGCGCGACAGCGTCGCAGACCTTCAGAAAAAGCTGAAGGCGTTCCGGAATGCCGAGCCGGTGCTGATCGCAATACGCATCGAGGTGCAACCCGTCGACGTACTCCATCACCAGGTAGGGCTGGCCGTCTTCGGTCACGCCGGCGTCGAGCATGCGCGTGATGTTTGGATGATCGAGCGAGGCCAGGATGTGCTGTTCGCGATGGAAGCGCTCGACGAAGGCGGGACCTGCCAGGTGCGGCGCAAGCACCTTCAACGCCGATCGCCGCAAAGCTCCACCGGCCATGCGCTCGGCAAGATACACGGCGCCAAAGCCACCGGTGCCCAAGTGGCGAAGCACAGTGTACTGGCCGATCTTGCGCCCGATGCCTGGATCGACCGGCAGATTTTTCACGGGCTCCACGAGGCTGGCGGCTTTGAAAATCTTCAACGCGCGTCGGCGCAGCTCGGCGTTGCCGCATCGCTCTGCCAGCACGCGCTCGCGATCCGCCTCCGGCGTCGCTTCGGCAAGGTCGAACAACTCCTGGAGCAGCTCCCAATTTTCAGCGTCTTTTGCCATGCAGCTCTCTCCAGGTTGGCGCGAAATCGAGAAAGAATGCCTCAGGGGACGCGGCCCACGGTTCATTCATGCTTGGTGAGACCGTTACTCACTCGATTGGATCGCCGGTCCGATCTTCATGGAGCTTGTCGTAGAGCCATCCGCGTACGAAACGCAATTCCCTGTCGACGGTGGCTTTCGATGTGTTCAAGAGTTCTGCTGTTTCTTCGGCTGTGAAGCCAAGGAAGAAGCGCAGCTCGACCATGCGACATTTGCGCGGATCGAGTTCGTCGAGCTCCTCGAGGACGCGGTCGAGGTCCAGCATCTCCGCGGAGCGTGCGTCGATCCAGGCGAGGTTTTCGTCGAGAGGCACTGAAATTCCGCCATCGCGCTTTTGCCGCCCCTCGGAGCGGGCATGATCCACAAGAACGCGGCGCATCAGGCGTGCGGAAAGGCTGTAGAAGTGTTCGCGATCTTCAAAGCGCAGGCTGCGCTGCTGAATCAGCTTGAGGTAGAGTTCGTTGACGACGCTGGTGGGCTGCAGAAGGTTTTCGGGCCGCTCGCCGCGAAACAGCGCACCGGCGATCTTCCTGAGTTGCGGGTAGACCAGATCGAAGAGGTGATCGAGCGCGGCAGGATCGCCACCCCGCCATTCGTGCAAGAGCACCGTAATTTCGCCCGCATCGGCCAACGAAGAGCAACCCTGTAGGGGCAGTATAGCCAATCGCGCAAAATTTCGTTGGCGCGCGAAACTTGACTTCGAATCACGAAGCGAGGGATTGGCCAGACGTCGAAAGCCGGACAACGGCTCGAATGCACCGCTGTCCGGCTTCGTGTTTTCGTTTGTCTTATCCCGCGAAGGCTTCTTCTTCCACTTTGGCGCGTTCGAGCAGCTTTACCGGGTAGTACGCGTTGCGGGTGTATTGCTTCACCATGCGGTTGGTGTTGAAGTAGGAGCCGTTGAAAGCGATGGTATTGCGCATCAGCCGCGCCCACTTCTCCGGCGCATCGAGATAGAGAGGCACGACGGCTGTCTCCAGCTTCTTGTAGAGCGACACCGCTTCTTCGTCATCGTTGGCGCCGTCTTCAATGGCCCAGCCGGTTACGCCTTCGATCCAGCCTTCGATCCACCATCCATCCAGGATTGAGAGGCTGGGTACGCCGTTCAAGGCAGCCTTCATGCCGCTGGTGCCCGAGGCTTTGTAGGGCCGCTTGGGCGTATTCACCCACACGTCCACGCCCGCCGTTAGCAGAGCGCCCAGATC
>PLTV01000109.1 GCA_003164635.1 Acidobacteriaceae bacterium
GCGAGTACCGGCTGGTCGTTATCCATGATGAGCGCGATGCGGTTTGTGCCCGGAATGTCCTTCGCGGTAACGATTACGAACTCGTTCCACGCGATGCCGCCGCCGAAGTGGATGCCTTTGATCGTGCCGCGTGCAATTCTGCTGCGCACGGTGGCTCCATGCCACATACCGGGCAGTGCGATGTCGTCGATATAACGCGCGCCGCCCGTCACCTTGCCGAATCCTTCCTTGCGAAGAACCGGCGTACCTACGATGCGGGTCTGCGTCGTGTCACGCATGATGTGAAAACCTCACTTGCGTGTCCTAACGGCTTTGGAGTATTGGGTTAGCATATCGCGAGCGCAGCAAAATGCAAGCAGCGATTCTTCCGGACATCGCTGCGTCCGGGCATCAACCTTGCGCCCGGGCGGTCGCCCTCAACCTTAAACCACAAAACGAAAGGCTGTCTCACGCATAAAGAGCGCCTCTCCTTAACAACCCGTGGCGGAAATGATAATTTGAACGGCAACACTTTGCAAGCCGCTGAATCTAAAAGCCATAAGAACCGGCCTAGAAACTTTGAGCGTCGAAGGGGACGGGATTGAGCTCCTCCGTCCGGAGCGGATTTGACCGCTGGTCCCTTGGAATGGATGAATGTGCGCTGGGGCGAGCACAATACAAACGCAGGTCTTTCCGCTCCCCACCCCAGCGACGGAGACCTATCGCCGGGGACCTCGGTTCCGCTTCACTGCCCTTGAGATGACTGCTCAGAGGTCTGCCATCCCGAGTGGCGAAATCAAAGCCGGCGCCCTACGCTTCCACCAGAGCATCTGCAACACTCAAATGTTCATCGAGCGCGGCGATGCCGAGATCCAGCTCTTCTTTTGTCACGATCAGCGGAGGCGCGATGACGAAGTGGCTCACCCAGGCCTGCTGTGCCACGCCGTCTGCCATCATCTTCGCTGCAATCTGATCCACCACGAGCGGCTTGCCTTCCACCTTGTCGGCCATGGTGTTGAACGGCTGTTTGGTTTCGCGATTCTTCACCAGTTCGACCGCGAAGAACAAGCCCAAACCGCGCACATCGCCAATAGACTTGTGCTTCGCCTTCAGCGCCTCCAGCTTTTCGCGCACATACGGCTCAAGCTCTGCGGCGCGCTCCACCAGATTCAGTCGCTGCATCTCTTCAATCGTCGCAACCGCCGGACCCAGCGTCATGGGATGCGCCTCGTACGTGTGCCCATGCGAAAAATAGTGATCCTCGAAGTAGTCGGCAATCTTCTTCGATGTGGCACAAAGCCCCAGCGGCACATAGGCTGACGTGATTCCCTTGGCCGTCACCAGAATGTCCGGCGTCACGCCCCAATGATCGACGGCAAACCACTTTCCGGTGCGTCCCCAGCCGGCCATCACTTCGTCGTCGATCATCAACACGCCGTAGCGATCGCAAATTTCCCGCATGCGCGGGAAGTACTCTTTCGGTGGAATCAGCACGCCATTCGTTCCGACTACCGGCTCCATAATGATGGCCGCCACATCGCTCTCGTTGCGGATCATGTGTTCGATGTAATCGGCGCAGGCCACGTTGCAACCCGGATAGGTGTGCTTGATCGGGCAGTTATAACAGTTGGTTTCCGGTGCAAAAACAAACCCCGCGCCCTTGCCGCCCGGCTCCATTGCCCAGCGCCGCGGATCGCCCGTTGCAGCAATTGAGGCCATCGTCGATCCGTGGTACGAGCGATAGCGGGAAATAATCTTCGTCTTGCCGGTAACCATTCGTGCAATCTTGAACGCCGCTTCGTTGGCCTCGGTCCCGCTCGTGGCGAAGAAGAATTTCGACAGTCCCGCCGGCAACACTTCCTTGAGCTTTTGGCTCAGCCGCGCGCGAGCCTCCGTGGCATATCCCGGCGCAACATACGCCAGTTCGCGCGCCTGCTCGGCAATCGACTCCACCACACGCGGATTTTTGTGCCCCAGGTTCACGCACATCAGCTGCGAACTGAAATCGAGGTAGCGCTTGCCCGCTCCGTCGGTAAACCAGCAGCCTTCAGCATCCGCCACGTGCAACGGCTTCCACGTCCTCTGGAATCGCCAGGTTCCGTAGTTTGTCTCGCGCGTGATGGAAGTGATTTCTTCCGAAGTCAGTGTCTTCAATTCCGCTGTTTCGCTCATCGTGGATCTCCGGGACAATGCTCTCAATCTATCACTGCGGCTGCGCCTTTGTGCGTAGCGCGGTGTTGCTCGTCAGGATGCGGCCTGCACGCTCAGCGAACCTGCGGAAACCCCAGGTCCACTTTGCTCGCCCCCGGACCCGGCCAGCGGCTCGTTACAACCTTTGAGCGCGTATAAAACTGCACGCCCTCCGGGCCGTACATGTGCAGGTCGCCGAAGAGCGACGATTTCCATCCCCCGAAGCTGTAATACGAAACCGGTACGGGAATCGGCACATTGATTCCCACCATGCCGACTTCGACATCGAATTGAAACTGGTGGGCCGCCCCGCCATTCTGCGTGAAAATCGCCGTTCCGTTTCCATAAGGATTCTCATTGATCAGGCGCAGTCCCTCAGCATACGTAGCGACGCGCACCACGCTCAGCACAGGCCCGAAAATCTCAGTGTCGTAACAGCGCATGCCCGGCTTCGCGTTGTCGATCAGCGATGGTCCAAGAAAGAAGCCGCTCGATTGCACCGCTGAATCGGCGCGGCCGTCAACGGCCAGCGTCGCGCCCTCTTCAACCGCTGTCGACAAATGCCCGGCGACGCGATCGCGATGTTCGCGCGAAATCAGCGGTCCCATCTCGCTTGTCGGCTCTGACCCCGGACCCACCTTGATGCGCGCCATGCGCTCGCGTATGGCCGCGATAAGGGGATCGGCTACGCCGCCCACTGCAACCACCACGGAGATGGCCATGCATCGTTCGCCTGCCGCGCCATACCCGGCAGAAACGGCAGCGTCGGCAGCCATGGCAATGTCGGCATCAGGCAGAACCAGCATGTGATTCTTCGCTCCGCCCAGCGCCTGCACGCGCTTGCCGTTGCGCGTTGCCGTCTCGTAAATGTACTTCGCCACCGGCGTCGATCCGACAAAGCTGATCGCCTTCAGGTCAGGATGCGCAAGCAGCGCGTCAACCGCTGCTTTATCTCCATGCACAACGTTCAGAACCCCGTCCGGAACACCGGCATCTTTGGCCAGTTCCGCGAGCAGAAGACTCGCGCCCGGCACCTTCTCTGAAGGCTTAAGGACGAATGTGTTGCCGCATGCGATCGCCGTCGACAGCATCCACAGAGGAACCATCGCCGGAAAATTGAAGGGCGTAATTCCCGCCACCACGCCTAGCGGCTGTCGAATCTGGTAGACGTTCACACCGCGGCTGGCCTGTTCCGTATAGCCGCCTTTCAGGACGTTCGGAATGCCGCAGGCAAACTCGACATTCTCCAGTCCCCGCGCCACTTCGCCAAGAGCGTCGGCAATCGTCTTGCCGTTTTCGCGGCTTATGACTTCCGCAATCTGCTTGCGATTGCGCGAAATCAAATCGCGCAGATTGAACATGATTTCAGCGCGGCGCGAGAGAGGCGTCGATCGCCAATCTGCTGCGGCGGTTTTGGCCGCAGCAACAGCGCGATCGATATCTGCCTCGTTCGCGAAACCAACCTCCGCAATCACCTCGCCGGTTGCGGGATTCGTCACCAAACCTTTTCGGCCCGACGTTCCTGCTTCCGCTTTGCCTTCAATCCAGTGCGAAACCGCTGGCGGAGCCAAAATGCCAATTGTGCTCATCGCGTTTTGTCCCTCCCATTTATCTCGTGCCCGGTTCCAATCCACAGCGCGCGGCCCGAAAGTTATTTTGCCTGTATCCAGGCCATCGCCTTCGAAGCCAGCTTGTCAAACGCGGCAATGGCCAACTCCAGGTGCTCTTCGCGCGTGTCTTCAATCTTGTTGTGGCTGATTCCTCTCAGAGACTGCACAAACATCATCACCGTAGGAATGCCGGCGCGCGATACCTCGGCTGCATCGTGAAGCGGCCCCGAAGGCATCAGATGCGAACGTCCCGCAGTTTCGCGGATTGCCTCATCGCACAACGCAATCAATTCAGGATGGAACGGCTCGGGCGCAATATTCCAGATGCGCGACCACTCTACCGTGCAGCCTTCTTCCCCGGCGAACTGGCGGCTCTTTTCCTGGGCTTGGGCATAAAGATCAGCCAGTACGGCGGCATCCAGATCTCGCTGATCGAGCGTCGCCTCGCAGCGGCCGACCACCGCCGTCACGATGCCAGGAAACGTTTTGACGCTGCCCATGGTACATACCGCATCCGGATATTTCTTTGCGATGCTGCGGATCTCGAGCGCAAGTTTGGCCGCGGCAGCCAGCGCGTCGCGCCGCGCACTCATCGGCGTGGAACCGGAGTGTGCCTCTTCCCCATGAAACGTAATCGCGTGCCGCTCCACACCCTTCGTGCCCAGCACTACGCCGAGAGGCAGGTTCATGCTCTCAAGAACCGGCCCTTGCTCAATGTGGAGTTCAAGGTAAGCCGCCGCGTCGACCCGCTCCTTGCCTGCTTCGCCGATTCTCTCAATGTTTACGCCGCAAGCAGCAAGCGCCTCGTCCAGGCGTACGCCCTGCGCATCCGTCCGTCCGCGATCCTGCGCAATGGACTGCGTGCCCGCAAATGCTGACGACCCCAACAAGCTGCGTCCAAAGCGTGCGCCCTCTTCATCGGCCCAGTCCACCAGTCGAATCGTAATCGGTGGCTTCCCCGCAAATTCCTCCGCAATCCTTCGCAAAACCGCATGAGCAGAAAGAACGCCCAGGCAGCCATCGAGCCAACCTCCGTTCGGCACGGAGTCAAGATGGCTTCCGAGGATCAGGTTTTTTTTCGAGACACCCGCGAGTGTCGTCCAGCTATTGCCCGCAGCATCGAGGTGATGTTCCACCGGCAGTTCGTGCAGTTTTGATTGAAACCACTCGCGTGCCTTCAGCCATAAAGGGCTCCACGCCAGTCGTTGCGCGCCATCCTTATCCGCGGTCAGGGTCCGCAACTCCTTCAACCGGGCAACCGCGCCCTTTGCATCAACCGGCATGTGCGGCTCCTTGCGGCCCATGCATTGGCTCGCGCCGTAGCATCCGTCCACGTCCCGGCTCGCCGACGAACTGTCCATCACGCACCTGCACCTTGCCGCGAACCGTCACTACCGACGGACGCCCTTCAATTGCGAATCCCTCAAAGCCGTTGTAGTCGTTGTTCGTGTGCTGCGTGGACGCTGCGATCTTTCCGCGGTATTCCGTGTCGTAGACAACCAGGTCCGCATCCGCTCCCACCGCAATTGTCCCCTTGCGTGGAAACAGTCCAAAGAGCTTGGACGGTCGCGTGCTAAGCGCATCAACGAAGCGGTGAATGTTGAGCCCGCCGAGCTTCACGCCGTACGTGTACATCAGGTTCACGCGATCCTCAATGCCGGGAATGCCATTGGGAATCTGCGTGAACGCCTCCGCCCCCATCAGCTTCTGCGCTGTATCGAACGGACAATGGTCCGTCCCCACGGTGTCGATCAGTCCCGCGTCGAGCGCAGCCCAGAGCGCGCATTGATTGCGTGGCGCACGCAGCGGAGGCGACATCACGTACTTCATGCCCTCCACGCCGTCACGCTCGGCGTAAGTTTTGTCGAGTAAAAAATGAGGCAGCACTGATTCAACATGCAGCTTCACGCCGCGCAGTTTGGCATCGACCGCCGCACGCAGTGCGGGCTCGCAGGAAAGATGCACCACATACCCCGTCGCTCCGGTCTGTTCAAGAAATGCGGCGAATCGCCCCGTGCCCTCAGCTTCCACCATTTCCGGACGGCTCGGTTCGTGCCACTCCGGACCGGTCTTGCCCTCCGCCAGAAGTTTTCGCTGTTGTTGGCTCACCAGCACGGCATTTTCACAGTGAGCCGTCGTGATCACCCCTAATTCGGCGGCGAGCTTGAGCGTGCTCAGCAACTCCTCGTCCGTCACGCCAAAGAAATCCTTGTACGCCAGAAAGACTTTAAACGACGCAGTCCCGTCCTTCACAATCGCGCGCAACTGTGCTTCTGTCGCCGCATCGTAACGCGTCACCGCCATGTGAAATGCGTAATCGCAGGCGCTGTTGCCTTCGGCTTTTTGCTTCCACGTCTGGTAGCCTTCTATCGCGTCGTCATAGCGCGACGGACAGCACATTTCAATGAAGGTGGTCGTGCCGCCAATTAACGCGGCCTTGCTTGCAGTGGCATGCGTGTCTTTGGCAAAAGTTGCCATGAACGGCAGGTGAATGTGTACGTGAGGATCGATGAATCCCGGAAACACCAGCTTTCCAGTCGCATCGATGGTCTCAGTGCCCGGCGGTACATCGAGGGCCTGTCCGATCGAGGTAACGGTCTCATTCTCGATATAGATATCGCAGCGGGGACGCGCATCCGCCGTGATCACTTCACCACCCTTGATCAACAAACCCATTTGCCCGGTCTCCCCGCCATTCCTCGTCTTGCGGCGTCGCACGCGTCAATGGATGCGAATGCCCTGCCGCTCCCGATAGGCCTTCATCGTCTCCCAGTCCTCTGTCACTCCGGTCTGCTGCTCTGAGAGTTCTTTCCACGTCACCGAATCACCCTCCGGCGCCACCTCCACCATCGCGATGCAGTCGTCCACCGGGCACACGTTGTAGCAAAGGCGGCATCCCACGCAATCTTCCTCCCGAACGCGCGGCTGCGGCCGTGTCTCAATCGCTTCGTGCTTTCCGTTGGAACGCACGTCGTACGCCAGCGGCGCAACCACCCTGCCCTCCTGCGAAACCAGGTCGATGCACTGATGCGCCGTATCGTTGCAGGCCACATAGCAAAGGTTGCATTGAATGCACTTTGCGGCATCGATGCGCGCCACCGCGCGAAACGAAAGATCAAGGTTTTTGAAATCGGAAACGCGATGCAGGCTGTGCCCGCTAACCTCCGCAATTGTTTTGAAACCTTTCTCGTCCATCCAGTTCGACAATCCGTCGCAAAGATCCTCGATGATGCGGAAGCCATAGTGCATGACCGCAGTGCAAACCTGCAGGCTCGATGCTCCGAGAAGCAGGAACTGCGCCGCGTCTTGCCAGTTGGCAATGCCACCCATGCCAGAGATCGGGATGCCCGATTTTGCAACCACTTCATCCGTGCCCAGCGCAGCGAGCATGTTCAACGCGATGGGCTTCACAGCGGGCCCCGCGTAGCCTCCGTGGCCGCCCTTACCGCCAATACTCGGGGTCAGTTCCAGCGTGTCCAGATCAACACCCACAATCGAATTGATGGTGTTGATCAGCGAGAGGGCATTGGCGCCCGCCGCCACGCCCGCACGCGCCGGCAGCACAATGTTCGTAATGTTGGGCGTCAACTTCATGATCACGGGAATGGTCGCGGCTTCCATTACCCAGCGTGTGATTTGCTCGCAATACTCAGGAACCTGCCCGATAGCCGAACCCATCCCGCGCTCGCTCATGCCGTGCGGACAGCCGTAATTTAACTCAATGCCGTCGGCGCCTGTGTCTTCAATGCGCTCCACAATCTCGCGCCATGCCTTCGGTTGCGCTTCTACCATCGCCGAAACAATGACCGCGCGATCGGGCCACGCGCGTTTCACTTCGGCAATCTCGCGCAGGTTTACCTCGATGGGGCGGTCGGAGATCAGCTCAACATTGTTGATGGCCAGCATCCGCTGACGCCCGTAGTGCCATGCGCCATAGCGATTGGAAACGTTCAGCACTGGCGCGCCGATCGTCTTCCAGACTGCACCACCCCATCCTGCCTCAAACGCCTTGTGGATCTGCGCGCCTGTGTTCGCAGGGGGCGCAGAGGCCAACCAGAATGGGTTGGGCGACTTGATTCCGGCAAAGTCAATGCGAAGGTCCGCCATAATTAGCCCACCTCGGCCAAAGCCGCACTTCTGGTAAACTGCCGGTCGATTGCCTTGGCAGCAAGCTTGCCATCTTCAACCGCCATCACCGTCGATGCCGCGCCCGCAGCGCGGATGCAATCGCCAATGGCGTAAAGCCCGGCGATGCCGGTCTGGAAATTCTCATCCACTGCGATAAATCCATTCCGCGTCTCCAACGCGAGAACCTTCGCAAGTTCCGGCTTCACCTGTCCAACCGCTTTCACAATCTGATCGCATGGAAGAAGAAACTCCGAACCGGCAACGGGGATGGGCGCAGGCCGTCCCGATGCATCTCTGGCGCCCAGGTCGACGCGCAGACATTCCAGTCCAATCGGCCCCTCAGCCTTAACAATCACGCGCGCGGGCTGGGTCAGAAATCGAAACTCGATCCCTTCTTTGCGGGCAAAATCGTATTCATGTGCATAGCACGACATCTCGCGGTCGGTTCGCCGATAAACAATGGTCACGCGCTCCGCGCCCAGCCGGCGCGCAATGGTTGCGCAGTCGATTGCCGTGTTCCCCGCGCCAATTACAAGAACGTTGCGGCCCACCTCGGGCCTTGTCGTCTTCGCCTTGCTGGCTTCGATAAAGTTCAATCCGTCAACAATCGCTTCTTCGCCAGCGATTCCCAGCTCCGGCGTGCGTCCCAATCCAACGCTGAGCACAGTCGCGTCGAAATCTCTTTGCACGTCGTGCAGCGCAATGTCTTTCCCGAATTCAATTCCGGTTGTGATCGTGACGCCAAGGCTCTCGATCATCTGCGCCTCTTCGAGCGCCACTTCCGCCGGCTCCCGCAGCCCAATAATTCCGTAGGTCGACAGGCCACCCGGCATGTCTCGCTTTTCAAAAAGCGTCACGGCATGGCCGAGCCTGGCCAGTTCGCCTGCGCACGAAAGTCCCGCGGGCCCTGAACCGACGACCGCGATCGATTTGCCGGTGGGCGTGGCCGTGGCTTTCGGTCGAATGTTGCGATCGCGCGCGCAGTCCATGGCAAAGCGTTGCAGGCGCCCAATCGCAATGGGCTTGTGATCGCTTCCCAGAACACATGCTCCCTCGCACAACTCCTGCACCGGGCAAACCCGCGCACACGTTGCGCCCAGCAGGTTCGAAGCGAAAATGGTCTGCGCTGAGCCCCGCAAGTTTTCTGAGGCGATTTTCTTGATGAAGCGCGGAATGTCGATGTGCGTGGGACAGGCGTGCGTGCAGGGCGCGTCGAAGCAGTACAAGCAACGATCGGCCTCTACCGCCGCCGCATGCGCCGTCAACGGCGGCAGTTGCTCTGCCAGCGGATTATTCACGTCTCCAGCTACCATCCGCATCCATCCACTCTTCACATGCACGATTTGAGCGAGAGCCCCGCATGACGCGCCCAACCGGCAGCGTCGGAATTCATATTCTAGTGCAATCCATCGGGGACGCAATGGGCAACTTTGTGAAGAGCGTGATTACCGAGAAAAGACCACCGGAACAGCGCGTACTTCCCGCAGAGGCAGCGCCGTCGCCGATGTGCGGAGTTTCTGAATCTCCGCCAGAACTGCGAGCGCAATCGTCTCCGGAGACTCCGCACCCAGGTCAAGGCCCATTGGTGCGTGTAGTTTCTCCAGCCAGCCTTCCACCTGCGCTGCTTGAGCGTGTGCCGGCAAATGCAGAATGCCTGCCGCTGCCCAAAGAAGTTCGCGGGTTCGGCGCTGCGGACCAAGAACTCCGATATAAGCCGGCGGCGATTTAAGCGTCAACAGGAAAGCAAGAATTCGCGCATCCTGCTCAAAACTGTGCGTCATCACCACGACCGCGTCTCTGCTGCGAAAGCCTGGGAATGTCGCAGTCCATTGAACCAGCGGGATGCCATCTCCATCCACGACTGGCAGCGTGCTCAATTCATCAGCTGTCGGAAACCGCTCTCGCGTAACCAAATGGCTTCGCCCATCTGCCACCCAGACAAACCAACCCAGCTCCTTGGCCATGCGCACCAGTGGCTGCACATCGTTGCCCGCCCCGAAGACACCGAGACTTGGCCGCTCAAGACGAAAATCGACCCAAACCCTGACGCCTGTTTCGCCAGACCCGATCTTCCGCTCGAAAGATGAGCGGGTCCGCAAGGCTTCGTTTGCCAGATTGCGCAGTTGGGCATCCAGCTCATCGCGCGCGCCTCCGACCGCCTCGTGGCCGGGTGTTTCTTCAGGCGCAGATATCACCGCAACCCCGAGTCCAAGCCGCTCGCCTTCCAGAACTGTTGCAATTGCCATCGGAACCCGCTGCTCAAAAGCCTCTGCGAGTGCCTCCAACAGCCGTCCCGTTGTCGCGCGCCTTGCAAGCAGCAGGCTTACTACGCCCCCGCATCCCGATCCGAATGGCCGATCACCATCGTCTTCAACCGTGGAATAGCGCTGGATCGTCGGGCCATTTTCCGTAAGCCACCAGGCGCGCTGCGCTACCTGCGCCTCCAGGCAACCCCCACTTACCGTGCCCGCGCGGCGGCCATCCGCTGAGAGCAGCATAAACGCGCCCGGCTTGCGGTAGCTTGGCCCCTCGACTGCGATCACAGTCGCCAGCACATAGTCGCGCCCGGCGCTTTCCAGTTCGCGCCACAGCGTCAGAATGCGCTCCAGGTCGGCCATCACACCATTTTCACCCATCGCGCAAGTCTTCGCGAATTCCGCCAGGTGTTCATCATCCAACGCAGGCCGGATTTCAGCGCTGCTAGGGCTGGAACTTCAGCGAATATGCCGTTGCCGGATCAACCGCGCCATGCAGAATGCCAAGCGACTTGAGCTGCTCTGCGCCGGCATCCCAGCGCGCTGCGGTCATTCGACCCGTCTGGCCGGCGCCTTCTCCCGTAACAAAACGGCCATCGCGCAACGCCTGCGCGGAAAAGGCCTCCTGCGCCGGATTCAGCGCCGGATTCAGCTTCAGCAATTCGGCGTTCACCGCCGCCGGGTCAGCCAGGTAAGCCTGCCAGCCGCGGATGCTTGCCCGCACAAACTTCGCCACCAACTCTGGATTGCTGGCCGCGAAATCGCGCGTTGTGAACGATACGCGATACGGATCGTAGCCCGTGGAACTGATCGGCAGTGTGCGCACCTCGGCCCCCGCCTGCTTCGCGAAAAATGGTTCGCTGGTTACAAAAATCTGCTGCACATATCCGGGATCGGCCAGAAAATTCGCAATCGACAGCGTTGACGGAATCTGCCGCACCTCGTGCAGGTTGTACCGCGAGATCACGTACTTCAACCACGTCGCGCCCGTTTGCGCCGCAACGGTATGGCCTTCGAGATCCTTGAAATCGTGAATCGGTGAGTCCTTATGCACCATGATCGCCTGCGGATCGTGCTGCATGGTTGCCGAAATCGCCATCAGCGGCAATCCATTCGAATCCCACTCCAGAATCTGGTCGCTCGAACCCAACCCGATGTCCGCTTTTCCCGTTGCCACCAACTGTGCCACGCTTCCGTATTGAGGCAAAAGCAGAAGCGAAACGTCCAGCCCCTCCGCCTTGTAGTAGCCCAGCAATTGCGCCGCAAAAAACCCACCATGCTCCGGTTGCGGATACCAGTCGAGTTGAAGCCGAATCGGAGCGAGACCGCTCCCGGAGTCCGATCTGCCGCCGTGACAACCGGGCAGCAGAATCGCGCAGGATGCGGCCGCAAACATGGCTGCACGTCTGTAAATTCTCAATCCTCTCAAAAGGACCTCGGGAAGAAATGGAGATGACTCGCTTGCATGAAAGCTATCATGCGCCCCTCTCACTAAGCGCTCGCAGAAAGATCCCTCATTCCGTTTACCGCCCAGGCTGCGGCAAGTTTGAGGAGCGCCTCATCGTGCCCGCACCAGGCAGCCAATTGCATGCCTCCGGCGGAGCAGGGAATTGTTACCACTGGAACCCCGGCAAGGCTGAAAGGCGTGGTGTAACGCAACAACCGCGCTCGCGTCTTGCTGTGATCGTCGCCCACGCCGAGACGCCTCACCGGAGCCGCCGGCATCAGCACAAGCTGGTGCTCCGCGAACAAATCACCCATCCGCGTGCGGAATTCCTCATGCCGCTTTCGCAATGAGCGCAACTCCGCGTCATCAATGGCCGCGCCCCACTCCAGCCTTTGACGAATCGAAGGTTCAAAGTGCTCGAAGTTCCCCGCATGGATTCGCGCCGCTTCCCATGCCTGGATCGGCGCGAAAATCTCGAAAGACTCCGCCCAGCACTCCGTGTCGATCAGACTTTGCTTTAGACCCAAACTCTCCAGAGCCCGTGCCGCGCGACGCAGACTCGACACAATCTCCGCGTCGCAATCATGCGGGAATTTATCGTCCACCACGGCAAAGCTGGTCGGAAGCGACGCCTCGCACCCGACTCCCGAGGCGAACAAACTGGCCATCAAAGGAGCATCTTCCAAGCTTCGGAAGATGCAACCCATCGTATCGAACGATTGAGCAAGATGGGCGCCACCGCGCCAGTCTCCTCGCCCCCACGTCGCGCGGTATCCCACCAGACCGCCGAGGACCGCCGGAACGCGAATCGACCCACCCGTGTCTGTGCCGATCGCGACCACCGCCGAACCCTCCTGCACACTTGCCACGGCTCCCGATGAAGACCCACCCGTCAGCGCCGTCGCATCTCGTGGCTGCACGCAGTCCCCAAATTCCGGATTCTCTCCCGTGATTCCGTAGGCCAGCGGATGCAGGTGAGTCTTGCCCGTAATCACCGCGCCCGCCGCGCGCAACCGTTCCACGAGCCATGAGTCCTTCGTAGCTTTCCCGTGCAGGTCGCGATAGAACTTTACTCCGCAACTGGTCGGAGCTCCCGTAAGGTCGAAGCAGTCCTTTACCGAAACCGGCAATCCCCAGAGCTCCGCGCGCCCATCACCGAACACTCCCCCTGACGCGCGTGGCATCGCTTCCGCACGTGCGGCTTCGGTCAGCGTCCAGTCTGCGTTTTGCCAGAGATACGTGTTGCGCGAATCGTTCCCGTTCGATTGCGCCAGAGCGGATTTCGCCAGCTCTGAGGGCCGTGTGGTTCCCTGCGCCAGTTCCGTGCGTAGTCTTCGGATGCTTCCCTCGGCCTGGGTCATAGGGAGATTGTATGCGTACCCCTCAACGCATTCCGTCCGCAGGATTTTTCGCGCATGGTCTCCACCCGCCATGCTAATTTCGAGTATGGGAGTCGCTTCGAAGCCAGCACCGCGTCGTGCTTCTGTTCACCGCGCCGCCCCAGCGGATCATGCAACAGCCGACCTTGCGCGCATGGCCGCCATCGCCTCTTTTACGGCCCGCTCGCTCCGTACACCACGCCCACGTCCATTTGGCGCCTCGATTGTCCATACCAAAAGCGGCAGCCTTCTTCTTCGCGCATTAAATGCCGTCGCCCAGGAATTCGACCCGAGCTCCCACGCTGAAGTCCGCGCCATTCGCAAGGCAACCAAACGCTTGCGCAAACTTTCGCTCAATGGTTATACGCTCTACACAACCTGTGAACCCTGCCCCATGTGCATGAGTGCCGCTCTCTGGGCCGGTCTCGACCGCATTGTTTACGGCGCCACAATCGCAGACGCAAATCGCCACTGCAATCAGATTCGCATCCCCGCCGTTGAAGTCGCCGCGCGCAGCGATATGGCCTGCATCGTCGACGGCCCCATTTTGCGCGACGAATGTTATGCTCTCTTTACTCATCCCCGCATGCTGCAGGCTTTTCGGCTCTGGTCTACCCGTAAGCGCAAATAGATTTCCAGATCGTTCTCGAGTGTTTCGAAAGGTTCTCGGCCTATGCTGTCCGGAATGACAGCCGAACTGTCTCAACTCGTCGCCGACCCCGCCCGCGTGCTGAGCGCGCCCGCCGTGCTCGATCGCCTTTCGCACGACTTTTACTGGTACTCCCCGGTCCTGCGGCCATTGCTTGCAACGAAAACCGGCGACGTTGCTGTGCAGCCCATCAACACCGGCGAACTCCTCGCGATCCTTCGCTTTGCCGGTCGGCACGAGATTCCCGTGACCCCCCGTGGTGCGGGAACCGGAAACTACGGCCAATGTGTCCCGCTCCATGGCGGCATCGTTCTCGATCTCTCCCTTATGGACAGGCTCGAAGAGATTACTCCCGACGGCGTCGCCGTTTGCCAGCCAGGCCTGCGTCTCGCCGTCCTTGAGACGGAAGCCCGCAAAAAAGGCTGGGAACTCCGCATGTACCCGTCAACGCTCGCCAAAGCCTCGGTCGGTGGCTTTCTCGCTGGTGGCTCTGGCGGCATCGGCTCGGTCGCCCACGGCGGCCTGCGCGACTTCGACACCGTGCGTGCTTTTGAGGTCGTCACCATGGAAGATCCACCGCGCGTGGTTCTCCACCAAGGCGCCGCAGTGCATGAAATCCTGCACGCCTGGGGAACCAACGGGATCCTCACTCGCATCTGGTTCGCCCTCACACCCGCCATCGAGTGGACGCAATGCACGATCGCCTTCGATACATTTGATCGCGCTTTCCGATTCTCCCGCGATATCGCCGTCGGCTCCGAATGGACCAAGCGCCTCGTCACTGTTTTTGAATGGCCTATTCCATCTTTTTTCATGCCTATCAAGCAGGTTGTACGCGACGGGAAATCCCTCGCGCTCCTCATGATTGCAACCCCGCAGCTCGAGGCCCTCAGCACCACCGCCCAGGCAGCAGGCGGTGAAATCACCTTCGCAAGCGCGTTCACTGGTCCGCGCACGCAGCCCCTTCTCAGCGACTACACCTGGAATCACACAACGCTCTGGGCCATGAAGGCTGACCCCTCATGGACCTATCTGCAATGCGGTTTTTCGCCCGACAATTGCGAAGAACAATTTCACCTGCTCCGCACGCGCTACGGTCACGATTTTCTCTTCCACATCGAATTCATGAAAAACGGCGACAACGTCGTGATCCCCGGCGCAATTCCCATCGTCCGCTTCACCACGGAAGAACGGCTGAATGACATGATCGGCTATTGCCGCTCCATCGGCGTATTCGTTGCCAATCCGCACGTCAACTATCTCGAGGACGCCGGCCGCTTTCGCACCGACAACATTCAGTTGCGCGCCAAACAAAAATACGATCCGCGCGGCCTGCTCAATCCCGGCAAAATGATCAGCTTCCTCAAACACACGGGGACACCATGAAGACCTGGATTCCGGACGCACGCAATTTCGCCTATCTCACCTGGAAGCAAGTCGACGCGTTGCCGCGCGAGTCTACGCTGCTCGTCCTGCCGACTGCCGCCATTGAGCAGCACGGCCATCATCTGCCGCTCGCAACAGATACGCTCATCAACAATTTGCTCCTCGGCAAAGCGCTTGATCTTCTTCCCGGTGACTTGCCCATTTATGCATTGCCTCCCGTCTGCTACGGCAAAAGCAACGAGCATATCGGCTTTCCTGGAACGCTTTCCGTCAGCGCGCAAACGTTCCTCTCCGTTGTCCGCGACCTCGGCGCAAGCATCGCGGCATCCGGATTCAAGAAGGTGGTGCTCTATAACACTCACGGCGGAAACACGTCGCTCGTCGATGTGCTGGCGCGCGACCTTCGCGCCGAGTTTGGTCTTCGCACCTTCTCGCTCTTCGGCTCTGCTGGCGCGGCCTTCGAAGGTGTCAGTCCACAGGAGCGCTCCTATGGCTTCCATGCCGGTGAGATCGAAACCGCCTTTCTGCTCCATGCCGCGCCCGCTCTGGTCTATCCGGATGAATACACCGCGAACTACATTGCCCGCGTCGATCAGCCTGAATTGTTGAAGCCGGAAGGCTCATCTGCCAACTTCGCATGGCTCACCCGCGACATTGCTCCGAGCGGCGTCATGGGAGATCCCTCGCCCGCGACCCCGGAGAAAGGCGAGCAATGGTCCAACGAGGCCGCCACGCGCATAGCCGAGGTTCTTGTCGCTATGTTCCAATTTGAGCCGAGGCACGGAGCCTGAGGATGCCGGAACGCGCCGCGAGTCTCGTCGATTGCGGAGACGGTGTGCGTCTCGAGGGCAATGTCGCCTGCAAGCTCTCCGATGGAACCAGGCTTGTCTCCGATCACTACTACCCTGGATCCGATGGGCCGTGGCCCACGCTCCTCATGCGTCAGCCTTACGGTCGTGATATCGCCTCGACAGTTGTCTACGCGCCCCCCGTGTGGTTCGCAAGGCACGGCTACCATGTCGTTATTCAGGACGTCCGTGGCCGCGGCGATTCGGAAGGTATTTTCTATCCTTTCCGCCACGAAGCGCGCGACGGCGCAGAAACTATCGCATGGCTTCTCAAGCATCCCGCATGCAACGGGCGCGTGGGCATGTACGGCTTCTCATATCAGGGCGCCACACAACTACTTGCCGCCGTTGAGCGGCCTGCGGGGCTGCTGTGCATCGCTCCGCACATGACCGCTGCGGATCTCTACAACGGCTGGTTCTATCACCACGGCGCACTTCGCTTGAGTTCCGCTCTCGGCTGGGGAATTCAGATGCTCCGTGAGGACGCGCGCCGCATGGGCCTTCGTACGGCGAACGACAAGCTTGAGGCCGCGTGGGGCAATATTCGCGCCCAATCTGCACATGTGCCCTATGCGCAGCATCCAGCAATCGTCGACGCCGCACTCCCTTCCTATGTTCGCGACTGGTTCTCGCATCGCGAGCCCGGCGCATACTGGTCCGCCCTGGATGTCAGTTCGCGTCTTGATCGCATCCAGATTCCTGCGCTCCACATTTCCGGCTGGTTTGACACCTACCTCGAAGGATCCATCAGCGGCTACCTGGGTCTTCGCAAACATGCGGCCAACGCCTTTGCGCGCGACAATCAGTACCTGGTTGCCGGCCCATGGGTCCACATTCCGTGGGGAGATTGCGTTGGCGACTCAAACCTTGGCGAAGCCGCCAATCTCAATACCGATGAAATCCTTCTCCATTGGTTCGATCGGTGGTTGAAAAATTCGCCGCCGTCTCCCCCCGAACCGCGTATCCGCTATTTCTCCCTGGGCCCGAACGAATGGCGTCAGGCTTCGGAGTGGCCGTCAGACGCGGCGTTTCCCCTCTATCTCCGCAGCATGGGCAATGCCAATTCCCGCAAAGGCGATGGACACCTCGATAGCGTTCCGCCTGGCGGCGATGAGCCTCGGGACATTTTTATCTACGACCCCGAAGTGCCCGTAACGGCCCCCGGCGGACCACAGGCCCTTGCGGGCTGCTTCGATCAAGCGCAGATGGAGCTCGGCAACAATCTCCTCGTGTACACCTCCGCATCTTTCCAAAACTCGATTGAAGTCTTCGGTCATCCGCGCATCAAGCTGTATGCGGCAACATCGGCTCCTCACGCGGACTTCACGGCCAAGCTCGTGCGCGTAAAACCAGGCGGTCGCGCCGAATTTCTTTCCATCGGGATTGCTCGTAGCCAGCATCTGTTTCGCCATGCAGGCTATGCGCCCGACCAAGTCCATCTTTGGGAATTTACGCTGGAACCAACTGCATTCGTTCTCGCGCCAGGGGACCTTCTTCGTCTCGAAATTGCCAGTTCGGCATTTCCACTCTATGACCGCAATCCCTCGCAGGCCGTCGCCCCGCAGGATGCGGACAATTGGACCTGGGCTCGATCTACGCAGCAAATCCTTCACTCGGCGGACCATCCGTCAGCGCTCTATCTTCCCGTTGCGGAGGTGCAGGCGTGGTGACTACCCGGGATGGCTCGATCCCCGAGATATTTCTTCAAGGAGTTAGCAAACGCTTCCGCAAGGGAACTTTTGCCGTCGAATCTGTTTCGCTCGAGGTCAAGCGAGGGGAATTTGTCACGTTTCTCGGCCCATCCGGTTGCGGGAAATCCACATTGCTCAAGTTGGTTGCTGGCCTCATCCCGGTAAGTGAAGGCGTCATTCAGGTGAATGGCATGACTCCGGAGAATGCGCGCGATCTTGTCGGCTTCATCTTTCAGGATGCAACGCTCCTGCCGTGGCGAACGGTGGAGCAAAACGTCGGCCTGGGTATGGAGCTGGAACATGCGGCACGGTTGGCGCGCAAAGAACGCGTGTCGCGCATGCTCGAACTCGTCGGCCTCGCGCATGTCGCCACCCACTATCCGCGTCAGCTCTCCGGCGGAATGAAGATGCGCGCTTCCATCGCCCGCGCACTCGTAAGCCGTCCACGCATTCTGCTCATGGATGAGCCCTTCGCCGCCCTGGACGAAATGACACGGGACCGCCTCAATGAAGAACTCCTTCGCCTCTATTCCGAGCAGAATTGGACTGTACTTTTTGTCACGCACTCGGTTGCAGAGGCTGTTTTTCTCTCCTCGCGCATCGTAATCCTCGCTCCGCATCCGGGCCGCATCGCGCACGAATACGCAGTCGATCTGCCGTGGCCACGCACAGCAGAGACGCGCGAATCCAAAGCTTTTGAAGGACAGGTCACGCAGGTGTCGCGCCTGTTAAGAGCGGTGGCCCACGCATGAAAAAGCAAGCGCTCCTCGGCCTCAACAGTGTCATCGTGCTCGCTTGTTTACTGGGCCTCTGGCAAGCTGTCGTCAGCCTGAATCATCTGCCTGCTTATATCCTCCCCGGCCCCGTCGCCGTCGCAGTGGCACTCCGCGATCGCTATCCGTCTCTTCTCAATTCGCTTTGGATCACAGCAGAAGAAGCCGGCGGCGGGCTGGTCGCCAGTGTCATCGCGGGCGTCGCCGCGGCTATGGTGTTCGCGCAGTGGCGATGGCTTCGTCAGCTCCTCTATCCGTACACAATTCTCCTTCAAACCGTTCCCATCGTCGCCATCGCGCCCCTCATCATTAACTGGGCTGGCGCCGGCATCTTTTCCGTCACCATTGTCACGTTCATTATTTGCCTGGCGCCCATCATTGCCAACACAACGCAAGGCTTGATCAGTGTTGACGAAAACATGGTTCACCTTTTTCTCATGTACAAGGCTACGCCCGCGCAGGTGTTGTTTAAGCTTCGACTGCCGAACGCCCTCTCGAATCTCTTCACGGGCATCCGCATATCGGCCGGAATCAGCGTCATTGGCGGAATCACTGGAGAATTGTTTGCCGGCTCTACGCGCGTCGGGGAAGGCGGTCTGGGCTATGCAATCATCTATGCAAGCAATCAGATGGAGACCGGCTACCTGTTTGCACTTGTCTTTGCGGCGACGGTTCTTGGCTTCAGTTTCTTTTTCATCGTGATGTTCTTTGAGTGGCTCGCCCTGCATAACTGGCATGAATCGAAGCGCCCGGAATCGGTCGAATAAGGAGAATACCCTTTGTTACGCATGGAATCGGATTCAGGATGGTGGCTCATCACACATCCCGATCACGCGCGGCTCGCCGGGGATTTCGCCGCCGCCTGGGGAAATTCACAATTCCGCAAGCCCGCTCCCCGCGCCCGCGTCCTCAAAGGCATTTCCCTTCACGATGATGGATGGGCCGCACGCGACGCGCATCCCACCACAACGCGTCAGGGCAAGCCTTCCGCATTTTCCACGGAGCTCGTCGGCAGATATTCGGCATTCGAAGAAATCGATCTTGAAGAGTATCTTCAGGTCCGCGACCGCGCCGTGCGCATTGTTGCCGAGCAAGACCCATACGCCGGCCTGCTCATTTCAATGCACACCTATAACTTGCTCACCGCTCATGCCGACCGTTCGACCATCGCTACCGAGGGTCTCGTTTTGCTCGATGCATTTCTCGTTCGCCAGCAGATCTATCAGAACGAGTTGCGCACCTCGATCGCCGCAGATCCCGCTCTTTCGGTCATCGAAAAATCCGAGCAGACCATTATCGAGCACTTCCGCCTCTTGCAGGCATGCGACAATCTTTCCCTTTTAACCTGCGTCGCCTACGCGTCTCCCGCGCACCTGCTCCATCCTCTTCCGCTCAACAATGGGGCGGCGGTCGAAGTGCAGGTGATGCCCCTCGCTTCACGCCACTTTCGTCTGGCTCCATGGCCATTCCAGGAAACCGAGCTCACGTTCTCATTGCCCGCGCGCCATGTTTTCGGAAAGTACTTTGCCGATTCCGCGGCCCTGGAGGCAGCTTTTCGCAGTGTTCCCCTGGAGCACTTGACCGTGATCCTTTCAGCCTGAACCACCGTTGCCGCCCGCCTCTATCTCAAGAACTCTTTACCCAAACGGCAACATGGAAACATGCGCTTGCACAATCCGCCAGCCATCCCTGAACCTCACCCAGACCTGGCTCTGCCGGCCCTTCACCACTCCCGTCGCTGACGTTCGCTCAAACTCCAGAGTCACACTGGCAAAGTCCTTTCCGAACGTCACAACATTGAAACGAGTGACGACGCGCGCCAGGTTCACGGCAGGCCGGCCATTGCGGAAGGCGGCCAACTCCTCAGGGCCGTACAGATTTTCTGCAGCACCAAACCGCATCACTTCCGGGCCGTTCCAGAACATCGCCAGCAGTGTTTCCACGTCGTTGCTAACCAGCGCTTCTTCATAACGCGGGTAGAGCGACCGAACTTCCGCCACGACTTCGGGATCGTTGATCGTCATTGCGTGGGAAATAACCGTCGATTGGGAAGAATCTGCTTGCTGATTGCCGCGCTCACCGTGAACACTGGCTCGTTGACCACTTGGCTTAGCCGCAGTTTCAGCGCAACGCTGCAAAGAATGTACGCGTGCACCGGGCTAAAGTCCCACCGGCTCACGAGCAGATCAACCATGCGGGTCGTCGCGGCCTGAGCGGTCGCCGCCATGTCGGTGCCGCTCTCCACCACCACCCACGCATCGGCGCAGGAATCCTCCGCGAACGCTTCACTGGCTTCGACGATCGGTCCAGCCAGCGGTTCCCGTTTGTGCAGTTGGAATTGCAGCGTCACGTCCAGCGGACATTCAATTCCGTTAATGCACACTTCCCCATCGCCCTGGGCCGCATGCCCATCACCGCAACTAAACAGCGCCCCCGTATTGAACACGGGCAAATAGAGACGCGCTCCCGCGCACAGTTCGCGCACATCCAGATTTCCGCCGAAAGACCCGGGTGCCCGTGTGCGGAACGCCCCGTCATCCGTGCGCGCTACGCCCATCACGCCAAGGAACGGGCGTACCGGAACAACCGCCGGAGCCAGCGAACTGGTTGATTCTCCGTCGAGTTGCCAGTGGAAGAGATAAGGCTCGCAAAAGCGGTCTTTGAGGAATCCCAACCCCTCCAGCACGCTCGACCATCCCCAATCCGCGTGGCGCGTAGAGAGCACCTCGACCTCAAGCACATCGCCGGCTTCCGCTCCTTCTATCCATACAGGCCCTGTGAGCGCATGGATGCGCGTGCGATCGATGGCCAGGAACTCCGCAATCGTGGTGCCTGGGCGAACCTGGCCGCCGCTTGAGTCGGTACACTCGAAAGCAACCTCGTCGCCCGGCTCAATTCGCAATCGCGGCGCCAGCGATCGGTCCCACACGGAATGCGTCGGCTCCGCATTGAGCCTGTGTTCGCTCATGACTCTTTCACTCGAACGGTCATCTGCACTTCCACAAGAGCGTTGCGCGGCAATGCGTTCAACCCGACTGCCGCGCGCACGTGCCGCCCCGCTTCGCCGAATACGGCAACCAGCAGATCTGACGCGCCGTTGATCACAGCCGGAGCGTCGGGGAACCCATTCGCAGAATTCACGTAGCCATTCACAGTCAACACTTCGGCAACCTGGTCCAGCGATCCGATTTCGCGCTTGAGCACCGCGAGCAGAGTGAGCGCGCACGCGCGTGCCGCGGCATAGCCTTCTTCGATAGTCCGGTCAAGGCCCGCCGTCCCTGTAATAAATCCGTCGGGGCCTGTGGAAACAGCGCCGGAGAGATAAACAATTGAGCCTGCACGTTTCGCGGGAACGTAGTTACCGCCCAGTGCCGGCACAGGCGGCAGCTTGTATCCAAGCGCTTCGAGAGTCTGTTCTGGTGTGTGCGATTCCGTCATTTGCTATTGAATGTAGCACGCTCGACGGGAATTCTCTTGGCCGCCTCCATCCGCCAAATTAACATGAAGCCAGGCAGGTCCCCATGATCACGCGCGCGGCAAAAATCGCACTGGTGGCAGGCATTGCCCTCTTCTACTCCCTCGTCGTCTTCAATAACCTCACAGACTTCGATTCCAATTACCAGTTTGTTCGCCACGTTCTCTCTATGGATTCCACTTTTCCGGGCAATCGCGGCCTGTGGCGGGCGCTCCCGTCTCCTGCGTTTCACCTCGCGTTCTATCTCGGTATCATCGCCTGGGAGATTGTTACCGCAATCCTTCTCTGGTGGGGCGCCATCAACTTGCTTCGCTCGCTGCGCCACTCTGCGGTTGCCTTCAACAGCGCCAAGCGTGTGCCAGTCCTCGGCCTGACAATCTCACTCTTAATGTGGCTTGTTGCCTTTCTTTCCATTGGTGCGGAATGGTTTCTGATGTGGCAATCGCATGTATGGAACGGTCAGGAAGCCGCATTTCGCACGTTTGCGGTCGTAGGCATTGTGCTTCTCATCCTGTTGCAGCCCGACGCCGAGGGGCAACCGTGACGCATTCACTTCCAGCCATTGTTCTTGCCGCTGGCGCGAGTCGTCGTCTCGGCGAACCGAAGCAATTGCTCACTCTTGAAGGCGAAACTCTTCTCGCTCGAACGATCCGCATGGCCCTTACAGCCGGCGCAAACCCGGTTTATGTGGTGATCGGTGCGCATTCTGGGCAGGTGAGCAAGGCCTTCGAGAATACCGAAGGCATCGCGGTGCGCAATCACCGCTGGATGGAGGGTATCGCGTCCTCGATTCACGCCGGTCTTCTCGCACTGAACGAAGATCAACCCGATTCACCGGGAGTTCTGATTCTTGCGTGTGATCAGCCTCGTCTTTCCGTCGCACATCTCCGCAATCTGATTGATGCCTTCAGTGAACAAGCCGATCCGTCGATCGCAGCGTCAGAGTATTCCGGCGCGCTCGGCGTTCCGGCTGCCTTTCCGCGCAGAGTGTTCCCATATCTCTTTGCACTGCAAGGCGACAAAGGCGCTCGAACCTTGCTTCTCCGGCCGCCATGCCCGCTGATTCAAGTCGCGTTCGATGGCGGCGAGATTGATATCGACCGCCCCGAGGACCGAATGCACCTCGGATAAGACTTCAACGCTCGATTGTTGCCTCAATGTATCCATGCGGCTCGTCAATGGGTACGAAAATATGAATGGGATTGTCCTGTCCAAACGGACTCAAATCCGCGAGCAGATGATGTAAGTTCGGCATCGTCAACCGAATGTTCACGATTTCCGGGACCGCCTCGAGTGCAGCTTTCCCCATATCGAAGAGCGTGTGCTGCACGCTCATGCTGACGTGCGCTGCAAACTCCTTTAGCAGTGCGGACACAACACGCTCTCGCACCTGTGTATAGTCCTGGGCCGCTCCCTCGGCAAATTCCCAGGTAACCGTCGCACTCGTCCCGAAGATCCGATCTGTAGCCGGTTTGAGTGTTGTCAGCCTATCCCGCATATATCCGGTGAATGCCGATTTCGTCGTCTTCAAAATCACAAGCCCCGCGACACCCGACCGCACAGACCATAAGCGGCCCTGATCACGAACGGCACGCACTGTATGGAGCTCCGGACCGCCAAGCCTGAAAGTGGTCGCCTCCGGAATGCCATCCACAATCAACCGTTCCCATGCCTTCTCTTCAATCTCTACCCTGGCCCCACTCGCGTGCGGATTGTTGGTGAGCAAATGGTCACCTAACTCCATCGCAAATGCCTCGATCGTCTCCGCCTGCGAATCGCGCGCAATCGAGTACACCGTGTTTTTCATCGTGTCGGTTGGCAGAATCTTGCTGTTGTCTGCTTCCGTAAAGCTGGATTCAAAATCGCCTTCCAGGAAAACGTGCACGGTCCACTCGTTGAACTCATGTCGGTCTCCGTGGCGAACAATGCGCGACAAACGCACGCGCGATTTTCCGTAGCAATTCTTACCCAATCGTGCCATCGTGTCAGCTTCCTCGATAGGTTGTGTAACTGTTGTCGCTCAACAAGAGCGGGAGATGATAGGAGTCCTCGCCGCCGCACGCGAAAACAACGGAGATCTCGGGATAAAGGCTGTTTCTGCCCTTGGCCGCCAGATAGTCACCGGTTGCAAAGGTCAGCCGGTACGTACCCGCTCCTGCTTCGCTGGTCAGATTGCGACACCGCCCATCCGCATCGGTTCCGGTTTCCGCGACAGTCATCCATTCGCTGTTCTCGCGCCTTTCCAGCCGCACCGCGATGCCGCCCGCCGGCTTTCCAAGCACTGCGTCCAGCACATGTGTTGTAATTCCGCTCATTCCACCAGCCACTTTCCCAAACGAATTTGCAAAATCTGCCGCTGCTGTTCCGCCGCCTCCACCAACTCGGCAGCCCGGTCGTTCTTCAATCGTCGATTCAGGATGGCCAGCATTTCCTCGGCACTCTTTCCCGTGGCGCAAACGATATACGTGAAGCCAAAGCGCTCTTCGTACGCGGCATTCCCGGTCGCCAATTCCGCAAGTACGGCGTCGGCCGCACTCTGCGTTGAAGCCTGTTCCTGCTGTGCCCAGCTTGCCGACCCCGCGCCGGCGTGCGCGCCTTTTCGCTCGCCAATGCGTGGATGACTGCCGAATGCCTCGAGCCAATCCTCAGCTTCCATTGTGCTCCACACGCGATCGGCCGCTTCGCTGAGATCCCTGATGTTTTCAATCGGGCGCAACGCAACCATGGCCTCGGCCCAACGGTGCGCCCCACAGCACGCAACCATTGCACGCAGCGCGGCCTCCTCGCTTTCCCCATTCCACAAACGGAGTACCTCGTTCATCTTCCTTGGCCCTCGGTCGCCAGAGCTGTCAGAAACTCGGTGAGCAAATTGATTGCGACGCGTTTCCGGTATGCCCCGGTCGATCGAATGTCGTCGATCGGCTTTGCCTCTTTCTGCAAAGCCGCACAAGCCAACTGAATTGACTCTGCGTTCAGAGCTCTCCCCAACAGTGCAACTTCGGTCTCTACAAGCCTCATTGGAAAGGGCGCCAGGCTTGCCGCGCCAAGCCTCACTTCGCGTATCAGCCCATCTTCAAGCCATGCTGTGGCCGCCAGGGCTACTTTTGAAATCGCCATGGCGCGCCGCGTCCCCACCTTGCGCAAGTAGTGCCTCTGTTCTGCAAACCGCAGCGGAAGATGCACTGCAAACAGCAATTCATCCGGCAACATCGCATTGCGCTTATATCCAGTGTGAAAAGCAGAATACGGAATCCGCCGCCGTCCACGCACCGATGCCAGTTCGATTTCCGCGTCATACACGAGCAACGCTGGAGAAGAATCCGCCGCCGGAGAGCCGTTCACAAGATTCCCTCCCAGGGTGGCTCGGCTCTGGTTGGCAATGCAGCCAATCCAACTCGCGGCCATGGCAAGCAATGGCAACTTCACCCCAATTCCCGGATGCGCTCGCAAGTCTCTAAACGTCGCGCCCGCGCCAATCGTGATGCTGGCCTCTTTCTCCTTGATGAAACGCAATTCGTCAATGCCCCACAGGCTCACAAGCTTTTTCGCGCCGAGCCGGCCCGCGGCGTGAGCCACCATGATCTCAGTGCCGCCTGCAATCGGCGTCCACTCGCTTGGCTCCTTCGCAAGCAGTTCCAGCACCGAGTCCAGATTGCCCGGTGCGATCAGCTCATGCGCATCAGGATTACCGCGCATGAGCGGGCTCTTCGATTCGCTCTTCGCGATTCTTGGCGGTTGCCGCGATCACCGACTCAAAAATGCGGGTGAACCCTGTGCAGCGGCATAGGTTTCCCGCGAGCCCCTCACGAATCTCGGTCATTGTTGGATGCGCATTCACCGACAGCAATTGCGTGGCCGCCATCAACATGCCCGGCGTGCAAATGCCGCACTGCGCTCCTCCGCATTGCAGAAATGCCTCTTGCAGTGGATGCATCTTCCCGGCTGCCGCAAGACCCTCTACCGTCTGCACGCTCGCTCCCTCCGCTTGCAACACAGGCACCAGGCAGCTGTTAACCAACTCGCCGTTCATGCGCACTGAGCACGATCCGCATTCCCCTTCGCCGCAGCCTTCTTTTGAACCCGTCAGCCCCAGATCTTCGCGCAACACGTCGAGCAGCCGCTTCATCGGCGCAACCCGCACTTCGCGGTCTTCACCGTTGACGTTGAAGCGTATCGCCGGGAAGGTGCTCATGCTGAAACTGTCTCCACGTTGATCTCGTGCGCAATGAAATGCGCAAATATGTCCTCGGGCATAAGCGGAATCGCATGATAGCCCACGCCCGTTGCATCTCGAATCGCATTAAGAATTGCGGGTGCGGGCCCATCGTGGGGCAGCTCGCCAATTCCCTTTGCTCCGAATCCCCCATGCTGAAAAGGGATTTCCTCAAAGAAGATGTGAATCGGTGGAACGTCTTCCGCCGTCGGCATAATGTAGTTGGTCATCTGGTTATTCACCATGTGACCGTCCTGCAAAATTACCTTTTCATAGAGCGCATACCCGATAGCCTGCGCAATGCCGCCTTCAATCTGCCCGCCGGCAAGAATGGGGTTGAGAATACGGCCGACTTCCTGCACCGCCCAAAAGTCCTCCACCTGCACGGAATATGTATTCGTATCCACTGCAACCTGGGCCACATGAATCGACCACGCATATGCGGGGTATGCCTCTCCCCGATACGTCTTGTCATCCCAATAGATGTTGGGCGGTGCTTCGTACCGGCATAACGAAACCACCTCACCGTGAGCGGCTCCATAACGCGCACACGCCGCGAAAAACTCAGACGCGGAATATCGTTCTTCAAGCCCCGATTCTTCCCGCAGCCATGCTACAAGCTGTAGTCCCGCGCGCTCAATCAGCTTTCCTACCACCATCGATGTCCGCGACGCCACGGTGGGCCCACTGTTTGGCACAACGCGCGTGTCCGCGGGAGCCATCTCCACATCTTCATATCCAATCCCAATCGCCTCAGCAGCAATCTGCGAAAGAATCGTATTTGTGCCCTGACCGAACTCCGTATTTGCCACCAGGACGCGCACTTTCCCCTGCGGCGTCACGTCCAGCCCGGCAATCGAATTCAGATAACGCTCGCCCGATCCCGTGAACCCCGCGCCGTGATAGAACGCGGCCAGGCCCATACCGCGCTTCACCGCGCTCGAAGCATTCTCGCGCGCATAGTGCTCACGCTTCGCGTAGAAATCGCTCTCCTTGAGCGCGCGCTCCAACAGTTGATCCAGGATCACCGGTTCTCGCATCACCTGTTCCGTTGCGGTGGTGTCCCCATCGTGCAGAAAATTTCCCCGGCGCAACTCAACCGGATCCATATTGAGTGCAACAGCGATTTCATCCATGTGGCACTCGATTGCAAATATTCCCTGCGGCGCGCCAAAGCCGCGAAACGCCCCATAGGGAACCGTGTTCGTTGCCCATGCATGCGAGCGGATACGCACATTCGGGCACACATAAGGACCGGGCGAATGGAGGGTTGCGCGCGAGAGCACGGTCGACGAAAGCGTCGAGTAAGCGCCTCCATCCGTGGCCAGATCAATGTCCATGGCGAGCAGCTTCCCATTTTTGTCAAGAGCGGTCCTATGCCGTATGCGCGAGGGATGCCGCTTGGTCGTCGCCGCCAGATCCTCCATCCGGTCGTACACCATCTTCACCGGCTTGCCGCTCTTCATCGCCAGCAATGCCGCATGCGCCGCGAGCGTGGAAGGAAAATCTTCCTTGCCGCCGAAAGCTCCGCCCGTTTCCGTCTGGATCACGCGGACTTTGTTTTCGGGCAAATCGAAAACCGCCAGCAGCGATTTGTGAACGTAGTAGGGGCACTGCAACGATCCCCACACCGTCACGCCCTCTGCTTCGCTCCACTCCGCAATCATGCCGTTGTTTTCAATGTAAAGATGCTCCTGCGCGCCCGTGCGGTATTCTCCTTCGACAACGTGCGCGGCATTGGCCCACACCGTATCGACATCGCCCTTTTCAAGAAGAAAGCTCTTGAGCAGATTGTCTGTTCCCCACACAATCTGCTCTCGCCGCTCGCTTTCTTCAATGGTAAAAACCGCGGGCAGGGCCTCGTACTCAATGCGCACAGCAGCCATCGCCTCGCGCAGTTTGTGTTTATCCGCATGCGCGAGCAACACAATCGCTTCGTCGCAGTGGTTCACAACTCCATCTGCCAGGCAGGGCTGATCCGCGAAAATCAGCTGAATATGATTCTTTCCCGGGATATCGGCAGCCGTCACCACGGTGAACGCGTCCCAGTCGATGCGCTCGTCGTAGTGAATCGAACGGATCAGTCCTCGTGGGATCGTGCTGCGCACCGTTGCCCCGTGAATCATCCCCTCGCGCGAAATATCATCCACATAGAGGGCCTGCCCCAACAGCTTCTGCACCCCTTCTTTGCGAAGGACGGGGGCGCCGACGATGCGGGTTTTCTCGCTCGTATTCATGGTCTGGCCAGCTTCAATCGCGTGCGGGTTGAGGCATAGCATACAACGGCTTGCCCCACTTGCAAAGGGATTCGTTCAGCCGGCAAGTCGCGCCAGGGTCCGCGCCAGCACGTCGACACCCGCCCCAATCCATTCGCGCGACGCATACTCATCGGGCCTGTGGCTGACTCCGCCGCGGCAGGGAATGAAGAGCATAGCCACCGGCGCAATGCACGCGACAAACGAAGAATCGTGGTAAGCGCGAGCCACCATCTTCTGCCATGTGCGATCCGCTTCTTTCGCGCTCGCCTCCAGCGCCGCCAGAATCTCCACATCGCACAGCGTAGGCGGATCCGCATTCACAAGCTCCGTCGTGACCGTAACTCCCCGCCGTACTGCCACTTCAGCGCACGCCAGCTTCAGGCCTTCAAGAACTCCATCGCGCCGTGCGCCGTCTGTATCCCGGATATCTGTTTCGAGCCGCACCTTCGAGGGGATGCTGTTTACGGCTCCCGGAAAGACCTCGCATATCCCGACCGTTCCAACCGTGTCAACCGCGCCTGTCGACCGCGCCAGCGATTCAAGAGCGAGAATCAGTTCCGCGGCCGCAGCCAGCGCGTCTTTGCGGCCCGGCATTAGCTTGCCGCCGGCATGCCCGCCCTCGCCCTCTACCACAATGCGCAAGCTTGCCGGCGCGGCAATCGCCGTCACCAGTCCCAGGTCGATGCCTCTCTCCTCCAGCAATGGGCCTTGCTCAATGTGCAGCTCCAAAAACTGGTGAAAGCGTCCCGTCCGAACCGCAACCGTCTCCAACTCACCGGAAAACCCCGCATGTCTGCGCAGATTGTCCAGTCCATTTCCCTCTTTATCGCGCAGAGCGCGCGCGGCAGCCGGCGAAAGCACACTGCCCATCATGCGGCTGCCCAGGCAGCCAATTCCAAATCGAGTCGGTTCCTCGGCGGTAAAAATCACCAGCTCAATCGAGCGCTTCGGCTTGAATCCTGCACGCTGCAGTGCGCGAATGGCCTCAAGCCCTCCGAGCACGCCCACCGTCCCGTCGTACGAGCCGGCATTGGGAATTGCATCGATGTGCGAACCGGTCCCGATCGGCGCCAGCTCCGCATTGCCGCCTTCCCAGCGCGCAAACGTGTTCCCGACGGCATCCACCTTCAACTGGAGTTTCGCCTCTGCGCAAAGCCCATTGACATAAGCGCGCGCGCGCATGTCCGCATCCGAAAACACCACCCGCGTCACCTGCGGAGGCTCGGCTTCTGAAATCAGGGCCAGCGCCGCGAGCTGGTCTGCAAGCAAGCCGATGTTCACTTCAGGTTTAATTGCCATGCACCAACTCACTTCACCAGCGGATGCCGGCGCCAGTCTTTGTAGATAAGATACTTCGCAGCCGTCTTGCCCAGTGCGCCAAACCACTGTGGGCAGTACGGCGCCATCCAGATAAAATCCCCTGCCTCCACCGGATACCATGCATCCCCGAGGCGGTAAATACCGCCGCCCTCAAGCATCAACAGCCCGTGTTCCATCACATGCACTTCGACCATGCCCAGAGCCGCGCCCGGATCGTACGTCATCGTGTTGACTGCAAAATCGTAAGCAGGCCCATCCGGCATCAACGATCGAACCCGCAGCCCTTCATCTCCCATCAGGGCTACCGAAGCAATCGATGCTTCGTCGCCTACCACGATTTGCGCGACGTCATCGCTCTCACTCATCGCTCCATACGGTTTCTCGATCACCGCGGCCCGAGCGCGATCGACGGCGCGCACCGTATGCGCCGTTCCCGCGGGAACAAAGGCAAATCCATTCGCTGCCAGCGTCCATTCCTTGCTCCCCGCACTGAGCACCAGCTCACCCTCGAGCACATACACAAAGCGTTGCGCCGGGGCCGGCCCCAGAGTTCCATCCTTCAAAAACTCCGCCGTCATCTGCGTGAATCCAGCTCCCAGGCGCGGAGCCGCGTGCACCACAAAATCCACTCCCATCGCCCCCGGCAGTGGTGTGCGAATAAAAGTATCGGGCGTCTGCAGCAGGTGATCCGTCTTTAGGCTGCTTCGCGTAAATCCAAGATGTTGCAATCTCGACCTCGTGTCAGCATTCTAATCAACGCTCCCGGCAAAGCGCTTCAGAAACAGCTTCCCCACGAGCAGTGCCGCCTCCACATCTTCCACGTTTACCGCTTCCGCAGGATGATGACTGATGCCCTCGCGGGATCGCAAAAAAAGCATCGCAGCGGGAACCTTCGCAGCCATCACCATGGCATCGTGTCCCGCGCCGCTTGGCATCCGCTTGCTTTCGTAGCCGGCCGCCTCAATTGCCTCAGCCAGCATGGCGGTTAAGCTTTCATCCATGGGCACCGACGGCTGGTCCAGCCAATTCGTCCGTTCCAGCGTGACCTTGCGTGTTGCCGCGATTCCATTGGCCTTCGCAACCACTTCCTCAATCGCCGCAGTCCGAATTGCATCCGCCGCGTGTCGCGCGTCCAGGCTCACGTGCACACGGCCAGGCACGACGTTGGTCGCGTTCGGATCCACCGTAATTCTCCCCACGGTGGCCACCAGCCCATCGGTGCGCCGCGCCAACGCTTCAACTTCCACCATCCATTCCGCAGCCGCGGCCAGCGCATCCCGGCGCAGGTGCATCGGCGTGGTCCCTGCGTGGTTAGGTTGGCCTTTGAAGGTCAGGTTCAACCGCGTTTGCCCCGCAATGGCAGTCACCGCCGCTAAAGGCAGCCCCTCCACGTCAAGCACCGGCCCCTGTTCGATATGGATCTCCACAAACCCGGTCGCATCCGCGCTCATCACCGCGGCATCGATCACTGCCGGGTCCAAGCCAAAGGCGCGGATCGCTTCATCCATGCGCACGCCGTCTGTGTCTGTCAGTTCAAGCAACGCAGCATCGAACCGCCCCGCTACAGCACGGCTTCCCAGGAAAGGCGCGCCAAACCGAACGCCCTCCTCCTCTGAAAACGCGATTACCTCAATCGCAAAAGGAAAATGCATCTCCTGCGCAATCACAACCCACTCCAGCGCCAGCACTACGCCGAGCACACCGTCGAACGCCCCTGCATGCGGCACCGTGTCAACGTGGGATCCGAGCAGGAGCCGTTTATGCGTGCTCGCATCCGGTTGCCAAACGCCGCGAAGATTCCCCACCGCATCCACTTCGACGTTCATTCCCAGAGCTTCCATCCGGCTGCGCAGGTGCCTGTGAACATCGTGCATGGGCGCGGTCAAAAAACGCCGCGTCGTTCCGCCGATCTCTGCAATGCCTCCGTCTGCTGTTTCTGCCGGTTCCTCCGTCATCGTCGCAATCAGGCGGCATTCTGCAATCGCTCTCAGAGCGCGCTCTCTCATCGCCGCACCTCGTGTCCGCGCGCTTTGCCAACCCAGCCTTCCCTACCGTAAATCCGCTCCCCGCGCAGCCAGGTTTCCATCACACGCCCGCGCAAGGCCGCACCCAGATAAGGCGAAATCTTATGGCGAAAGTGCAGATCGTCGCGACCCACCGTCCACGCTGCATCGGGATCGAAGACAACAATGTCCGCATCCGCACCCGCTACAAGTGCGCCTTTTCGTCCCGCGAGTCCAGCCAGCCGCGCTGGCCACTCGCCCATCCACTCGCCCGTGCGTTCCGTCGCCGTCCTCAAGTCGAACCCGCGCTTCAACAATCCCGTCCATAGCACCGGAAGCGCCAACCCCAGGCTCGCAACTCCGCCCCACGCCAGGTCCCAGCGTCCCTCATCTTTGTGTTTCATTGCGGGTGGGCAAGGCGAGTGGTCCGTCGCGACCATATCGATCAATCCCGCTTCGAGCGCACTCCACAACGCCTCCCGATTGGCCTCGTCGCGAATCGGCGGAGCGCATTTAAACTCCGTCGCACCATCGCGAATTTCTCCGGCCGCAAACCACAAATAGTGCGCACAGGTTTCCACCGTCACCGGCACGCCCCGCAAACGCGCCTCGGCGAGCAGCGGCAAAGCCTTCGCGCTCGATAGATGAACAATGTGGATGTGCGCCTTGAACTCTTCCGCCAGCGCGATCAGCATGCCAATCGCTTCCGTCTCCGCTTCGTCCGGCCGCGAGGCCAGATACGTTGAATATTTGCGCCAATCCGCGCTCGCTGCATTAAGTCTCGCGGTCGCGCTCTCCACAGGCCCGGCGATCTCCGCGTGTGCCAGCAACGGCAATCCGATCGTCTTCAGGCGATCGAGCGCCAGCCTCAACTCTGTCTCGTCCACCCACGCAAATCCGTCAACTCCCGAGTCAATCAAAAAGCACTTGTAGCCTGCAACTCCGCCAACCCCCAGCGCATGCAGCGCCTCCGAATTCCCGCGCACCACGCCACCCCATGTTGCCCAATCCGTCCAGGTCTGTCCCTGTGCCGCTGTGCGCTTGGCTTCGAGCGCCTCCAAATCCGTCGTCTCGGGGATGCAATTCAGCGGCATATCCACCAGCGTGGTTACGCCGCCCGCAACCGCCGCCCGCGTGGCCGTCTCAAATCCTTCCCACTCCACGCGCCCGGGGTCGTTGATGTGAACGTGCGTGTCAACCAGACCCGGCAGCAAGACGCGATCGCCAAAGTCATGCAGCACGGCAGCGCGCGTCGCGTCGCCCCAGCTCCGCACCGCAACAATGCGCTCGTCTTCCACCACGAGTGTTGCGGCGGCCAATCCTTCGCCGGTCACCACGCGGGTCGATCGAAATGCCTGTGACATACTGTCTTTACTTTCGCTTGCCAGGGAGGTTGTGAGCAAGTTGGCCATCCCCACCCCACCCAACCCCGCGTTTCTTCGCCGCGCCATTGAACTTGCCGTGCAAAACGCCTCTTCGGGCGCCGGAGGTCCCTTTGCCGCGCTGGTCGTACTCGATGGAAAAATCGTCGGAGAGGGTGTGAACTCGGTCACCGCTGGCAACGATCCCACAGCCCACGGCGAAGTCAACGCAATTCGCGCCGCCTGCAAGGCTCTGGGCACATTCACGCTCGCGGGCTGCGAACTCTATACCAGTTGTGAGCCGTGCCCCATGTGTCTGGCCGCGTCCTACTGGGCCCGCCTCGACGCCATCTTCTATGGCGCCAGCGCCGCCGATGCTGCGCGCGCCGGCTTCGACGATTCATTTCTCTACAACGAATTCCTGAAAGATCAACCGGCGCGTTCGCTTCCCGCCACGCAGTTGCTCGCCGGTGAGGCGTGGGCCGCCTTCGCCGCGTGGATCGCCTCCTCGGGCAAAATCGAATACTGATCCGCGCCAATCGACTCCATAAATCGATCCGTTTGCAGGATTTCGCTTACCCAAGTTCATCCTCCCATCCGAAGTTCGCCAATCCCAATCCAGCACGCAATTCCAATCAGGGAAAACCCGCGCTAGCACTTCACCTGAGTGCCCTCGGTGCCACAGCATCTTTTACCGAATCGCTCCTACGATGAGGTCAGTTGCTGCGCCTGGTTCACTTGTGTCACACCGTTGCAGCTCGTCTTTCCTGAAACCTTCGCGAGAATTTCCGCGAAGATGTGCCGCTCGGCACAAGGGGTCGCGTGGAGCCACTCATGTGCAAGAAGTCTGTTCCTAGCTCAAATTCGATGAAGCCGGCAATCCGCAAGCGTTTTTCCAACAAGGTTCTGGCCTCCGCTTCGAGCGCACTCAGCGTCCCTTGCATTCCTGGCCGCGAATTCAAAGTGCCTCTCTCCACAAGGTGCCAACGCCTTCCATCGCTTCTTATTACGTTATTTTCTCTTCTCCTGTTTTCGCCCTTTCTCGCGCACGCGCAAGGCGGCTCTGTCTCCTGCACGCCACAGGGCAGCGCATTCTGTTCGGTTCCGGTTGGTTCCGCATCCTTGCAAAATCAGGTTGTGGTTCAGGCTCACCGCTCCGGCACAGTCGCCCAGGTGAAAGTCCTCACTCTGGGTTCACCCAGCCTTGATTTTTTCATCCCTCCCTCCCCCGGTTTCAGTTGTAATGGCGCCCTTCTTGCTGCGGGCACCGGCGCCTGCTCGCAGTCAATCGTTTTCACACCCACCTTCCCGGGCCTGCGCGCCGGCGCAATCGTTCTCCTCGATAGCGGCGGAGTTGAACTTGGCGCCGCCTTGCTTTCCGGGACCGGGAGCGCGGGATTGGGGGTGCTTGTCCCTGGCAACACAATCACCGTCGCAGGCGTTTACCGCGATTGGACTTCCAGCGAAGACAATATCCCGGCCACTGCGGCCAACCTCGATCAACCATCGAGCCTCGTTTTCGACGGCGCGGGCAATCTCTTCATTGCCGATAGCGCGCACAATCGCATCCGCAAAGTCACGGCACCGGTTCCTCCCGCGACTATGGGCACCATTTCCACGATTGCAGGAACCGGCGACGGAGCTTATCAGGGCGATGGCGTGCCCGCGCTCTCGACTCCGCTCAACACGCCTTCCGGCCTGGCCATTGATGGCGCGGGCAATCTCTTCATTGCCGATACTCTCAACAATCGCATTCGTAAGGTCGATGCGGTCACGGGCATCATCACCACCATCGCGGGGAATGGCGAACCGGGGTCCGCAACCAAGGTAGGCGATGGCGGTTTGGCCGTCCAAGCCAATCTCAACCAGCCCCAGGGTGTTACGGTCGACGCCAACGGCAATCTCTACATCGCCGACACGGCCAATCAGCGTATCCGCCGCGTCGACGCCATTACCGGTCTCATCACCACGGTTGCCGGTGATGGCCAGCCCAGTGCGAACGGAGACGGCAAAGGAACCTATACCGGTGACGGAGGGCCCGCCGCGCAAGCCGGGCTCAGCCTCCCCTATGCGGTTGCCTTCGATTCCTCCGGAAACATGTACATCCCCGATTCCGCCAACAACGTCATCCGCATGGTGAATTCGGCCGGAACCATCAGTACCGTGCAGATGCCCGGCGGACACACGCTCAATACTCCCTCCGGAGTCGCCGTCGATGCTGCCGGCAATCTGTATATTGCCGACACCCAGAACTCCTGCATCCGCAAGCTCAACTTCGCGGCAGGCACACTTGTTGCTTTGACCTTCAACGGAGCGAACGTCGTCAGCCCTGCCGGCATTCCGGGATCGGCGCAGATCTACGCGCCCATGGGTCTTTGGATCGATGGAACCGGTAACGTTTACTTCGCCGACTTTTACGACATGCTCGTCGAAGAAATCCAAAGCAGCGTCTCGGTACTGAACTACACCGGTACGCCGGTTCGACAAGGGCAGCAATCCGCCCCGCAGAATCAGATCCTCGAAAATGACGGCAACCTGCCTCTGACGCTTGGCTCGATCACATTCGACGCCAATGCCGCTGTCAACGCTGCGAAAAGCAGCTGCCCCGATGGCTCGCCCACCTTGGCAATCAACTCCGGCTGCCTCGTCGCTGCCATCTTCGCGCCGTCAGCCGCCGGCGATCCCTTGCTCGGAAACATTGACGTTGACGATGTATCGGTGAATCCGCGCCTGGATATCGTGTTGGTGGGCAACGCCACAGCCGTCAACTCAACCGTCACCACGCTCGCGTCCAATCCGAATCCATCCGCATTTGGCGCGCCGGTCGCGCTTGCCGCAACCATCACCACCGGAGACAACACCGGAAACCTCACCGGCACGGTCAGTTTCTACGATGGCGCTACTCTGCTCGCTTCGCAGGTCAAGGTTGCAACGCCTTCCGTCACGGTCGGCACAACCACCACGACAACAGCCGGTTTCACAACCGCTTCGCTTGCCGTGGGAACTCATGCACTGACCGCGTTCTACGACAACACGAACGACCCTACCCACTTCAGCAGCACGTCCACGCCGGCTGTGAACCAGGTCGTTCGCGAAGGCACAAGCACGGTTCTCGTCTCCACTGCTAACCCGTCCGCAATCGGTCAGAATGTCACTTTCACCGCCACGGTCGCGCCCTCTGCCGGCGGCGGCGTCTTGCCCGACGGAACCGTCACCTTTACCGACGGCGCAACAACGCTCGATACTGTAGCTCTCACCGCGAGCGGAACCGCCGCCTTCTCGACCGCCACCCTGGCCAATGGTCCCCACGCGATCACCGCCGCGTATAGCGGAGATCTCGCCATTCAGGTCTCTCCAAGTGTCTCCGCTTCGCTGGGCCAGGATGTGCTCGCGCCTTCTGTCGCCGTCGTGACCTCGGCGCCCAATCCTTCCAGCTTTGGCAACCCCGTCACCTTTGCCGTTGTCGTTACCTCCAATGGTGGTGCGGTACCTGCAGGTTCGGTTGCCCTAGTCGACGGCGCCCGGCAAATCGATTCCATGACCCTCGACAGCACGACCGGATCGGGCGCCTTCACCCTTTCATCCCTCGCCGTTGGCCCGCATCCCATCACCGCATCGTATGCGGGCGATCCGTATAACCGCTCCTCCGTCTCTCCGTCCATAACCCAGATCGTCAGTCAGGCACAAACCGCAACAGCCGCCTCCGCCAATCCCAATCCGGCAGTGGTTGGTGCAGAAGTCTCCATATCGGCAGCCGTAAAAGCAATTCAGGGCGTTTCCTCGCCTTCCGGAACCGTCCAGTTCACTGATACCGTCAACGGCGCAACCGCCAACCTTGGAACTGTGCCGCTTTCTGCGTCCGGAACCGCTGCCATCAGTCCGGCGCTGGCGATCGGTGCCCACTCCATCGTCGCTGCCTATAGCGGCGATACCAACGACACCCCCTCAAGCTCTGCGCCCATGGTGCTCGTCGTCCAGCAGGCCGTTACGGCCACCCAGATCGCGTCCAGCCCCAACCCCTCCGTCGTCGACACCGCCGCCAACTTCACCGCCAGCGTCTCCGGCAATGGTGGAACTCCCACCGGCACGGTGAACTTCTTCGCAGACGGCTTGTCCATCGGGTCCTCGACCCTCAACGCCAAAGGCATCGCCACACTCGCGTATTCCGGCCTCGCCTCGGGAACGCACGCCGTCACAGCCACCTATTCCGGCGACCCAAACGATCAGGCCAGCACGTCCTCCGCGATCAGCCAGGTTGTCGGCACCATTCCCACCATCACCGCGCTGGCTTCTTCCGGCACGCCGGGCTCCCACTCCGAAATCGTCCTGCTCTCTACCGTCGTCGGAGCCAGCGGCCCCACTCCCACCGGGTCCATCACCTTCACCACGGGGACCACGACCTTCGGCTCGGCTCCGCTGAATTCCGACGGCGTCGCCTCTTTCGTCCCAAATCTTGCTGTTGGCAACTCGAGCGTGGTCGCCGTCTATAGCGGCGATCCTTTGCATTCGCCATCCACTTCCCCGGCGGTCTCCATCGCGGGCACCGTCACAAGCTTTGCAGTAACCGTTCTTCCCGCCAGCGTCACGATTGCCACCACGCAGAACGCCACGGTGAGTGTCGGCTTGACTTCCGTCGAGGGGTTCTCCGACACCATCGGCCTCGGTTGCGCCTCCTTGCCCGCCGGGGTCAACTGCCACTTTTCCAGCCCAACCGTCGCTCTCGGCTCCAACACCACCGCGGCCGCCCAGCTCATCATCGACACCAACAACCCGCTTGGCGGCGGAACCTCTGCGTCGATTTCCTCTCACACGCGGGCTCGCCCTTTTCTAGCCGGCCTCCTGCTTCCGGTCTGCGCCGTTTTCTGCATCCTCTTCGCGCGCCTGCGCAGATCTTCTTTCGCATCCCTGCTCATCCACGCCGCCTTCGCTCTCGCATGCACTCTCTCGCTCACCGCCTGCAACGCCTTCACGCAAGCCAGTGCCTCGCCGGGGACGTATGTCATTCAGGTCACAGGCACCGGGGGCCACAGCAACATCACCCAATATCAGAATGTGACCATCCACATCACGAAATGATGCGCGCTTCCTTGCCTGGCGGTTCCCCTTCCTCCGCCCTCGGGGATTTCCGCTGGGAAGCGAGCCTGTCCCCAATCGCCGCAGAAAGCTTGCGCATTCCCGAAACGACAGCGCGCGGAATCGGCTGCTATCCCGCCGTACCGCAATCAGGGAAGTCCCTCTCGCCGCGTGATTCGTATCACGGTATGCCGTCCCATTCCCCTTTAGCCTCAAATCGGAGGCGAGTCCACAAATCCCGCCCCACCAGACAAGAGGAGGTTTTATGGCCTACGTAGTCACGGATGCATGTGCCAAGGATTTTGTCTGCGTCGCGGAGTGTGCCACTGCCGCGATCGCTCCCACCGTCGGCGACCCTGTTGCCGGCACCGTCTCTCAAGTGTTCATCAATCCCGACGAATGTATCGATTGCGGCAACTGCGCCGACATCTGCTGTCAGCACGCGATCTTCCCGCTCGACGATCTGCCACCTGAAAAGGCTGGGTTCGCCCAGAAGAATCGTGCCTACTTCAACGCCTGAGCCGCTTCCGGCCGCTCTCCGGGGGCACGCCGCAGGGCCGCACGCCGTTACTGCTGGACCGATGCATCGGCATTGGGCGCAGTTTTCGGTGCCGTCCCACTTGGCGGCGCCGCGGGAGTAGCTGCCGGCGCTACGGGTTCCGTCGTCGCATTCGGCACAGCCACTGCCGGAGCCGTCGCCGGCGTTTGTGCCGCCAGTTCACGCGGCAGCATCGTTACGGGCAGCGTCAAAGTCTGTACCGTGGTCGGATCGTCGCGCAGCCGCAGGTACAGCGTGCCATTGGCGGGGTGCGGCACCGTCAGTTGCGTTCCCGTGAAGTCCGCTGGGACGTCGGTGGCGTTATTCAAGTCCGGAGCCGACCCAATCGAAGAGGAAAGAAACAGGTTCGCGCCGGTCAGCGTGCAGGCTTTCGACACTGCCCTAGGGCAGCGCAACTCCTTGAATGCCGGTACGCGCACCAGCGTTCCCAGCGGCAGCCAATCCCCGGCCACGCCCTGGCCCGACATCGCCCGTACCTGCACCGGCCCGAAGGCCGACGTGCCGAACCGCGCCAGTGGCTCAATCATCGCAATCGCCGTCTTCGCATCTTCCAGCATCAGCCCGGTATCCGTCAGCGACAACACCGTCCTGAAGCTGCCGTCCGAAGCCGCAACTTCCACCCTCTCATCCCGCGCAAAGTTTCCTGGAATCTTCGATTTGAGAAAGAAAACCAGTTTCCCATCCACCGGCAGGTCGTCTACGTTCGCCAAATGCACCGGTGAAGCCGCCGCCGAGGCATCTTCCTGAATGCCTTTGTTCAGCAGCGTGATCTGCGGCCTCGGCGGTTCCACCGTGACTGGAACTTTCAGTTGCCGTCCATCCTGCAGTTGGACCTTTGCCGAATAGTCTTTCCCCGCTTCCAGGCTATCGGTCGGCTTGTCGAAGGCCATTGTCAGCTGGTCGGCATCCTGCACTCGATTCAGCTTCAGTGGCTTCAGCGCCATCCCATCCAGCTCCGCCTTGGCCACTTCGTCCAGTCGGTTTCCCTTTAGCACTGCCTCCTGGTCGCCGGCGCTCATCGTCAGCCGGTCCAGGGACGCGGCCTCAGCATAGGCCGTCAGCGCCACCGTATCGGGCTTTGCCAGCCCGTATTGATAGACCTCGACAGTCAAGGGCCCCGGCTGCGCTTCCTTCATCGGCACGGCCACTTCCAGCGAATCCTGCTTCGGAGTCTTCCACGTCAGCTTCACGGTCGCGCCGCCTTGAGCTCGCTCTTCCACTCGCTCCACGCAAAGTGAGCTGTCGTCTTCAAGGTGCAAGGTGTCTTCGCGGCCCACCACCAGTGCCGACTGATCGCCGGCGGCCAGCGACCACTTGCCCGATTGCGCCACATGCAAATGAAAATGCGGGCCTTCCCAATCCTCAAAGCCCCACTTCCCGCGCACCGACGCGGTCAAGTCTCCCTCAGGCAGCGCAGGTGCCGGGTACGCCAGCACCAGCCCGCCCGCCGAGGGATCGGCCTTCACCGCCAGGTCAAGCGCCGCGGCCTTCGCATTGGTCTGGCTCTCCACATGCAGCGTAATCCCATGCGTCAGCTGCGTCGAAAACACCACCGGCGCTCCTTCAGCCGGAAGCACGAGGCCGGGCTTCAGCGCGCAGAACTTGTCCTCGGCATTCACCGGGTGCAACGGCGGAGCCTTCACGGGTCCAACCGGCGGCAGCGCTATCACCACCACCGACTTCGGGTCGCGGAACGAAGGCGGAACATTCAGCCGAAGATTCAGCGTGTCGTCCACCGGCAGCGCCAGAGCCGGAATGTACTGGAAATGCGCCGTGTGCAGCGAAGACAGAATCCGTGCCGTATCCAGGATTGCCCCCACATAGGGGCTGAACGTGCCCGCCCCGGCCAGCGTCGAGTAGCTGAGCTGGTTCATCAGGTCCCCGGTCGCACCATTCGCCAGTTGCGTCACCATCGACTGCGTATTCGCATCGTCCAGCACCAGGCCGTCCGTATGTTGCACCAGGCACGGCGCCTGCTGATCGCTCGGCTTGTCAAAGCAATCTTTATCCACCCTGATTCCCAGGCTGCGGGCGGCCTTTTCTGCCCGGTCTTTCAGCAACTTGGGATCCGTCTGCGAGGTCACCTTCACCTCCGCCAGGTACGATTCCAGGCGCATGCGGTCAAGACTTGCGGCCTGTAAATCTTGGCTGGCGCGCACAAACGCCCCCGGCAGCTTCGTCACCGCGTTGCGCAGCGTACTGAAGTCTCCGCCTGTCTCCGGCGCCAGAAAGACCAGCGCCTGCTGCGCCTCCGCCGGAACCGTAACAAACACGCCTTCGTTCCGCACCTCGCGGTTCCACGTCTCCACGCGATGGAACCAGTCCGCGGGCGGCTGATTCGTCGAGCCCCGCAGAAACGCAACAATCAGAACGAATCGCGTGGTCTGGCTCTCGGGAAAATCCGGATGAATCCAGAGGCGGTCGCCGGCAAGCAGATTGGGCACTTCCCCAATCGGCAAAGTCACCGTTCCGCGCTTCACATGAATATCGACTTTAGGACCAGAGAGATCGAAGGCAGGGGCATCGGCAAGCAGTCCTGTTGATGCAAGAACCCAGAACAGCAAAAGGGGCAAAGTACGGCGCATACTCTCTATTGTACGAATTCACGCCGCCAAAATCAGCTTGCTGCCACCGATCGGATACACTGTCAGTTGTATAGCTTTACCCCGGGAATTAGTTTATTGTGTTTCTCAAAACCGTAGGGTACAGAGATCAAAGGACTATGGCCACCTATTTTGTAATTGGGCCGCCAAATAGCCAGCATGGCTCTACAGAAATGCAACTCTGAGATTCACAAACGTTATTCCGTTTCCTCTCGTCCGATCGCCCGAGTTTGTTCTTCAATATCTTGACCCCGGCGACCGCCTGAGGATCGAAAAAATTGAAAACGAGCTGCTCATTCTCGCCTGCAACACGGCCATAATCGCATCTCGGAATTGATGGTTACCGAAGGCAATCGCTGAAGTGCTTTTCGCTGGTGGAAGGCGCCTTTTCTTGCGTTCGTAAAATTTGCGCGTATTCCGTATCTGCTCTGGAGATTCCGAAACCATACCTTCCCATCAGGTGGAATCGGGATCGCTCTCAGTGCGAAGAGCAAGACGTATGGAGATGAGGATTATGAAATCGATAAAAGATGCGCACGGCAGCGTAGACGTCAATAACCTCAGCATTCCCGATGCCGAAGAAATGATCGAAGAAGCTCTCAACGAGTTGACTTATTCTTCCGATCCCGGGCTGGCGCGCGTCCTCCATTTCCTGGCGCCGCCCGGCTATCAGGCCATCGTCGAGCTGTGCAGCGAAAACGGCCGCAGCAAGCGCCGCAACGCCTTTGCCGATTCATGGTCGCCTGAAGAAGATGAGGTGCGCATCTACTTCGAGCGAATTTCCGATCATGAACCGGCGCCGCGGCCCGCGCGCACTTCCCGCGTATCCCTTAGCAACGTCGACGATGACGACGACGATGGCCAGGAAGGCCAAATCCCCGCCGACCTCGATGTGCGCGTCAAAGAGCTCTGCGCGGCCCTGGCTGAGGCGGAACGCGGCGGCCACGCCTTCATCGCGCTTAAATGGTTCCGCGATTCGTTTCTGCCCCGCAAAGCTTTTCGCTGGAATCAGCATCCCGAGTCCCGCCAGGCCGTCCTCGCTGAAGCGATTCAGCGAGGCGTCGTGCTGACCAGCAAAATTGCAAACCCCAAAACCCCGGCCTATCCCACCACCACCATTCGCCTCAATCGCGCCGAAGCCGGAATTCCAGAAGAAGCCCAACGCTTTCATCCCGTCGAAGTGCAGGGGGATTCCATCGTCGAAACCATTGAAGACGAGCGGGGCGAATTGTGAGTTGTTACTTTCTTGAATCCACCGCCTTCATCAAGCTCTTTGTTCGCGAGCCGGGCACCGACGCGCTCATTCGCCTCATGGAGGCCGTTGAAGACAATCGCAAGCTCATCTCCTCCTCTACGCCCCTCGAAGTCTATGCGGCCATACGCCGCCGCGAGCGTGCCGGCGCCATCTCCGCGGAAAACGCTGCCGCCGCTCTCGATATCCTGCGCCTCGAAGCCGCACGCATGGTGCAGGAGCCGCTCAATCCCGCCGTCCTCGAAGCCGCGCGTCAGTTGATTGATCGTTCCGCCCTGCGCTGGCCTGACACGCTTCAGCTTGCCGCCGCCATTGCCGCGCGCGACATGTTTCAGGGCACTGAAATCATCTTCGTGTCCTCATCCTCCCAGTTGCTCGATGCTGCCAGGACAGAAGGCTTCCAAACCCTCAATCCCGCCAACGAAGCCTGAGAATCTCATTCCCCGCATGAGACATCCCCTCGCCGAACTCCGCATCTTACGGTCTGGTCGTTAACCCCGTATCGGAGAAAAATCATGAGCGTTGGCAGCATCGAAGAGCTATTCATCGACGAACTAAAGGACTTGTATTCCGCCGAACACCAGATCACCAAAACCCTTCCAAAATTGGTGAAAGCGGCTACCACACCCGAACTAAAGAAAGCATTTGAGAACCACTTGAAAGAAACCGAGGGCCAGATCGAGCGCCTCGATCGCGTATTCGAGATTCTTGGCAAGAGCCCGCGTGGAAAAACCTGCGCGGGTATGAAGGGTGTTCTCGAAGAGGGCGCGGAAATGCTGAAAGAAACGGAGGAGGGTTCGATCCGCGATGCTGCCCTCATCTCGGCTGCGCAACGCGTGGAGCACTACGAGATGGCCGGCTATGGAAGCGTCCGCGAATACGCGAAGCTGCTTGGCCAGAACGAGATTGCTAAGCTGCTTGAGAAAACCCTCGAGGAAGAAAAGGCCGCCGACTCCAAACTCGGCCAGGTTGCCAGGCAGGTTAACCCGGCAGCGCTCCAACCCGCGTGATTTGATTTATGTATTCAAACTTGGGTGCCCCAGGTCTCGATT
>PLTV01000194.1 GCA_003164635.1 Acidobacteriaceae bacterium
TAAGGAAGACGGAGCAGCGAATAGGTACCCTGAGCAGTCAATCCATTTCCAGCGGAAACTGTCATTCGTAACTTGTCATCTGCTCTCCAGAAAGTTGCTTTATGATTCAGTCGTTTCGGGACCTGCAAATCTGGCAGAAGTCGATGCAAGTGGCACTGGCCGTCTATCGATTGACAAAAGATTTTCCTCGGGAAGAGCTTTATGGCCTGACAAGTCAGATCCGGCGATCAGCAGTTTCGGTGCCAAGTAACATCGCGGAGGGACAGGGGGGGCAAACCTTGGCGAATTCAGACAGTTCCTTGGGATTGCGCGCGGTTCGAATTGCGAGTTACAAACGCAGCTCGAGATCGCTCACGCTCCCGGGCTGGGGAAAGCTGACCTGATTCACGAGGTAGAGGGGCTCTCCCACGAAGTTGGAAAAATGATTTACGCATTCATGGAATCTCTCAAAGCTTAGCTACCGGGCCTTTGAGACTGCCATATGACATCTGTAACCTGCTTTCCCCGGAGTTTTTATGGCCCAAGGTCAAACCCGCGAATCCGTAAAGATGGCGTTGGATACGTTGCGCGTAAACAAGCTTCGCTCTGGACTCACCGTCCTCGGCATCGTCATCGGCGTCACCACCGTCATCACCATCTCCTCGGTCATAAACGGCCTCAACAACCGCGTCGCCGACTTCGTCAGTTCGCTCGGCTCCAACGTCTTCTGGGTATTCCATTTGCCCGTCATCGGCGTCCGCCCCACCATGGAGCAGCTTGCCCGCAAGAAACTCAACATCGACGACGTCATGGCACTTCGCAACCTCCCTCACGTAGTTGCTGCCGATGGCGGACATCAGCATGTGAAAGCCCAATTCCGCGTCGGCGACGTGGCCATCAAGTACAACGGCAAGAAGGTTGCTGGAACCATCCTCCAGGGTTCGACCGCGGAAGTCTCCGAGGTCTCCGATTTCACCCTTATCCAGGGCCGCATGTTCACCGACGAAGAAGACCAGCGTGCCGCGCACGTGGTGGTTCTCGGCCATGACACGTGGGAGGAACTTTTTGGCTCCGAAAACGCTATCGGCAAGGAAGTTGCGATCGAAAGCGGACTCTACACCGTCATTGGCGTCCTCGACAAGCGCAAGCAGCCCTTTGGCGGCGGCAAGAATCCGCAGGACAACGCCGCCTTCTTCCCGCTCGGCACGTTCCACAATCTCCATCCTGAAGATCTCGATATGTGGGTCAGCGTCAAATACGACGACCCGAAGAACAAGGCTCTCGTCGAAGAAGAAATTCGCGAACTGCTGCGCATTCGTCGCAAGGTCAAGGTTCAGGCCGACGATGACTTTGAGATCTTCGGTCCCGATTCGCTCACCAAGCTCTGGGGACAACTCACCGGCGGCCTCGTCATCTTCATGATTGCCGTTTCTTCAGTGGGCCTGATGGTCGGCGGTGTCGGCGTCATGAACATCATGCTCGTCTCCGTCACCGAGCGCACGCGCGAAATCGGTATTCGCAAAGCCATCGGCGCCACCAAGCGCACTATTCTTACCCAATTCACAACGGAAGCGGTTACGCTCTGTGCCATTGGAGGCATTGTCGGCGTGATGGTCGGTGCAGTCCTCACCTGGATCGTTTACTTTCTTCCCATCGGCCTTCCTGCCACACTTTCCACACTGTGGGTCTGTATCGGATTCGGCGTCTCCTGTGCCATCGGTCTCCTGTTCGGCATTTACCCAGCATGGAAGGCCGCTACGCTCGATCCCATCGAAGCTCTGCGCTACGAATGAACTTGAACCTCGTCGTCCAACGTTTCGTCCAGGGAAACGGTAACCCAATCACAGATTCCCAGGAGTTACCCCCCTGCTGTAAGCTGTTCGCAACCCAACATGGCTAAAGGCCAGACTCGCGAATCCGTCAAAATGGCCCTCGACACCCTGAGGGCCAACAAGCTGCGCTCCGGGCTGACAATCCTCGGAATCGTCATCGGCGTCACGACAGTCATCACCATTTCGTCCATCATCAATGGCATCAACAACCGCGTAGCCGACTGGGTTAGTTCGCTGGGATCCAATGTGCTTTGGGTCTCGCGCATGCCGTTCATCAACGTGAACCCGACTACGGAGATGCTCACCCGCAAATATCTCACCCTTGACGATGTCGTGGCCTTGCGGCAGCTGCCCCATGTTGTCGCCACCGACGGTGAACTCGATTACTTCAAGGCCTTTGAAGTAGGGCAGATCAGCGCCAAATACAATGGGAAAAAAGTGTCCGGCGCCATCGTCGAAGGAAACACTTCCGAATGGCAGGACGTTGTGGACCTCACGATGATCGAGGGCCGCCTCTTCAATGACGACGAAGATATGCGCGGCGCACACGTGTGTGTCCTCGGCCACGATACATGGGATACCCTCTTCGATGGCCTGCCTGCTGTCGGCAAGGAAATCAACGTGGAATCAGGCCTCTGCACCGTGATTGGCGTCGAAGACCGCGAAAAGTCATTAACAAGCGGCAAGAATCCGGACGATAATGCCATCCACTTCCCTATGACGACCTTTCGCCACATGCATCCTGAAACCCGGGACATGCAGATCAGCATCAAGTACGACGACCCTAAGTATCGCGACCTGGTTGAAGACGAGGTTCGGGAACTGTTGCGGATTCGCCGGCGAGTAAAGGTACAGGCCGACGACAATTTCGAACTCACCAGTCCCGACGCTATCTCCAAGCTTTGGGGTCAACTTACCGGAGGCCTCGCTGCCTTCATGATCGCCGTTTCTTCCGTCGGCTTGATGGTCGGCGGCATCGGTGTCATGAACATCATGCTCGTGTCCGTCACCGAGCGAACCCGAGAAATTGGTGTTCGCAAGGCCATCGGCGCCACCCAACGAACCATCCTCACACAATTCACAACGGAAGCCATCACACTCTGCGCCATCGGCGGAGTGATCGGCGTGATGGTAGGTGCAGTCATCACTTGGATCGTGTACTTCCTGCCCATCGGCNNTCCTTGTCGGTTGTCCTCTCCGTCAGGCGATAAGTGATGCGTCAGAAATCACAGCGTATCGCAGAGTGAACACCTAGAATCTCAGCCACCGGAGCTGACCACTACCAGCTGACGGCTAGGTGTTCCATGGCCCAGGGGCAGAATCGCGAATCGGTACGGATGGCGCTTGACACCCTGCGCGAGAACAAACTGCGCTCCGGTCTCACCATCCTCGGCATTGTCATCGGCGTCACTACCGTCATCACCATCTCTTCGGTGATCAACGGCCTCAACAACCGCGTGTCCGATTGGATCACCTCCATGGGCTCGAACGTTTTCTGGGTCTTCCACATGCCCATGATCGGCGTCAGGCCCACCACCGAGCAGATCACCCGCAAGAAGCTCACCCTCGAAGATGCCCTTGCCCTGCGCAATCTCCCCCACGTGGTTGCCGCCGATGCTGAAGTTCGCCATGTGAATGAACAATTCCGCGTCGGCGACGTCAGCGTCAAGTACAACGGCCAAAAGGTCTCGGGCGCATTTCTAATGGGCGCCACGGCGCAGATCCAGGAAGTCTCCAACCTGGCAATGCTCGCGGGGCGCATGTGGACCGATGGTGAAGACGACCGGCACGCGCACATCTGCGTTCTCGGCCACGATACTGCCGAAATCCTGTTCGGCGACGAGAACCCTCTCGGCAAAGACGTAACCGTCGGTCCCAGCCTGTACACCGTTATTGGCGTCGTCAACAAACGAAAGCAGCCCTTCGGCTCTGGCAAAAACCCCGCCGATAATGGCGTCTATTTTCCGCTCGGCACCTTCCACAATCTCTATCCCGAAATCAAAGACACATTCATCGCGGTCTCCTACGATGACCAGAAGAACAAGGGCCTGGTCGAAGAAGAGATTCGGGAGTTGCTTCGCATCCGCCGCAAAGTCAAGGTTGAAGCCGATGACAACTTTGAAATCATGAGTCCCGATTCGCTCTCCAAGCTCTGGACGCAACTCACCGGCGGCCTCGTCGCGTTCATGATTGCTGTCTCCTCGGTTGGCCTGATGGTCGGCGGTGTCGGCGTCATGAACATCATGCTCGTCTCCGTTACTGAGCGCACTCGCGAAATCGGCGTCCGCAAGGCCATGGGAGCTACCCGGCGAAACATCCTTGCCCAATTCACCACCGAAGCCGTCACGCTTTGTGCCGTGGGTGGCGTCTTCGGCGTCCTCACCGGAGCCGTCATCACCTGGATCGTCTACTTCCTCCCCATCGGTCTTCCCGCCACGCTCTCCACTCTCTGGGTCAGCATCGGCTTCGGCGTCTCCTGCGCCATCGGTCTTCTCTTCGGCATTTACCCCGCCTGGAAAGCTGCCCATCTCGACCCCATCGAAGCCCTCCGCTACGAGTAATTCGACCCGCTCAAGTTTCTGCCGCCGAACCGTGCACAACCGATGTATCGTTCAATACGAGCCACGGCATCCACCGCTCGGCATATCAACATGAATCGGCTTCTTCTCATTGCCGTCTTCTTTGCGCTACCCGCAGTCTTGGCGCAAGCTGGACCTTCCGCACACCCCGCTCAGACTGAATCCCAGCAAAGTCCTCCGCCTCCTTGTGCCGTAACTCAGGTCGAACAATCAGCCGCCGCGTCGTTTGTCGACGAGCCCCTCCCAGAGTTGAAAAAACAGTTCCCCTCCCTGCGCACAATAAGCGTTGATCCGGAACAAGACCAACTTACTGCAATTCTCGATAAGACGGGCGACGTGCTGGCCGGCCTCTACCAACGCATCCCCAATCTCGTTGCGCGCGAGGAGGTGCGGCGGCCCATCCCCTCGGGACTATCTTTCGCAATTCCGCTCGCCCGCCGCGGCGGCAACCTCGACGCAACCCTCGATGATTCGCCGAATGGCCGATACCGCAGCACCGTCTACGTCTACCGCATCGTGCGCGGCGACGGCCCAGCCGGCATGGAAATCCTCAACGAATTTCGTACCGATAGCCACGACCACCCCATCGACGACAGCGGCCGTAATCCCGACAGCCCAAGGAACGTCGGCTTTGCCACATCCTGGCTCTTCTTCTTTCGCGCCAATCAGATTGAGTCGCGCTTCCGATTGCTCGGTGAACAGAAGATCGATAAGCACGACACATACGTCGTCGCCTTCGCGCAGAATCCCGGCCGTGAACGCCTGAACACCATCGTGGACGCACCCACGGGCCAGTGCTCCATTCCCAGCCAGGGCGTCGCCTGGATCAATCAATCGACCTATCAGATCATCCGCATGCAGACCGACCTGCTCTTTCCCGTTCCCTCCATTCACCTCTCCCAGCTCCGCACAATCCTCGAATACAGTGAAGTGCCTATCCCCGAGCGCGGCCTCGTGCTCTGGCTTCCCGATATTGTGAAGAATTCCTGGCGAACCCCAGCTATCTCCGGCGAGGAACTCCACCTGTACTCGCACTACCGGCTCTTCGGATCCACGGTTCGCGTATTGCCAGACGCCGCCGCAATGCCGTCGTCGCCGCAAACGTCTCCTCAAACCCGCTAAGAACAAGCTTCTGGAAGTGTTCGCAAACTTGCCAACTCGCCAAGCGTGCGCAGCGAGCGCCAACCCGCCAAACGAGCACAGGGACCACGCTGTTGGCAATTCGCTCTCTTGTAAACTAACCCCAGCATGACCCACGTGTTAGCCCAATCCGTAGAGATCCTCACCACAGTTTTGACCCTCGCCTGCATGGGCTACTTCATCGCCGCACTCGTTGCTTCTTGGACCTATCTCGCTGCCCGCCGGGCGCCCCTCACCCTCTGGTCGCCCGGCGTTACCATCCTCAAATCGCTCAAGGGCCTCGACCCGTCCATGCTCGATGCCTTCCGAAGCCACTGCCGCCAGATCTACGCGGGCCGATACGAACTGCTCTTCGGGATCTCGTCCCTCGGCGACCCTGCCGCAGCAGCGGTCCTCGAACTTCAGAAGGAATTTCCAGACCACGCCATTCGTCTCATCGAATGTCCCGCGACCCTCGGCGCCAATGGCAAAGTCAGTACCCTCGTCCAACTCGCGAAGCACGCCAGTCATGAATACCTGCTCATCAACGATTCCGACATTACCGTCACACCCCACTACCTCGAGCGCGTGATGTCCCACTTCGCGCCCACTGCAGGTGCCCCAGGTCTCGCTCCTGAGACCTGGGAAATTCGAGAGCTCGCTCAGACAGAAGTCGGACTCGTGACAACTCTTTATCGCGGCCGCGCCCAGCCCACACTTCCATCGCGCCTCGAATCCCTCGGCATCGCCACCGACTTCCAGGCCGGCGTCTTGCTCTCCCGCATGATCGAAGGCGGTCTCCATTACGGCCTCGGCTCCACGCTCGCCGTCAGCCGCGCCGCCCTCGCCAAAATCGGCGGTCTCGAAACCCTGGTCGATCATCTCGCCGACGACTACGAACTGGGCGCCCGCATCGACAAGGCCGGCTACCGCATTGCCCTCAGCGCCGAAGTCGTCGAAACCGCCGTACCCGCCTACACCTGGAGCGGCTTTGTCGATCATCAAATCCGCTGGGCACGCACCGTCCGCGACGCCCGCCCCTGGGGCTACGCCGGCCTCATCTTCACCCACGGCCTTGCCTGGGCCATCCTGAATGTCCTCGCCAGCGGCCTCAGCCCGCTCAGCCTATGGCTCCTCGCGCTCAACTTCTTCCTGCGCCTTTCCCTGGCGATGAATGTGGGGGCAATCGTCCTTTCCGATCACCAGGTTCTTCCCAATGTTTGGCTTCTTCCTCTCCGCGACCTCGTCGCCATGGGCATCTGGGTCTTCGGCTTCGCCGGCCATACCATCGTCTGGCGCGGCCAGCACTTCGAACTGAAAAACGGAAAGCTTCATCGGCTGCCCTCCGCCAAGACTGAAAGCTGATAGCTTGCCCCACAGTGGCACGGTTCTCGCCCACAGTGCTATCGTGAGTCCCAAATGCCGTTTGTTACGACGACCGAAACCGGCGCCCCCATTCAGGGCCCAACCGCCACCCATCTCTACGACGATTGGTACCCGGCCCTTCGCACCGATCAACTTCGCCCCGGCAAGCTTTCCACCGCCATGCTGCTCGACATTCCTCTCGTGATTGGCCGCCGCGCCGACGGACGCGTCTTTGCCATGCGCGACAGTTGTCCGCACCGCGGCATTCCCTTGAGCCACGGCTGGTTCGACGGGAACCACGTCACCTGCAAATACCATGGCTGGGAGTTCGAGCCATGCGGCGGCCAATGCGCTCTGATTCCTTCGCTCTCAAGTCACGATCACCTCGACGCCACCCGCATCTTCGCCACTGCCTACGCATGTGAAGAGCGCGATGGTCACGCCTGGGTTTTTATCCCCAGCCCGGGGAGCGGGAAGCGTGCGCCAGGTGCGCAGCCCCGCGCCGTTCCCCAGCTCGCAAAATTCGGCACGCGCTACCGCACTGCGTTTCTGACCGCCGACCTGCCCTGCAACATTGACCATGGCATCATCGGCCTCATGGACCCCGCGCACGGCCCGTTCGTCCATCAGGCCTGGTGGTGGCGCACGCGCGGTTCCATCCGCGAAAAGACCAAGCGCTTTGAGCCCATTCCTGAAGGTTTTCGTATGTCGGCGCACGCGCCCAGCGGAAACTCCGCCCCCTACAAGCTGCTCGGCGTCTACGGCGCTCCCATCGAAACCACCATCGACTTCACTCTTCCCAATCGACGTACTGAAGTCATTCGCGCCGGCGATAAGTGGTTTTCGTCGCTCACCACCGTCACGCCCGTAACCGCGTCCACCTCGCGCATCGACGTCATCGCCGCGTGGAACGTCTTCTACCACGTTCCGTTTGTCACGCCGATTGCCAAATTCTTCGGCGCGAAGTTCGTTCGCCAGGATCAGGTCACCATGATCCAGCAAGCCGAAGGTCTGCGCCACAACCCCAGCCTGATGCTCATCGACGATGCCGACAAGCCCGCCAAGTGGTACTTCGCCCTGAAGCAGGCGCGGCTAGACTCTGCCCAGGCCGGAGCATTACCGAAACATCCCATGGATGGCCCCGTCGATCTGCATTGGCGCAGCTAAATCGCCCTCGATATTGTCAGCACGGTGATGTCGTCTTCCTGTCCAAACTTCCGGGCTGCTTCCGCAATCTCATGCGCGGGCTCTCCGCTCATGGCACGCGTTCGCTCAAAGCCGAACATCTCGCGCGCTTCGTTCATTGCCTCCACCACTCCGTCGGACAGCAACGTAAGTCCGTCGCCGGGCGCAAGAAGAAACTCCGTCTCCGTATAGTCGACATCCTGCGCTAGTCCGAGGGGAAGGCTCGACTCCACATCAACCTCCTCGCCGCGGGTGTATGGTGCAAGATGCCCGGCGTTGGCCACCGTCACCGTGCCATCGCGGGTAATTCGCGTACAAAGGCAGGTTATGAAACCGCTGTCTTGCGTGTCGCGGATCTGCCGATTGAGGCGCGACAGGAGCGCTGCCGGCCCCAACTCTTGCGCCGCAAGGGTGCGCAGTGCGCCGATAGCCAAAGCGCCCGTCATGGCCGCCTTGAGCCCCTTGCCGCTTACATCGCCCAAAACGATCAGCGCCGAGCCATCCCGTTGTGCCAACACCTGATAAAAATCGCCACCCACTTCCTGCGCGGGCAGATAGGCCGCCTCCAGCCGGTAGCCGGCAAGTTCAGGAAGGGATGCCGGCACCAGCCTCTGTTGAATCTCCCGGGCGGCGTCCAGTTCCGCGGCTGAACGAGCCTGCTCGCGGCTGACGCGCGTAAAGCGCAGAAACATGACGACAGCGATAGCTAGAAGGAAGAGCAGATCACCGAGATCCGCCGGCTGCACGGCAATGGGTCCGAACTGGACGGCGTTATCGAGAAAATCGAGACGCTGCCAGCCAAAGAAAATCGACAAGGTGCCGAGGTCATAGAGAGAAACGGTCGCGGCGGGCAAAAGGCTGGGCAGGATAAGCCACCCCGCCTCTCGATTCCCGCGCCGATACCAAAGCAGCAGCAGAACCGGCAGGAGGATAGCGACCGGGAGAAGGATCAGGGCCTCCATCACAATATAGGCATCGCTTGAGAATTGACCCAGCCATGAGAGCCAGATGATCGGCAGAGGCACGAGCAGCAGCGCCTCATACGTGCGCCAAAGAGGACCGACGCGTCGGCCACCGAAACTGAACGTGAACTCGATCTGAACAATGGCGATGGCATAAAGCAGCGGATCGCTACCCAGGAAGTTGGCTGAGAGTGGAAAAACACCTGCCTGCTGGCATCCAAAGAGCAGGTACGAAGTTCCTTGCAAGAACAGATAAAGCGCCAGCCACAGGTACTCCCGGTGCTGCTTCTGGCTGCGATGAAGCGCGAAGGACGCGATGCCGGCGAGGATGAGCAGCAGGTTGATTGAGATGGAAGGCATTGCCGCGTCGACGCGATCGCTTTCAAGCGCCTTGCGTTCATTCTCGATAGCATCGGGCGTGCCGATGGATGCGGAGAGGAACTGAGGCAGATGCCAGGTCGCGTAGCTGGGCGGCGTGTGGGTTCTCAATGCAATCACAAGATCGGTGCCGGAGAATTGAAGGGGCATCACCCGCTCCGTGGGCCGCTTGACGCCGAAGTTGGAAAGGAGCTGTGGACCTGGCGCCTGGACGCCATTCACATAGAGCGTGTACGTGCCGTCGCCGCCCTCGATCAGTAAAGAGAGATCCGGGTGGTTTTCATGCAGCTGAATGTGCAGCCGGTACCAGCGCCAGCCGGAGCGCATGGCCAGGGGTTGCCAACCAGCCCGCGATGGCCCCTGGTCATCGATCCGAACCGTCTGCCATCCAGAGTCGTCGAATTCCGGCTTCGCCCATCCAGCGTCATCGCCGTCGTGAGTCTTCCACCCGCTCTCGAGGTCGCTGCTCCAGTCATCGGCATGTACGCGATCAATGACGCGTGTTCCCGTGGAGTCCAAAGGCGCCCCGACGGTCTGAGCCAGGAGCATTGAGCTTGCGCTCGCGAACAGCAACCCCACGAAGAGCGCTCTCATACGGCCACCACCGCAGAGCGCCTGACCGTCAGCACGGTGATGTCATCGTCCTGCCCGAATGCGTGTGCTGCTTTTGCGATTGCATCCGCCGTCTGATGCGCGCATCCTGCTGTGCGTGCAAATCCAAAAAGCTCGCCGTCCTCGTTGCGCGCCTCCACAACCCCGTCCGTGACCAGCGTGAGTTGATGTTCAGACCCCAACTCGAATCTCGATTCAGCATACGCAGCCGCCGTAACCAGGCCGAGCGGCAAACCATTCTCACAATCCATCTCTGTTCCATTGCGGTAAGGGGAAATATGGCCGGCATTCGCGAAGGTAACTCCGCCATCCACATCCATGCGCAGCATCAGGCAGGTTGTGAATCCGCCATGGCTATGCGCCTGGGCCAGCCGGTTCAGCGCGGAGAGAATCTGCCCTGGGCTCGTTGTCGACTCCGCGACTGCGTGCAGTGTCCCCACCAGCAGGCTCACCATCATCGCAGCCTGCATTCCCTTGCCGCTCACGTCCCCAATCGCGATGAGTGCGCCGCCGCCGGCGAGTGGAAGAATCTGGAAGAAATCGCCGCCCACCTCGCCAAAGGGCTTATAGACGGTATGAATCTCGAAGCCGGGCACAGTTGGTGGCTTTTCGGCGACGAGAACCTGCTGCACGGCGCGACCCGCTGCCAGCTCCGAGGCCAGCCGCTGCTTCTCGCGTCGATCCTCCATCAGGTCGCGCGCAAAAAGCACCAGCGTTGCGGCACCCAGCAGAATCATGGCAGCGGAGTTGAAACTCCAACGCCAACTCCCGATCGTCAGGCCAGCCGGAATGTGCGTGAGCTGGCCCAGAATGGGAGATGCTGTCCATCGCACACAAAAGAGTCCGAGAAACACTGCGGCAATGCGCCGATCCCGGAGAGTGCCGCCTCGATACGCCTGAAGAATAAGCAGGCCGAGGACGATTTGCGTGAGTTCGAATGGAGACGAGCGCACCAGATCCGGCATCGCAAACCATCCGATCGCCGCGATCAGAAGGCAGTAAGGCCAGACCACCCAGCGCCAGATTCGATAATCCGCCCGCATCGATTGCGCCGCAATCACCGTAAGAACTGGAGCGGTGAGAATCGAGAGAAACCAACGCGATGGATGCCCCCCGATGTAGTCCCAGAGCATGACCGTTCCGAACATGGTGAGATAAATCCCCATTGAACGGAAGACACGAAAGTCCGGGGCCGCCCTCCAAAGTCCGACAAACGCCGCCGCCAAAGCGAAGTCGAGCACAGCATAGACGAGATTCGGCGTGGCTCGTAGTCTCTGCGCGTCAGTCATTGGCGCAAAGAACCAGCTCCACTCAAACGCCGGTACCGCAAAGAGACCGGATGCCTCGCGCGCTGCCGCTCTCGCAATGAGGTTTCGCAAGACCCCGGGGAACATGGTGACAAGCATAACGCCTGCCAGCATCCCTGGTCCTTAATCCGGCAACCCGAGACGCCTGGTCGTCAACTTCTGTACGCTACGCCTGGTCGGCGCGAGCGGCTCTATGCCCGGTTGTCACCATGGCCGCCACCATGCATGCCGCAATCAGCAACTCCACCACCACCGGCGCGGGGAAGAAGTATGCCTGCGAATTGACCGCCATGGCACAATACGCCAGAGCAAACGTCACCAGAATCGGCCGCAGTCGGTATGCGTCCGACTTAGCCAGAGAACTAAGTAGCCAGAAGACGACCGCTTCAAACGTAAGGAAGATAGACACGGCCAAACCCATCCCACGATAAAAATCCCAGAAGCTCCGCATGTTGCCCATCAACAGAAACTGGTTCACCTTCATCGCTTCCACCGCAATCGTCTCGGGCCCGGCGTTCGGCTTGCCAAACACCCCGCCAACCGTGTGAAGAATCGCGTGAATCAGCGTCAGAACCGACGCAATGCGATGAAACAGTACCGGCTTGTTCATGCTTTTTCTCTTTCTGCTGCCTTGCCGTACAGCTCCAGAATCGTAATCCATGCTCCAGGCCCATCGAAGATGGCGCGCAGCTGCTCGTAGCCCTCGCCGTGGCGATCCAGCTTGCTGTGTACCAGCTCCACAAGCGTCGCTTCCGGTCCCTCTGCCGTAAAGCGGATTTCCACTTCGCTCGCCTTGGCCGGGTCCGGGTCGCATACCCAATCTGGCTGATCGTGCCCCGGACCAACATGCCAGGAAAATGCCACTCGATGTGGCGGGTCCCAGGCCAGCACCTTGCCCCAGTCAGTCAGCTTGCCCTCCACATCTCGTTCATACCATCGCCCGCCGACCCGCGGCTCCACAAAGATAGCGACAAACGGCGTGTTCCCGATATGGTGCGTCGCCGGCCACCATGTCTCCATCTGCTCTACAAAAACCTGAAATGCGCGCTCAATCCCGGCCCGAACCTGGATGCTTTTCCTGACGGTGCTTTTTTCCTCGATGCTTCCCATGCTTCCCTCCATGTGCAGATTTTTCGGCGGCCATTTGAAATGAGCTCATCGCAGTGGTCCACATGGCATCGAAATGTGCCCGTAGCCGCGCCACGCCCTCGGGATCCAGCTGATACAGCCGCCGCGTACCAGCTTTGCTGTCTGTCACAAGGCCCGCATCCTTCAGCACCCGCAGATGTTGTGAAACTGCAGGACGGCTCACTGGTAGTTCCTGCGCCAACTCCGTCACTGCAATCGGGCCGCCCGCGAGCCTTTGGAAGATCGCCATCCGCGTTCGGTCGCCCAATGCATCCAAGCCGGCTTGTAAGTAAGTATCCACTTACGGTAAGTTATCACGCACCGATAGATTTTCGTCAATGAAAAAGGTATCTGGATACCGATCAGCGCAATGGATGAGCTCTATATAGTTCCTTCGCGTGCCCGCCCCGAACGTCGACAATTCGAAACGGCGCGATCCCCGGTTGATAGCTGAAAGCCGCTCTATTAGTCCCCCGGCGCCACCACAGCCAGGTCGTCTGCCGTGATGCTGGCGCAATCAATCGATAGACAGGTGCCCAGATCGCCGAATTCCTTGTCCCACCGCGGCCGGTCTTCTTCGCCTAGCGACGTCAAGGCATAATCCGCTGTGCTCAGAATCTCGTACCAGATGTTTTGCGCCTGCCAAAGGTTCAGTTCAATCGGCAACTCCACCAGGTTGCGCGCCAACGTCAACGCACGCTCCAGCACCTCAAGCGAACCCGCGGACATCTGCAGTTCCACCATGGCGCGCTTCATGCGCTGATCGGCAATGTATGAGAGGTTCGCCGTCTCCAGCGGCATCTGGTCCGCCTTCGCCAGTGTCAAAAACGATCGCATCTGCGCAATGTCGATCGGATCGGTCTCCAGCGCCCGCCGCAGTCCCGCGTTGATCGCGAATCCCGCGGCCAGCGTCAGCGCCGGCGNNGCACAATGCGCCGCTGTTCATCGGTGAACAACGACGTCAGCGAGTAGTCAACGCGTCCATACTCCTTGTCGAGCAATCGGATCACTTCAGGGAAAACAGCCCGTTGTACTTGCTCTGTGGCCCGCGCAGCGAAGGCTTCGAATTCCGCGGCGTTGGCGTCGTCGTATGGCTTTACGGCGGCCGTAATATTCTGATCGCCAAAATGCA
>PLTV01000235.1 GCA_003164635.1 Acidobacteriaceae bacterium
CTGGATGCGCTCGAAGCGGTCGTGAATGCGGTGCCCGAGGTACTGCACGAGGATGCTGGCCAGCGGCATGGGCGCGAGCGCAACGAGTGTGAGCCGAGGGCTTAGGTGAAGCAGAAAGTAGAGGGCGAACACGGTAAAAAAGACGGTGTTGGCGCTGTACATGAGGGCCGGGCCAAGGAGCATGCGCACGGCGTTTAGGTCGTTGGTCATGCGCGCCATCACGTCGCCGGTGCGATAGCGCTGATAAAAGCCGGCGTCGAGTTTTTCGAGATGGCGGAAGAGGTCGTTGCGGATGTCGAACTCGATCTCGCGCGAGATGCCGATGAGGATCCAGCGCTGGGCGTAGAGAAAAACGCCTTTGATGAGGGAGATGGCGACCAGGAGGCCGGCGAAGCCGAGGATGGCCAAATGCGTGGCGTTTTCTTTTTGGAGCCTGTCGACTGCCCAGCCGAGCACACGCGGAAACTGTACCGCGGCAGCGTTGGTGCCAATGCAGGAGAGCGTGCCCCACACGTAGCCCCACCGGTAGCGGCGCATGTACGCGAAAAGAGGCCTCAGGTCGCCAAGCATTGCTTTATTGTACGGGGCGCTCCTGTGAGAAGAAGGAGGGTGGGGTGTAGCGGCCGAACGAAACGGGTTCGCGGTGCGGAAGCGAGTGCAGTTCGCGCGGCCGGGACTAATCGCAGCGAATGGCGGAGATGGGGTTGATGCGTGCGGAGCGCAGTGCCGGGAGCAGGGAAGCGGCGCTGGCGATCANNCCATAGAGGAAACTGCTGAGGGCTCGTGAGGCCAGCAAAGCTGCAAGCAGGCCGATTGCTGTTCCGGTGAGTGCGACGCCTGCGTTCTGATAGAAGACCATCGCCACAACCTGCGGCCGGCGCGCGCCAAGTGCCATGCGTATGCCGATTTCGCTGGTGCGGCGCGCGGTGGCATAGGCGAGGGTGCCATAGAGGCCGACGGCGGTGACTGAGAGCGCACATGCGGCGAAGAAGAAAGCAAGCAAGGCCATGGTGCGCTCGGCGCTGAGAGATTCGTCGACCGTGCGCTCCATAGGCGTGAGCATCGGCGCAGGAATCGCGGGCTCCAGGCCCTGGGCCAGAGCGCGGGCAGCATTGGCAAGCGGCCCGGGAAGTCCATTGGTTCGGATAACCGCGTTGTAGCTTGGGCCCTGGTTGCCGTCGTCCTGCGTCATAGGGAGATAGGCGGTGGCCGGGGCTGTGGCGCGCAGGTCTTCGTACTTGGCATTGCCGACCACGCCGATAACTTCATATCGAACAACAGGCTTGCTGTTCACGTCGATGATGATTTGACCGAGTGGGCTGCGATTGGGGAAAAGGCCCTTGGCCGCGGCCTGGTTCAAAATCACCTTCAGGCCGGTAGAGGCAGTGTCTGACCAGTTAAAGTCGCGGCCCGTGAAGATCGGGATGCGCATGGTCTGAAAGTAATCGGGGCCGACCTGGTTAAAGTAGGCATGCACGGGCTTGGCTGTGCTTACGGCGAGATCGTCGTCCCAGACAAAATGGCTGAAGGGAACCATGCGGGCGAAGCTGACGCTGGCCACGCCGGGCTGGCGGCGAAGTCCATCTTCCAACTGCCGGTAGAACTGCAGGACCGCGTCGCCTTTAAGCGGCAGCTTGTCCAGGCTGAACGAGATGTTGTCGAGGCCTTTGGGATCGAAGCCGACTCCGGATCGATAGAGGCGCACGAGGCTGGACGCGAGCAGGCCCGCGCCGACGACGAGCATGAGGGCGAGGGCGACTTCGCCGGCCATCATGATTTTGGGAAGGACGCGCCGGTGCTCGTGTGCCTGGGTGGTGTGCTGTCCGCTCTTGATTTGCTCGTTGAGGCCTTTGGAGGTGGCCTGCAGCGCGGGTAGAAGGCCGACCAGGAGCGCGGCGACGATGGAGGCCAGTGCGGCAAAGGCGAAGACGCGGATATCCAGAGAAGTATCCACCTGTTGATTTCCCTGGCCGGCAAGCAACATTACCGTGAGGGATTTACTCACCATGGGGGCGACGGCAAGGCCGGCGGCGGTGCCCATGAGGGCGATGAGCAGGCTTTCAATCAGCAGCTGCTGCATGAGCCGGCGCCGTGTGGCTCCGAGGGCGAGGCGAGTGGCCAGTTCGGGCTGGCGGGCGGCGCCGCGCGCCATGAGAAGACTGGCAAGGTTCAGGCAGGCCAGCAGCAGGATGCCGCCGCACATGGCGAATACCGCCATGAGCGGTTTGCGGAACACCGTGCGCACGTAGGTGAACCCGGCCGATCCGTTCTCGGCAAGAAAATGCATGCGGCGCTCTTCGAGATGGGCTAGATCTTCGGGACTGGCCAGCCCGTGGAGGACGGCGCTGGTGCTGGCAGCAACCTGCGCGTTCGCCTGCAAAAGTGTGACTGCGGGCTGCATGCGACCCATGACGGTGAGCCACCAGGCATGAATTCCTGCATCGGTCAGGTTGTGGGCGCCATCGAGGACAGGCTCGGCTGCAAGGGGCGCGAAAATATTGGGCCGGGCGAGAGGATCGGCTCCTATAAAGCGCTTAGGCATCACGCCTACCACCGTGAAGACGGTGTTATCGAACTCGAGCTTCTGTCCGATGACGTTGGGAGCGCGATTGAACCAGCGCTGCCAAAATGATTCGCTGATGACCACGCCGAAGCCTGCGGGGTTGCCGCCTTTCTGGTCGTCGATGGGGGTGAGTGTGCGGCCGAGCAGTGGCGGAATCTGGAGCGTGCTGAAAAAATCTCCACTCACGAGCTGACCGTCCACGCTTTCGGTACCGCTTGTGCCGCGCACCTGGAAAGTGCGGCTGCCAAAAGCGAAGACCTGCTCAAAGGATTCGCGGCGGTGTTCCAGACCGCGGAAGAGTGGCACGGAAAAGCTGTAATACGTGGGCGAGTCGACCACGTAGATTCCGAGAGTAGCCAGCCGGCCGCTGTCAGGAACAGAGAGCGGGCGCAGCAGAAGACCGTCGATCATGGAAAAAACTGTGGTGTTGGCGCCCACGCCGAGAGCGAGCGTCATCAGCGCGACGAAGGTGAATCCTGGAGACTTGCGCAGGATGCGGAAGGAGAAGCTCGTGTCGCGCGCAAGATTTTCGAGGGTGCGAAACTGCCATAACTCACGCAGCCGCTCGTGCCAGCGACTGGGATTGCCAAAGGCACGGCGCGTTGCGGCGTCGATGTCGGGCCGCGGGACGCCTTGTTCCACGAGCCTTTTTTGCAGCATGGCCTGGTGGAAGGCGAGCTCATCGGCCATGTCGCGATCGAGGCGGTGCTTGTGAAAGAGCGCTTTCAGGCGAAGGAGAAACTCGTGCAGATTCTGTGCCATGGTGCTCCCTTCCGAGCCTTAGGATGCCTGCATGACGAAGGCGACCGCCGAAGATAGCCGCGCCCAGCGCTGCGATTCGACGTGCAGGCGTTTTTGGCCTTCGGCGGTGAGTTCGTAAAACTTGGCACGACGATTGTTGTCTGAAGTGCCCCATTGGGACTTGAGCATGCCGCGCAGTTCCATGCGGTGAAGGGCAGGGTAGAGCGCGCCTTCTTCCACCTTTAACATTTGCTGCGAAGTCTGCTGAATCCACTCGGCCACGCTATAGCCGTGCAAGGGGCCGCGCAGGAGAGCTTTGAGGATAAGCATCTCGAGGGTGCCCTGAATCAATTCGCCGGTGTCCGCGATCTGTCCCATAAATGTCTAAGGGGAGAGTAGAGAGAAGAAGGGAATCTGTCAAGACGTATTTATCAAGGTTGCGACTGCATGTCGAAAAGCTGCGCCGGGGGGCACCAGAGAAGTCTTGTGCCATAGGGTCGTTCAGACTGTGCGCAATCATGACTTGCTTCAGCCGCCGGGCAATCGCCGTTAATTCATGAATCGAGCACCCGCGGAGCTTCATCCAAGGAAAACCTGCATTCCCCGAAGCATCTGCGGGCATCTCATAGGAGTTCTTTACAGAGAACATTCGCAAATCGCGAGAGGTCAACATGACTGTGAACATGCAGCACAATGTGCGCATCCCTCGAAGTGTGCGTACGCCTTTTCTTCCCGTATTGCTACTGATAACAGCCGGTTTTCTCTCGGGTTGCAGCAATAAATCGGTATCAGCGAACTCTACCTCGATGCCCCCCATGCCCGTCAGCGTAGTCGAGATTGCGCCGGCCGATGTTGGCGTCGCGAGCGAATGGGTTGGAACAATGGACGGCTTCGTTAACGCGCAGATTCAGCCACAAGCGTCGGGATATCTGATCCGTCAGCTGTATAAAGAAGGATCGCAAGTCGCCAAGGATCAAGTTCTTTTCGAGATTGATCCTCGTCCCTTCCAGGCAGTTCTCGACCAGGCAGAAGGACAACTGGGGCAAGCAAAGGCGCAACTCGCGCTTGCTGAGATCAACGTTAAGCGCGACACGCCTTTGTCGGAAGCACATGCCATTGCACGCAGCCAGCTCGACACCGAGATTCAACAAGAGGCCCAGGGAGAGGCCAACGTGAAGACCGCGGAAGCGGCGGTCGAGGCTGCGCAGCTGAACCTGAGCTTTTGCCAGGTTCGATCGCTCATCTCCGGCGTGGCTGGCCAGGCCACGGTGCAGGTGGGCAACCTTGTAAACGCCCAATCGGTGCTTACGTCCGTTTCGCAACTGAATCCCATCAAGGTCTACTTCTCCATCAGTGACAGCGAGTATCTGGCTCTCACGCATCAGGCGGCCAAAGGGGATGGCGATCTGCTCACAGCAGCTGCGAATGTTCCTCTTGCCTTGACTCTCTCCAATGGGGATCAATATCCAGCCAAAGGCCACATTGCGTTCGTTGATCGCCAAGTCAATGCGCAGACAGGAGCAATCCGCATCGCCGCGGCATTTCCCAACCCCAACAATATTCTTCGGCCAGGGCAGTTTGGCCGCGTGAAAGCCAACACGCAGATTCGACACAATGCCATTCTGGTTCCGCAAGCCGCGGTCGTGGAGTTTCAGGGCTTGCAGCAGGTTTATACCGTGACCCAGGACAACAAAGTCCACATCGCCAACGTGACGCTTGGGCCGCAGTACGGCAGCGATTGGATCGTGAACAGCGGTCTCCCGGCCAATGCTAGAGTCATCATCGACAACCTTCAAAAGCTGCGCGAGGGCGCCGTTGTGAGCCCGCAGGCGGTGGCGCCGCAAAGCAGTCAAGCGTCGACCGTGCCCCAGTCGGCCGGGAGATAAACGATGTCAAAATTCTTCATTCGCAGGCCTATCGTCGCGATCGTGATTGCGATCATTACGGTTGTCGTGGGCACAGTGTCGATGCTGACGCTGCCGACGTCGCAGTATCCGGATATTGTTCCGCCGGAGATCCTGGTAACCGCGACGTATCCGGGCGCGGATGCCAAGACCCTTTCGCAGGCCGTGGCCACACCGATCGAGCAGCAGATGAACGGTGTGGACAACATGATCTATATGGACTCGGTCAGCGCCAACAATGGCATTACACAGATATTCATCGACTTCGACGTTAAGACCGATCCCAACATCGACCAGGTGCTTTCGCAGCTGCGTGTTGACCAGACTCAGTCGCAATTGCCGCAGCAAGTGACTGAGGCTGGACTGACTGTTCAAAAGGCGCTCACATCGCCGTTGATGCTCGTGGCCGTCAACTCGCCGGGCGGCCAGCACGATGCAGACTTCCTGACCAACTTCGCCATCATCAACGTTCAGGATCAGCTGGCGCGTGTGAAAGGCGTATCGCGTGTGCAGACCTTTGGCGGACAATACGCGATGCGCGTTTGGGTCCAGCCTGACAAGCTGGCCCAGCTTGGAATAACTGCGACCGAAGTCATTTCCGCGATCCAGGCGCAGAACGCCGTGAACCCGGCGGGACAAATCGGCGCTGAACCCATTCCGAAGGGCCAGCAGTTTACCTACACAGTACGCACGCAGGGGCGACTGGTGCGGCCTGAGGAGTTTGGCAACATCATTCTTCGCGCCAATGCCGACGGATCGATTCTGCATTTGCGCGATGTTGCGCGCATCGAACTCGGCGATCAGCAGTACGGTCTCTCGGCTCGCTACAACCAGGCTCCGGCAGGCGTGATGGCAATCTACCAGTTGCCGGGTTCCAATGCCGTGCAGACGGCAGCGGCCGTGCGTGCGCGCATGAAGGAACTCTCGGCGACGTTCCCGCCGAGCATCAACTACAGTATTCCGCTCGACACGACCAAGGCCGTGACTGCAGGCATTCGTGAGATTGTCTACACGCTGCTTGAGGCCCTGGGGCTGGTTGTCCTGGTGGTCTTCGTCTTCCTGCAAGGCTGGCGAGCCACGGTGATTCCGCTTCTGGCTGTGCCGGTCTCGCTCATTGGCACGTTCATCATCTTTCCTGCACTCGGTTTCTCCATCAATACGCTCTCGCTCTTCGGGCTCGTACTTGCCATCGGCCTTGTGGTCGACGACGCCATCATCGTGGTTGAGGCAGTGGAGCACCACATTGAAGAGGGGATGGAACCGAAGGCCGCGACAGAAAAGGCCATGTCTGAGGTTGGCGGCCCTGTGGTTGCCATCGCACTTATTCTCGCGGCTGTCTTCATTCCCACCGCCGCTATTCCGGGAATTACCGGCAGGCTTTACCAGCAGTTTGCGGTCACCATTGCTATATCTGTTTTGATTTCTGCCTTCAACGCCCTCACCCTTTCGCCGGCACTGGCGGCACTTCTGCTCAAGCCGCGAACGGAAAAGAGCAAAAAGGGGCTGTTGCGCAAGCCATTCAATGTATTCAACAGGTTTTTCGGGCGAACAACCGATGGCTTTGTACGCACCTCGAACGTCCTCATTCATAAGTCTTCCATCGCAATGGTTGCGCTTGTTGTCGTTGCCGTCCTTGCAGTTTTTCTCGGACGCAGCCTTCCCGGCGGCTTTATACCGACCGAAGATCAGGGTTACATGTTCCTCGCGCTGCAGTTGCCCGACAGCAGCTCGGCGCAACGCACGGATGCTGCGCAGCAGAGAATTACCGATGCCTTGCTGAAGACCGCGGGCGTCGAGGGCGTCATCGCTGTCACGGATTTTTCGCTGCTCACGCAGGTACAGAGCACGAACTCAGGATTCTTCTTCGTTGCGCTCAAGCCGTGGGAAGTGCGCAAGAGCAAACAGGAGCAGCTTGAGTACATCCAAAGCAATCTGCAGAAGCGACTCGCCATGAATCCGGACGGTATTGCATTTGCCTTCCCACCGCCTTCCATCCCCGGCCTTGGAACCTCTGGTGGCGTGACGATGATTCTTGAGGATCGATCCGGTGTCGATGATCCGACGACGCTGACCAAGAATGTATTCGGATTTCTCGGCGCTCTCTCAAAGCGGCCAGAGATTGCCGCGGCAATCCCCTCGTACCAGCCCGCTGTGCCGCAACTCTACGCCGATGTCGATCGAGAGAAGGCGCTGCAGCAACAGGTTGACCTCACAAACATCTACACCACGATGCAGACCTTCATGGGCGGCTATCTGGTGAACTACTTCAACCGCTTCGGACGGCAATGGCAGACCTTCGTTGAGGCGGAAGGAACTTCGCGCACCAGTATCGACAACATCAATCAGTTCTATGTACGCAGCGCCAACGGCAGCCAGGTTCCGCTCGGATCCCTGGTGCATGTCAAGCAAATCACGGGGCCGGAATTCATTTACCGCTTCAACGAATTCAATGCCGCGCAAATCAACATCACTGGAGCTCCGGGCTATAGTTCTGGCCAGGTTCGCAAAGCGCTGGAAGAAGTCTTTCATCAAACCATGCCATCCGGCGCAGGATTCGATTACTCGGGCATGTCTTACCAGGAGCAAGTTGCAGAAAAGGGCGTCCCGTCGTGGGCGGTTTTCGGCCTGTCGCTCTCATTCGTCTTCCTCATTCTTGCGGGACTTTACGAGAGCTGGACGCTGCCCTTCAGCGTGCTGCTGAGCACGCCGGTTGCTATTCTCGGCGCATATCTCGCGCTACACCTGCGCCACTTTGAGAACGACGTTTTCGCGACCATCGGCCTTGTGATGTTGATTGGATTGTCTGCGAAGAATGCAATTCTCATTGTGGAGTTCGCGAAGACGAACTACGAGGGGGGCCAAAGCATCTGTGAAGCGGCTCTGAACGCGGCGCGTCTGCGTTTTCGTCCGATTGTGATGACCGCTCTGGCATTCATCGTGGGTTGCATTCCGCTCGCTGTGGCCAGCGGATCCGGTGCAGTGGCAAGGCGCATCCTGGGCACGGTAGTCGTGGGCGGCACCGCGCTATCAACAGTCCTCGGGCTCATTTTCATTCCGGTAACCTTTTCTGTGGTCGAGTATTTATCCCACCGCTTTGTGCGCGGAGGCACCGGAACCACAATGGACTGCAAGCCCACACCGAAATCGGGCTCGGGGCCAGGGACGCCCGTGCCGGTTGCAGCAGAGGGAGACTAACTTGACTAAGTCGACTCAGCGTAAATGTCTTTCTCTGTCGTGCATGCTACTCGGCATGACGTTGCTCGCAGGCTGCAAAGTGGGGCCGAACTATGCTCGCCCCAACGTCACAGCGCCGCCTGCCTTCCGCGGCGCAGACGGAACCGCAGTTTCGTCAGCTGCGCCAACGTCTCTGGGCGACGAGCAGTGGTCGGCCGTTTACCAGGAGCCGGAGTTACAGCAGCTGATTGCCAAAGCGCTGGCCAACAACTACGACGTGCGCATTGCAGCGCAGCGCATCCTTGAGCAGCAGGCCCAGGTAAAAATCGCACGTTCGCAAGAGTTTCCAACCATCTCCGTCGGTGGCACAGCCATCGGAGCGGCCCTTCCATCTTCGCTCAGTAAGCAGATCGGCAGTCCTCTTGAGGATGGCTCGTTCAGTTTGTCAGCTGCCTGGACGCCGGATTTCTGGGGGCTTTATCGCCGCCAGACAGAGGCTGCTCGCGCGCAGCTCCTCGGCCAGGTGTGGGCGCAGCGAGCAGTGCGACTGACGCTTGTGCAGCAGGTGGCAACGCTCTATTTCCAATTGCGCGCCCTCGATCGCCAGCTCGATATTACGCAACAGACCATCAAGGTGCGCCAGGACTCTCTTAACCTGACGAAGACTCTTGAGAGCGGCGGGTCTGTTCCGCTCTCGGATGTGCGGCAGGCCGAACAACTGCTGTACACAGCAACCTCGCAGGTTCCGCAACTCGAAGAACAGATTCAGCAGTCGGAGAATTCACTAAGCTTCCTGCTGGGTCAGGATCCTGGGCCGGTTGCCCACACCGACCCCAACGCGCTGATCCCTCCGCCGCAAGATCTGCCCACCGGTCTGCCTTCGCAGCTGCTTGAGCGACGCCCCGATATTCAACAGGCCGAAGCGACTCTGATCGCAGCCAACGCGCAGATTGGCGTCGCGCGAGCCCAGTTTTTCCCCAATCTCTCTATCAGTGCTTCTGCGGGCGTTGGCGGCAATAGCTTCCCGAGCATCTTCAGCACAGCCGGAAAGACCATTTACGGCATCGGTTCGCTCACCCAGCCAATCTTTGAAGGAGGCAAGCTGCGCGGTCAACTGCAACTTTCTGTGGAGACCAAGCAGGAAATGGTGTTGAACTACCAGAAGACCATTGAGCAGGCGTTTCGCGATGTTTCGACGGCCCTCATTGCCCTGAAAAAGCAGCGCGCCTTTCGCGAGCAGCAGGAATTGCTCGTTGCGGCTGCTGAAGATTCTGTGCGCCTAGCGCGTGTCCGCTATCAGGGTGGATCGACCGGCTACCTCGAAGTGCTGACGAATGACTCGAACCTTTACGCCGCTCAACTGAACCTGGTCGCTGCACAGCAAAACGAAGCACTCACGATTGTGCAGCTCTACAGCGCACTGGGCGGCGGCTGGCAAGGCTGAGACTTGTTGCGAGCGGGATGCCTGGCGTGTTGCAGACGTTCACCGTGGCGGTTTGTGGATGGAGGTAGGCGGTTGCGGAAAATCGAAGAGCTGATCACGCAGCCTGCCTGCTCCACCCGGTAATCAGCGACGGAGATAGACTTAATATAAATTCGATCTAAATTTGATCTTAAGCCCGAAACATCTGACTCTGATACGGCGCTGGCATGGACGCCCGATGGCCGCGCGGTTTCTTTCATCAACGATGTGAATGGTGTGGGGAATGTATGGCAGCAACCCATAACGGGCGGTCCCGCGACGCCCGTGACGCATTTCGCATCGGGCAGGCTATTCAACTTTCAATGGTCCCGCGACGGACGGCTCGCTCTTGCACGCGGCACAGAAACAACGGACGCTGTGCTGATCAGGAAGTTTCGTAATCGAGCAAACTAAAAGCAAATTCCCCCGGCGTGGATGGAAGGAATCGAACCGCGGAATTCCGATCAGAATTTGTCCGTGAGGAAGACGCGGTGAACAAGGATCGGATCTCTGGACCCGGTCAAGTTTGTGTCGTTGCGGACGACATACACCTTCCATCGCTTTCTATTCCTGTTCACGATCTCCCCTTCCCAGTGAAGGCGCAAAGTTCCACTTGGGTCTGGCACGACTTCGTCCACGCTGGGATCGCCATTGTAGCGATAAATGACGAGCTTTTTCTGATGCGGGGTTCTAACTTCTCTCGGGAACATCGCTCTTGTCTCAGTGATCTGCGCGCAAAGAAATTATTCAGAATGGAGCCGCTCAGAGCATCGGCTGAGCGGTTGCACCACTGGGGGAGGGAATTCTTCCGAAGTTGCTCGTCGGCGCGATTCCGCTTATCGAACAGTAAGTCTTGCTCGCCGTGCAAGGATTGAAGCCGCGTCTATTGCTGCGGCTCGAGATCGACTTCGGACATTTGATGCGCGCGAATCCCGAGGGCTTTTGCTGTGGCGCTTGAAATGTCGGCTATCCGGCCGGACTGGCGAGGACCGCGATCTGTCACCGTGGCCACAACGCTTTTTCCATTCTTCTTGTTCTTCAGCTTAACTTTGGTGCCAAAAGGCAGGGTTTTGTGCGCAATGGTGAGTGCGCTGGGCCGGTAGATTTTTCCGCTAGCGGTCTTGTGGCCGGCGAGACGGGTTGAATACACGGCTGCAAGGCCGGTCTCTGAGGCACCGGCTGCATTGGCCACTCGTGGAACGATACAAAGGGTTGCGGCTACGATCGTGATCGACGCGCCTCGAAGTGCCTTTATGACCGTCTTGATTGCCATTGATATTCCTTTCGACTGATATTGTTCGCTTGGCGGTTAGTTGGAAGCCGGGAATTCATCCACCGATCCCAGGCGCGGGAGGGTAGCCACTGAATGGAAGCGATCCCCTAAGGCCGAGTAAGCGTGATGCCGAGGCCCGTGGTGAGAACTACGTCATTCGCCTTTGTTCCCGAGGGCGGGAAAGACGTGTAGTTGTCGCTGAGGTTAGTGACCCAACTGAAGGTCTTTCCGAGTTTGGTGCTGAAGCCGGTGTTCAGTGTGAACTGATATTTGCTCAGAGAGCTCAGGTCGGGGTAGATGTAGGCCTGCTCGGTAAACAGGCTTCCCGTACCAATTTTGCGGTTATACGTTTCGCCCAAATCGAGTGCCGGAAAACTATTGACCGTGCTGGGTGCACTGGCAGTGGCTGAATAGCTTTCGTGCGTCCACACGANNAGATCTTGAAGAGCGTTGGAATAAAAATCGCCCGTGCCAAAGGCAAACAGCTTCGGGTTGAGATTGTGCTCGTAGCGGATTCCGCCCGCAGTTGCATTGGCGCTGGTTGAGGGCGTGGCGTTGCCGTTCTTGCTGTAGAGCGTATTGAAGTAGAGCGAGCTTTTGTCCGTCAGAGTGGGCCGAATGGCCGTAACCCCCGCACCAAACGTAGTGGTGTCGGAGTTGCCCCGCGCCAGGGCCAGGCTCACGCTTGCGGCCCCTGTCCATGCATGCGACCAACTGGGGTGAAGCGAGGCTTCGAACGCCGCCTCGTCCGCGGCGCTCCGAAGCACCGTAACGTCGGCCGGTGTGAGTGTCGACGGACCAGAGGTCGTCGTGACCACAAGTCCGTCACCCGTGCGCTCAATCGAAGTCACGCTCAGATTGCCCTTGGACGTCGGCAGAATGAGAGGTTGACCCACGGTCAAGGCCGTCACCTGATCCCATGCAATGACAATCGCGTCGGCGAAGGCGGTCTGGAAGGTAAGTTTCCCTCCTTCGAGCTTGACTGCCGTGCCGGAGAACTTATCTCCATTTTTCAGCACCACTGTATCGGCGCGAAGAAAGGTAGAAGAGGCAAGCACGAAGAGAACCAGGGCAAGAACGATGCTTTTGAAGCGCAGCGGAAGATTGAATGACATTTCGGGATAGCTCCTATGCTCATTGCGTAAAATGCGTGTGGATTCCGGGAAACCTGTGTGGCTCTGCTTACGGTCTTCCGTTCGGGTCGCAGAGAAAGGCCGTTGAGTTGACGACCGGAGAATTCTGGATATTCTTCGATTCTCCGGTCATCGAGAGTCCTGGGGCGTTCCCGAGACGCCCCGGTCAGGTCCTAAGAAGAGACTTTCAGGGTCAATTCCTGGCCGACTTGAATCTTGTTTGGATCTTCAATGCTGTTGGCCTCGGCGATCTCCATGTAGTCTTTCTGCACTCCGTAAAAGCGCTTGGAGATTTTTGACAGACTGTCGCCCGCCTTGATGGTGTACGCCTGCGTGTCGCCGCCCGAGGTGGCCATTTCATGGTGGAGATCGGAGAAGTTCGGATCGACCTCCTTGATCACATCCCACACACGGTTGGCCACGACCGTTGACGGCACAGTGGCTTTTAAATGCAATTGTTCCCCATCAAGCGAGGGCTCTTCGAGCGTGGCCCCGAGATCAGTGAACCCCTGAATTTCCTCAATTACCGGAGCATACTTCTGCTTCAATGCTTCCAAATCTGCCATCTTTTTCTCCTAGAAGCCCGTCAACGGACGTGTCGTATTTGCGCGCGAAGCTGTACTGAATCGAGTGATTCAGCTCGGTATTGCCGTGCCTTTGAGCAAACCTGCCCGGCTGGAGCGGCGGCCCGGGTGTTCGTCCCACCCAGGGCTGCCGCTCTTTATGCCGACCCGATCTGACTCGTACCTAATTCTTGGCGAGGCGTGCTCCAGCCGCCTTGGCATCGGCTTCGGTCATGAACTTGCCATTCTTGGTGGTGCCGTATTCCTTATCGGATGAGGCATGGTAGACCTTGGTATTCAGGTTCACCCAAACGAGGCCCTTCGTTTTCGCGTCAGCGATGTCTGCCGTGCTTGGAGCGGGGGCCTTGGCAGTCGCGGTAGCTTTGCTCGGTGCGGCTGATGGCTTGGCTGCAGCGGGTGTTGCGGCGGCGGCAGCCGGTGCGGCGGCCGGTGTCGCAGCCGGTGTCGGAGCAGCAGTTGAAGCAGTCTTGGCGACTGGGGCCGTTGTCGCGGCGGCGGAAGCTGCCTTGGCCTTCTTTTTCGACTTGGTTGTGGTTTGCGATGGGGTTGTTGGCGCGGTTGAGGGCTGGGTCTGGGCGAGAGCAAGGCTCGCGGATAGCACGGAGGCGAGGGCAAGAAGGGGCAGAGGCTTCATGGAGGTGAACCTTTCCTTTCGGGTATTTACTTCTGGTGATCAAGTCCTTGACGGGCAAATTGGGCTGAGAACCTTGCGGTGAACTGCATGGATCTTGCAACTTGAATGGAGTGGTTTATCCGGGCTAAGAGACGAGTTGGGCACAGTGAGCGCAACGGCGGGCAGCAACCGGAATCTCACTCAGGCAATCGGGGCAGGTTTTGGTTGCGGGTGGAACATCGGGTACAGGTTTCATGAACCGGTTCATGAGCGCGTTTGCCGGCATCACGATGAAGAAGTAAACCGAAGCCGCCACCATGAGGAACGCGATCAATGCGTTGAGGAAGTTGCCGACCATGACGTGATTGAGTGCAATCGCGCTGAAGTCGGGCTTTCCGACGAGGTTGCCAATGATCGGAGTGATTACATCTTTAACCAGCGACGTGACGACCGCTCCGAAGGCGCCACCCATGATGACGCCGACAGCCAGGTCAAGAACGTTGCCGCGCAGAATAAAGTCTCTGAATCCCTTAAACATGTCATTTTTCCTTTTCAGGGTTTAGGGCATCGCGATTGTGTACATCGGGGTTGCGATGACTTTCGATTTTCCTGCGGGCGCCTTCTACCCCATCATGAAAGCCCCGACGATTGATCTCGTTGATTTCCTCTTGTGGCCGGATGAGCGTTCCCGGATTCCAGCTCCGGATATCTCGATTTCGCTCGTCATTAGGGGAGACAGCGCCTCTTCGCAGAAAGTCACATCGCGTTACAAAGGAATTCCAGACTCCCGATTCGAATGGGCAATGTGACCTTTTCTCTGGAACTTCTGTCTTTGAAGCATGGATGGTGTACGATTTTCCAATCCACATGAATTCCACTGGCACGAATGGGTCAGATCACTTGGACCCGGATGAAGATCTACTGCAAGAGGCACGTCGAGCGCCTGAAGGCGACCTTCGCGCATTTGAGCAGCTCGTTGAGAGGCATCATCGGCGCATCGTGGCCAATTGCAGGTACATCACGCGAGACCCGAACAATGCTGAGGATCTCGCTCAAGAGGTATTGACCAAGGCATTTTTCGGACTCACTCGATTTGAGGGGCGGTCGACATTTCGACACTGGATCCAGAAGATCAAGATCAACCACTGCCTGAACTTTGTGAAGAAGCAGGAAGGCCGCGGCCACATCAGTATTGAGGAAACGCAAGACGAAGAGTTTGAACAACTCAAAGTTCCAGCGGTTGCCCAACGGCGCATGGAGGCCATGAGCGACCGCGAATATATCGGCAGCATTCTGGATTCGATGTCCAAGACTTTGCGCGTTCCACTGATTCTTTGCGACATGGACGAGCTGTCGTACGAAGAAGTCGCACGGAGCCTTGGAATTAGCTTGTCAGCGGCAAAGATGCGCATCAAGCGAGCCAGAGAAGAGTTCCGTAGTCTTTACCAAAGACGGCAAGAGGCGGATCGAGGAGTGAAGATCAGTTGAGTGAGATCCCTTATGACGGCGGGCCGGAAGATGCGTCTGGCATTGACCCCGGCGAGCCTGTGAAGGAATTAGCAGGATTCGAGTATGACCCCTCAGACGTTTTCTGGAATGTAGTTCGACGAAAGATTCAACGCCGCAGTACGGTGTCCCAGGTCGCTTCCTTCTCCTGGAATATTCCCAAATTGATTCTGGCGGAAGCGTGGAGTGCTCTGATCCACATCATCGGTTCACAGAGCGGGAAGAAGGAAAAGGGTTTATGAAAGCAAAACTCCTTGAGTCGTTCGGAAATCTTCTTAATTCGATAGTCAGCGCTGCTCCCAAAGTCCTCGTGGGAATCCTACTACTGATTGCCTGTTTGGCTTTCGCCAAGCTGGTTGAGGTTGTGTTGCGCCACATTTTGGTGCGCGTGCGGTTCGACAACCTCATCGAACGAGCCGGCGTCGATAAGGCCCTGCAGAGGATCGGATTGCGCCAGCAGTTGAATATCTTCATTCCACGACTGGTTTACTTCCTGGTCATTTTCCTCATCGCCAAGACCGCGACCGACGCACTCGGATTGGTCGCAATCTCCAATGCGATCGGCGCCTTTTTCGAATACCTTCCTAATATCATCGCCGCTCTGTTGCTCTTGATTCTCGGAAGCACCGTGGGCCAGTTTGCGGGGCAGATGGTCACGCAGTCTGCCGCGAGTTCCGGTCTCGATTTTGCCGGACCGCTCGGCAAGCTCGTCTCCGGTTTGATCATGTTCGTGGTCGCGATGATGGCGATCGGCCAATTGAAGATCGACACCGAAATGGTGCGCATTGTAACCAGCTTCATCCTGGGTGGTGCAGCCATAGCCTTTGGACTTTCTTTCGGGCTAGGTACGCGCGACATTATTCGCAACATCGTTGTGGGTTTCTATGTTCGCAAATTCCTCACGGTCGGCAAAGATCTTGAAGTTGCCGGCCAGCGCGGTGTGCTGCAGGCAATCACGGCGACGCACACAATCTTGGCAAATGACGGTCACGAGATCAGTGTTTCAAATTGCACGTTTCTTGATCAGGCGAGCAAACAGTAAGCCGCCCGAAGTGGCCTGACGCCACACCCGCAGGCAGCGCAGCGAAATTATGGCCGCCGTTCCCCTTGAAACTCACGCACGGGGACGGCGGCCAAGCGGAAGCAAGGATGGCAGGTAAGGAGATTCGATGAACCGTCGTCAATTTGCTGCCCGTTCTTTGGCTGCCGTTGCAGGAGTTGCGCTTTATGACGGCAGTGGCGACGCGGCCGCAAAGGACTCGACCGGCACGCATCCGGGAGCCGTTCCTGAGTCGTTGATTCAGAAGGCTCGCTTTCCCGAAGGGTTCCTCTGGGGTGCGGCTACTGCTTCCTATCAGAACGAAGGTGCGTGGAACGAGGATGGCAAGGGTGAGTCGATTTGGGATCGGTTTGCCCATACTCAGGGAAAGGTCCGGGGCGGAGTGACCGGCGATGTCGCATGCGATCAATATCACCGTTATGCACAGGACATCGCGCTGGCCAAGCAGCTCAACCTGAAAACCTACCGATTTTCCATATCCTGGCCACGGGTTCAGCCGACCGGCGTCGGCGCGCCGAACATCAAGGGCCTGGATTATTACAGCCGCTTTGTGGACGCACTGCTGGAGGCCGGCATTCGTCCATGGTGCACGATGTACCACTGGGATCTTCCGCAGGCGCTCGAAGATCGCGGCGGCTGGCCGAATCGGGATTTGGCGAGCTACTTCGCGGACTACGCCGGCATCCTCGCCAAACACCTTGGTGACCGCATCACCACATGGGCTCCCTTCAACATGCCCTGGGCAATTGCGTTCATGGGCTATGCCGCGGGTGCGTTCCCGCCGTGCCGCACGAGGTTCAGCGACTTTCTGAAAGCCGCACACACACTAGCGCTCGCCCAGGGACAGGCGCATCGAGCAGTGAAGGCTGCCTCTCCAAAGGCCACGTTTGGGAGTGCCTATGAGATGGCCCCTGCATACCCGAAGACGGGCTCGGACGACGATCGAGCCGCCGCCGAGCGGTACCATGCAATGAACAACGTCTTCTTCCTGGAGGCTGCGATGCACGGTCGCTATCCCAGGGCATTCGTCGGCGAGCCTCCTCTCGACGTAATGGGCTTCATGCCGGGTGACGAAAAGCTCCTCTATGCTCCGTTGGATTGGGTGGGATTCCACTACTACACGCGACGCGTGGTCTCAGATGCGAGCAAGGAGCAGTTCCAGAACGGCGGCAACTTCAGCGGCACCGAGATCGAAAGCAACTCTCCGGGCGGCCGTGATCCTTATACCCGGTTTCGTTCGGCGATGCCAACCGAAGGTCCGCTGACCGATGCAGGCCTCGAGGTGTGGCCAAGCGGTATCTACGACCTCGTATCGAGGATCACGCGCGACTATAACCACCCGATTATTGAGATCACCGAAAGCGGTTGCGGCTATCTGGACTCGCCAGACGAGGAGCTGCATGGACGCGTCCCCGACACGCGCCGGATTCTCTGGTACCGTGAGACGCTCGCGGAACTGGCTCGAGCGATCGCCGACGGGGCGAAGGTACGCGCATACCATGCCTGGACCTTGCTCGATAACTTCCAATGGGCGGAAGGCTACACGGAGCGATACGGGCTTATCTATACCGACTTCCGCAACCAGAAGCGGACCATCAAGGACTCTGGGTTTTGGTATGGGCGTGTTGCAGCCTCGAACCGTTTAGACCCTTGAGCAAGCTTGAGCCCTGTTAAACGTCAGGTTCCCATCGAAACTGTCTAAGAAGAAGATCGTGCCACAGAAAATGCTCGTCGCGCCCGCGACAAGTCAGATAGTGAGTCTTTAACGAGGTCTCATCGATCTGCTGAGTAGGCATCAAGGAATTTCTCTCAGTATCGTTGTCAACAAGGTTTGACTTGGAGCAATTCTGCAGACGGCGGTTGGATGCTGATTGACATACGCGTAGCGCTGTTTTGTATGCGTACGATAAAGTCAGTGATATGCGCGCTTGCGGTTGCCGCATGTATCGAGGGAATCATTCCGGCGCGACGTGCGGCTTCGATTGATCCGGCGAAGTCTTTGAGGACAGAGTAAGTGTTGCGGTCACCGCCCTTGAGATCTCTATGGTAAAAGCCGGTATTTGTCGATAGGCTTGGTCGACACTTCGCAGAGAGCCGAATAAGATGAACGAATGGACGAGACTGTGGAGAAGTGCCCTGTAGAGGAAGCGATCCGCGTCGTCGGGGGCAAGTGGAAGCTGCTGGTTTTGCGCTCGCTGTTGCTGAATGGTCCGCAGCGGTATAACGATCTGCTCAAGACCGTTACTTCAATCAGCCCAAAGGAACTGACGCGGAACTTGCGTGAGTTGATGCAATCCGGGCTGGTGGAGCGAATCTCCGGGACAGGGCTCCTGGTTCAGTACCATCTCACGGAACTCGGTAAAGGGCTGATGCCAACGTTCGAGAGTCTGCTCGTTTGGGGAAAGAAACTCGCGGTGTCGGGATAGACTGTACGCACCTTTGGGTGCGTTGACTTTCCTCGACAGGCAAAGAGAGAATCCTTTTGCCGATGAAGAACTTTTCCGTAAGAGTGTCGATTCGCTCCACGCAGGAACTCATCTGGGCTTTTCTCACCGATGCTTCTTTATACACAAGATGGAACAACACGGTTGAGAAGGTCGAGGGCAAGATTGCACTAGGAGAGAGCGTCACGGTTCGTCCAAAGATGAATCCAGGCCGTACATTTCCCGTAAAAGTAACTGTATTTGAATCGCCGCGACGCATGGTTTGGACTGGCCGCATGCCCTTGGGACTTTTCAAGGGCGAGCGCACGTTTTTACTCACACCGGGTTCGAACGAGCGTATCGACTTCTCGATGCGCGAAGAATATTCGGGCCTCATGGCTCCTTTGATCTGCCGCTCTGTCCCAAACCTGCAGCCCGCGTTCGACGAATTCGCAAGGGATTTAAAACGTGCCGCTGAATTGAAATCGGAGGAACTGTGATAGCCAAAGAAGGAACAAAAGAAAGTCCGTGGAAACTGAAGACTCCACCGGGAACGTCAGAATTTGAAGCATATAAAGACGAGGCCGCGACTCCCCCCGTGCTCGTTGTTCAGGTTGGTTCGACGCAACTGCGTTATCACTTGCGTTGCATTGAAGATTTGCACGCGATGCTGAAGGCTCATGGCGACTGGATGCCGCTCGGAAGCGCAGATGAGCAAAAGCCGGCTACAGAGGGAACGGTGGAGGCGTGGGGCCGGTCACCAGCGAACCCGGTAAGCGGTTGGTATGGCTTGAAGAAGGGCTTGCGAGGACGGTTCGGGATGTATGTGCCGCCCGTTCTGAAGAAGCTCGGGCTGGCGGATGTAGAAGACAATCCGCGCAACAATCGAATGCGCGCTATTTAAAACAGGACTTCCCGCTTCTCAGTTGTGAGAGGAAGCCGGTGAGTATTTCTCCACGTAACGAAAACGAGTCTAACCCAAATCGTCGAGGATAATCCGCATGAACGGGCGACCGTCACTCAGGGGGCTAACGCTCTTCTTAAATGTCTACGGTGTTGTTTCCGTTGTGCTGTTTGGCGGATTATTCGTGTTGACACTCACGGATGCGTCAATAATTCAGGAGGGTGGCGCATTGCGATTTATGCGGTGGGAGCCGCTGGCAAAACACATTGAACTCATGTTCGAAGGAGTGTACCTGGTCTGGGCCGTGTACTTCTTTGTGGCCGCCCGCGACCGCTTGCGAAACCTTTCCTTTATTGCTTTTACAGCATGGGCCAACGCAGTCCATGGCCTCATCATGCTCGCTCAGTCGCTCGTGATGCCGATGTTCCACTACAAAATACTTACCGACGTTGCATATTGCCTGATACTGGCAGCGGGCTTGGTCATTCTGCGACCGCGCGGGGCGACACTGGATGCCAGTTTTGCTGCTCACTGATGGCGCGGTGCTTGACCGTGCAGCAGATTTCAGAACTACCTATGTTTACTTGGCGCGAAATGCGAGTACCCGGTCGGTTCGCCGGCCAACCGTACGTAATCCCGGATTGAAGCCCGTCAGGGCGCGGGAAAAGTTGAAGCAGGGTAGTTTACGGTTTGCGCGTAACTCGACCAAGACCGGGGAACCGCTCTACAAGAGAATTCAGAGTTAAATTCACGATCTCGCCAGGTCAGAAACCAGATTCGCCGCCTAAATTCAGGCAGGCCATTCAGTTGTTCTTCGAGGCTGCCAATCGAGCCGCTTGCGAAGCTTGAGGAATGGGCGCTCGATGGCGAAATGGAGGGCAACGGCAGCAGCGACACAGACCAGCGCGTAGACGATCGTCCAGGGAATCCAGCCTGCGCTCTGCAACTTTGGAAACCAGGCATCAACGAGATGCATGAGCGCCTTGTGGGTGAGGTAGAGAGAGTAAGCGAGCGGAAATGGGGACATGGCGATTATAGGAGTCGAACACTCGGTCACCCATTGACTTTCACGCGGAGTAGAACTATGAGCGCAGTGAGGGTAAGGAGTACGGAATTACTCCCATGGTTTGTCGGCGACGTTGGCAGCTCACAATTCTCAGGGTCCGCCTGAGTCGTTGCCTGTTCAGGCATTGGGATTCTTTCCCAAGGTGCGGAAAACCCGCAGCTGTCCGCACATATATTTTCTACAACCGTTATCATCAAAGCTGATGCTTCAGATTCGACGTATGTGAGGATTGCTGGTGCCAGTTTCTGCAAATCGTGTTTGGCGACAATTACCGAATGAGATCCGAGTTGCCGTATCCCAGACCTTTTGGGCTGTTTCAAAGGGCGCGGAAAAGCAGTTTCTTATTGCCACTCTTGCGAAAGCAAAAAACCTGCGTGAGGTGTTTGTCCGCAAAAGCCCGATTGAGCGGCTGGTCAACTGGACGGCGTCAACCCAGTCACTTCCTGATCCGATCGTGGATGACCTCCTGAAGAAATATCTTCTCCACGAGCATCGTGCCGTTATTGTCAGCTTTCTTGACCTGCTCAACGTTCCCCATTCCGAGGGAATGATCGAGGAGAACTTTGATTACGCCAGTCTGACAAATGATCGGGTTCAGGAGGCTGCTCGTAATTTGCTTCGATCGACAGATCGCATAGGCTCCGAGCTTTACCTTAGGTACATCGTACTTCAAGGTGAACCGTGGGCTGGAATTGAAGAAGTGCTGCCGACAACAGAGTAAAAGGCGCCGGGCACTCCAGTGTGCGTTGCGAAACAGGGAAATGTTCGAATAACCGACGGGGGTTTCGAGGAATGCTTGCAGGATGTCAGGTGGCGTCTAGAAAATCGTGAGCAGGACACGAGAGTAGGGAGAGCACCACACGCACGCCGCATTTGCGTTACCAGTAGGCTATCGATTTTAAGAAAAATAGATTGGTGCTGGGAGGGGGTCGAACCCCCACGACCTTGCGATCGGCGGATCTTGGGTCTCTCAAGGTTACCGTAAATGTATGATAAATAAGGGAAATCAGCGTAATTTAGCGTTGATACAAGTGCCCCGCTATCAGCAATTTACCTCACTTAGCCGCAATCAAGCCAAACTGATGTCTGTACCCGAATCTGTACCCGCGATTCCGTTGATTGCCTCAACCGTCCGCGCCTGAATATCCACCCGTAGATCAGTACGATCTGTGTCCTTCCGTTTTGCCGGGCCAGGTATCTGTGCGGAAAGGGCCTGCGGGCAGGCCCGTGCCGTTGAAGAGAGTAGCTGCCGGATTTGACTGCCATGCGTAGCGGACCTGCGTAGGGTTGGGCACGAACGAAGACGAGACCACAACGGTGTCTCCTTCGATGCGGGCGTCGGCCCAGACCCACTTGCGATCGTCTCCTGCGATCGAGAATTCCTCGAGCTTGTCTCCTTTTATAACGAGACCGCCGTCACTGTGCGCGAAGTGAAGTCGAATGGAACGGGGGAGGCGTTCCACGGATTCGACCACGGGGCCGGAGTAGACGACGTTCTTGCCATAGTATTTCGCTAGCGCGCAGAGGGCGAGGCGATCGCCGACCGGTTGCTTATCTTTGGCGTGGATGTTGTCAGGGTCCCCGGTGTCGATGGTGACGGCCAGGCAGGTGTTGGCAACGGTGGCGGCGGTGATGGCCTGCGATTCCCGCGTCTCCGTCCAGTCGTCGCCGTCGACGGGAACCGGACTGCGTTTCGTGAATGCGGGCAGGCTGACGATGTAGAAGGGGAAGTCGCCCTGTGCGAAGAGCGCGCGCCAGTCGGCGATCATCGCAGGCAGGATTCTGCGGTATTGGTAACCGCGCGGTGAATTCTGTTCTCCCTGATACCAGATGGCGCCGGTGATCGAGAGCGGAGCGACGGGAGCAAGTATGCCCTCGTAAAGAACGGTCGGCATGACGGGCCAGTTCTCGTAAGCGATAGGCAACGGCTGCGGCGGACGAGCATCGACACTGATCTTTGCTTTCCACTCGCCGGCGAGGGGAATACTGCTCTGATCACCGAGCGAGAGATGCAGATCTTCAGGCTTGGAGAGAAAACCGCCATCGGGCTTGGTTTTGAGAACGCGAATGGCGATTACATTCTTGCCGGCCTTGAGAGCGCCGCTCACCGGATACACGCGTGGGTTCTCGATCCATGCACTGCCGCCTACGGATTTGCCGTTGATGAATACCGTGTCCATGCGCTCAATCTCGCCGAGGTTGAGCATGGCGCGTCCAGCAGGCAGCGGGTCGGGCAGAGTGATCTCCCTGCGAAACCAGACAAGTGCCGGTGTATCGGGCACGCCCAGTTCCGCGAATCCGCCGGGGATTGGCACCGATTTCCACGCTGAGTCATCGTAATCCGGAGCGGCCCAATTGTTCTTCTGGCCGGTGTCGTATTGGTCGTACCAGTGCGCGATGTAGTTACCGTATTCGGGCGCGTTTTCGGCTTTCAGCCGGTCGAGCTCGGCGAGTGGGACATCGAAATCATGAAGTGGACGAAGCGCGTCGGCGCTCGCCCACGCCTCGGCCGGAGTACCGCCCACCGAGTCCACGACAAGGCCGATGGGAACGTGCATCTCCTGCTGGACTCTTCTTGCGAAATAGTAGCCGACCGCCGACATCCAGCTTGCGGTTTCGGGCGAGACGACGCGCCAGTCGCCATCGATCACATCGACATGGTGGTAGGCGGGATGGCCGCCGACGGTGAAGAAGCGAATGTCGGGGTAGTTGGCCGCCTTGATCTCCTCATCAGCATTCTTTGTGAACCGCAGAGGCAGCCCCATGTTGGATTGGCCGCCACAGAGCCACACGTCGCCGACCAGCACATTGTGCAATTCAGCGTTTTGATGGCCAATGATCTTCACGGTATAGGGTCCACCAGGCGCAGGCGGTTGAATCTTCACCTGCCACCGGCGATCGGTGCCGGCGCTGCCGGTTGCGATGCTTTCGCCAATCTGCACTCGGACGGTATCGCCTGGGTCGGACCAGCCCCANNATGGTGTCGGGCTTGCCGCGCTGCAGGACCATGTTGTCGCCAAAGATGGGGCTGACGAACGGAAGTGGCTTGGCAATCGCAGCAGATGTCGCTTGACCAGGCGTGGGCTGCGCGCATGTTCCGGCACTGGCCGCAAGCAACATCGCGGCCGCGAAAACTGCGCCATAAATGTGTCTGGGAATGGATTTGGGACTCATGACTGCAAACCTCTTGCTATGGATGGGCGGGGTCCTGGCATTGGAAGTTGCGGGCGTCCTGGGTGTCACCGCTTCCGCTGTACTGCGCGTGCTTTGGATAAGCGCAGAGCGGGCGGCTGCGGCCTGGGAATGCTTGACCGGTGGCGATAATGGAATCGGGCGCCGTGCCTTTCTCGACCCAGTTGACCACAGGAGTGAGCATGTCGAAGTGATCGAGCGAGGGCCCGCCGCCACAATGGGCCATGCCCGGGACAAGGAACATACGGCTCCACTCGGCAACCTTGTCTGCACCGCCGTTGGTTGCCGCAAGGGATTTGTAATAGTTAAGCGTGTCAAGCGGCGAGAACCACGGATCGCTGTCGCCGTGGAAGAAGATGAGCTTGCCACCGCTGAGAGAGAACGTTGTGAGATTGGTGGAGGCGGGCTCGACGAGCGGATCGGAGGCATGGAGTTCTGCCTTGTCCACGTCAAGTTCGGTGGCGCTGGTGTAGGGGCCGAAGATGCCGCTTGGTCCCATGGCCAGCAATCCTGAGACAAAACCTTTCATCGCAATGCCCCCGTCATAGAGGAAGCCGGGATAGACCTGCGTGCCGTACGCGTTCTTCGGTCCGGCGAAGGCTTTCTTGATGGCGCCGATTTTTTCAGACGAGATGCAGGCATCGCTTTGGCCGGGTTTGCAGGCCAGGACTGCGGGATCGAAGTCGCAACTAAGGGGGTTGGAGATCATGCCGTCGACTACGCCATCTTTTGCGTCGCATCGATTCATAAGCGCGTCCATGAAGAGCGAGCGATCGCTGTCGGTGAGAAATTTTTCGATCTGGGGCTTGCCGGAGGCGTCTTTGGGCGCGGCCTGGTTGTAGGCCACGGGGATCCACTGACCGATGGCCAGATTGGAAAGGCCTGTGCGCATGGCAGGGTCGCCGGAAACGATACCGTTAAAGGCAGTGGGATAACGCTGGGAAAGAATCATGCCTTCGCGCCCGCCAGTGGAGCAGCCGACGAAATAGGAGTACGCCGCGGGTTTGCTGTAATAAGTTGCGATGATCTGCTTCGCCAGTCCGGCGACTTCAGCGTTGGCGAGAAAAGCGAAGTCGAGATAGGCCTGTTGGTCGCGCATGAAAGAAAAGTCGAAGGCGCCTGTTTTTGCTTTGTGTCCTGTATCGGTGCTGGCCACGGCGAATCCGCGAGAGAGTGCAGGCTTGTCGCCGGCGTAGTTGGCGCCCGCTGGATAGGCAATGATGCCATTGCCGCCTCCGCCGCCTTGCATCATGAGGTCGCCATTCCAGGCAGCAGTTTCGGGCAGTGCGAGAGCGAAGCCGATGCCGAATTCCTGTCCGTCTACACCCTTGCGGCGATTGATAATTCCATCGACTCGGCAGTGCGCGGGCAACGGGCCGATACCCTGAGCGCCGGAGTACGGCGGTGGGATCGTAGTTCCGGCGGGAAGGAGCGCGGTCTTGGTGAGTTCGACGCCTTCGATCTTGAGGCCCGCGAGCGCAGTGCAAGGATTGGCCGATTGCGACTGGGCAGCTAGAGGCGCAATCAGCACAGCCACCAGCAGAAACGAGAGTTTGCAATGCGTCATGATCAGCCTTCTTTCCCGCGAACCAAATGTGAGCGCGGCGCGGCGCGAAGTCCGGCGCACGCGCAGATTACTTGATGGTTGCCTTGACTTCCTTGCCCTCGTAGCTTATTTCAGCGTTCGCCGAGCCGATCACGTCATCGCCGACGCCGCGCCCGTCCGCAACGAGGACAACGAGGAATCTGCGATGCTCGACGAGCCCCTGAAAAGATCCTTGGCGAGCGCCGATTGTCAACATGCCGGTGACATCGTCCCAGCGAATGGGAATCACAGCGTGCGCGCCTTTCTCGTACTCGTAGCCGTCGCCCGCATCTTCATAAAGATCGAATTTGCCATCTGCGCCGCGATAGATGCGAAGCTCGATGGGCCCTGCGGGATCCTGCGCGGCGTACTCGATTTGCGGACCCACGGGAACGATAGAACCCGCGCGCACGAAGAGCGGCATGCGTTCGAGAGGCGCATCCGCTTCGATGTCTTGGCCGCCCTTGAGGGATTTGCCGGTCCAGAAGTCGTACCACGCAGTGGCTGCCGGCAGATAGACACTGCGTTTGGTTGTCTTGGCCTTCAACACGGGGTTGACGAGGATGGCCGGCCCGAACATGAACTCGTCGCCGAGATTCCAGGTGTTGGGGTCAGTCCGCCAGTCCATCACGAGCGGCCGTTGGATGGTGTAGTCCTCGCTCGTTACTTTCCAGGCCAACGAGTAGATATAGGGCATCAAGCGGTAGCGGAGCTTATCGTAGCTCACCAGGATGGGCTCGACCTTGTCGAAGCTCCACAACTCGTTATGCGGGCGGTGGCCGTGGGTTCGGAAGATCGGGCAGAAGGTGCCGTACTCGAACCAACGCGCGTAGAGCTCCTGGAACGCGGGATCGGCCAGAGGGTCTTCGTGCGGCGGCCAGTATCCGCCAATGTCGGTGGTCCAATATGGAGCCCCGGACAGGGCGAAATTGAGACCGGCAGGGACCTGGTGGCTCAAGCCCCAGTAGGTGCCGTAGACGTCTCCTGACCAGACGGTGGCACCTACACGCTGCTGGCCCAGGAACGCCGACCGCGTAAGCAGAAAGACGCGCTTACCGAGGTTTTGCGCTTTCCAGTGATCCTGCACGCCAAGCGTATGCGCAAAGGGGAAGACGTTGGTGAATTCAGCGCCATTGCCGATTGCGAGTTGACGGCTGCTGAGGATGGCATCCCCCATGTGCGGCCAGTATTCTTCGGGCTCCGCGCTATCAAGCCAGAACGCGTCCCATCCCTGCGCCAGCAGCTTGCCGGGCAGATGGTCCCAGTAAATGTCGCGCGCCTCGGGATTGGTGGCGTCGTAGACGTGTGCGCCAGCCACAAGCTCCTGCTTTCGATCCAGAATCTTGTAGGTTTCGGAGTCGGGATCAAGCAGGCCCCAGACAGAGATCATGGCATGCACATTTTCTTTGTGCAGGGCCTCAAGATCTTGCGCCACATCGTGATAGTTGGAATTGAAGACCG
>PLTV01000024.1:0-14727 GCA_003164635.1 Acidobacteriaceae bacterium
TACTCGCAGACCATGCGGCGGGCGAGATCGGTGGCCACTTCAATATCGCTGCCCGCGCCTGTAGACATCTGCTTGAGGAATATCTCCTCGGCCACGCGGCCGCCGTAGGACATGGCCAACTTGGCTTCAAGATATTCGCGGGTGTAGTTGTGGCGATCGCCCGGAAGGAAGATCGTCACGCCCAGAGCCATGCCGCGCGGAATGATGGTGACCTTGTGAATAGGATCGGAGTGCTCGCGCAGGATCGAAACGAGCGCATGCCCGGCTTCGTGGTACGCCGTAACGCGCTTTTCTTCCTCGGTAAGCAGCATCGACTTGCGCTCCGCACCCATGAGGACCTTGTCCTTGGCGAGTTCGAAGTCGTACATGGTGACTTGCTTGCGATTCATGCGGGCGGCATTGAGCGCAGCTTCGTTGACCATGTTGGCCAAATCGGCACCGCTGAAGCCCGGTGTTCCACGAGCCAGCACGTTCAGGTTGGTATCGTCGGAGACGGGCACCTTCTTCACATGGACGCGGAGGACTTCTTCGCGGCCGCGAACATCGGGAAGGCCAACTACGACGCGGCGATCAAAACGGCCGGGGCGCAGCAGGGCGGGATCGAGAACGTCGGGGCGGTTTGTGGCTGCAACGAGGATGACGCCGTCGTTGGACTCGAAGCCGTCCATTTCAACCAGGAGCTGGTTCAGCGTCTGTTCCCGCTCGTCGTGTCCGCCGCCCAGGCCAGCACCGCGATGGCGGCCCACAGCGTCGATTTCGTCGANNTTCTTCTTGCCCTGCTCAAACAGATCGCGCACGCGGCTTGCGCCCACGCCTACGAACATTTCAACGAAATCAGAACCGGAGATCGAAAAGAACGGCACATTGGCTTCGCCGGCGACGGCGCGGGCCAAAAGCGTTTTGCCGGTGCCCGGAGGTCCGACGAGCAGCACACCCTTGGGAATGCGGCCGCCCAGCTTCTGAAACTTCTGCGGTTCGCGCAGATACTCGATGATTTCCTTCAGCTCTTCCTTGGCTTCGTCCACGCCGGCCACATCTTTGAACGTGACCTTCTTCTGCTGCATAGAGAGCAACCGCGCGCGGCTCTTGCCGAACGAGAGAGCCTTGTTTCCGCCCGACTGCATTTGCCGCAGCATGAAGAACCAAATGGCGCCCAGCAATACAAAGGGGCCAATGTTGATGAGCAGCGGGATTAGAATGTTGTTCTGCGGAGGCTTGATAATGGTGGTGACCTTGTTGGCGCGCAGGTCCTTGGTCAAGCTGTCGACCAGGCTGCTCGAGATCGCTGTGTGGAACTCGTCCTTGGCGCCCTTCAAGTGGCCGTGCACGTCTTCTGCCTGGATGGTAGCGTCCTGCACCTGTCCGGCTTCGATCTTGTCCAGCAGGTCTGAGTAGCCAATATCCTGTGCTTTGCCCATGCTGGAGCCTCTTTGAACGACGGTCCACAAGAGCATGAGGCAGACCAGAATAAACACCCAGAACATGATCGTTTTAACGGTCGAATTCACCAGGATCCCTCTTTCCCGGCGGCAGAAGATCCACCGACTGGATCTCCCATTCCGCCCCTCATCACCTTATAGACGTTCAACGGCTAACCAAAGTCGCGAAAGTGCGCACTTCCCCGCCGGCCGACAGGGGTGCCCGACCGCCCGGGGTAACAGTGAATCAAATTGTACTCCCTGCTGGGACGGACAGGAACCTGCACCTATGCCATTTTTGCCCGGCGATTGTGCCATTTACCTTTACTCAAAAGTGGCATGGTCTGCGCTTTTGAACGCGTCGCGGGCGGGCGGGTCAAAGAAGGTTAGTGACAGTAAGAACGATCCCAGGCTGCGGTTCAAGTTCAACGCCCTTCATCCACGCTACTTGACCATCGACTTCGATCACTGGCCAGACTGACCGGCTCGTACCAGTGATCCGCATCCGCTCAAGAACTTCCTTCACTTTCCGCGGTCCACTGGAGTGACGCAGCCGAACCTTGTCGCCGGGCTTCCAGTTTCTTACGCGGACGGGCTTTCCGCGAAAGCTTTGGCCCACTTCACTCGTGCTCTTCGAATCAAGTTGAATCTGAAACCGAATTCCGAAAAACTCCGCGGTGATTTCGCACGGAATCTTTGCTTCGTAGCCGGGAATCGCGCCCATCTCGCTGATTCCTGTGGAACTTACTTCAATCGTCAGGCGAAGCTCACGCGGAGTTCGTTCTGCCCGCAGCCCTTGAGCCAGTTCGCGCCTCTGGCCCGCACGTTTGTCGAGAGCCAGTTCGCGCAGCGTCTCGGTGGCGCGAAAATCGAGTCTTACACCCAGTTGGCCGGCAGCATGCCGTAACAGCCGCCGGGCAAGCGCCGGACCCATAGCGGCAAATCGTGTCACATCCAGGGCCAACCCGTCTCCAGACGCCCGGCCCCCGCCACGCACCGGCTTTCCCTCCATCAAGACCTGTGGAATGAGCCGCTTGAGCTCGCCCTGCCACCATGCCTCCTCGTCCCGTGCCAAAATCGCCATTTGCGCCAGGTGACCGCGCAGGCCGGGATTCCAGGTCTCCAATGTGGGCAACAGCTCGTGGCGAATGCGGTTGCGATCAAATCCGACGTCACGATTCGAGGAGTCCTCGCGCCATGTTTGCCCAAGTTCGCTCAAGTAGGATTCGACCTCGGCGCGCGTGGTCTGCAGCAACGGGCGGATCACCTGGCCAGTCGCCATCAAGAGCACAGGGTGAATTCCTCCGAGCCCCTCAGTCCAGGCCCCGCGCAGAAATTTTGCGCAGACTGTTTCCGCCTGATCGTCGAGCGTATGCGCCGTGGCGACCGCGTCAAGTGGAACTTCGTTGAGCAGGTTCCCGAACCATGCGTAGCGGAGCCGGCGGGCCGCCTCCTCGATCGACTCAGCCTGTTCCTTCGCCTCGGCAGCAACATCGACACGCGCTTCGTGGAAGGTCAGTTTCAAATCGACGGCGAGTTGGCGCACAAAGGCAAGATCGTCATCGGCCTCAGCGCCGCGCAGGCCATGATGGAGATGGGCCACGCTGAGCACCAGCCCAAGGCGGGACTTGGCTTCGTCGAGCGCGCGCAGAAGCGCCACGGAGTCCGCTCCCCCTGAAACTCCCACAGCCAGCCGCAGGCCCGGAGTGAGGAGCCTGGTGTCGAATCGGAGCGAGGGAGTTTTGGGAGCACCCATTCGAGAATCATACGGCGGCCCCGGGACCGGAACGACGACCTGGGCTCCAACTGGCTATACTCTCGATCATGCTGGAGACACGCCTCGCCACAGTCGCCGATGCTGTACTGATCGCCGCCCATCGCCGCGCCATGTTCGCGGCCATGGGAAGCACTCCCGCTTCTGTTCTGGATGCCATGACCCGCAACTTCGAGCCGTGGGTGGCGCGCATGATCGCCGAGGGCAAGTACACGGGTTGGATAACGCAGGAAGATGGCCGCCCCATTGCTTCTGCCGGCCTCCTTGTGCTGGACTGGCCGCCTCACCCCCTCGATTTAGCGGGTGAGCACCGCGGCTATCTGCTCAACGTGTTCGTCGACCCGGAATTTCGCCGCCGCGGCCTGGCTCACGCGCTGGTCGATCGGTGCCTTACGGAAGCCCATCGCCGTGGCCTGCGCGTTGTTGCCTTGCACAGTTCCGACGCCGCGCGCAGCATTTATGAGGCCCTGGGTTTCCGCGCTACGAACGAAATGTTTTACGTGGAGCAGGTGGAGGGGTAAGGCGGCGCGCAAAAGCTTTTATTTCTTACCTGTCAGCTATCAGCTTGCGGATCCGGGCGAGAGGCTTCGTTTCTGTCCTGAATTGTGCTTGTGTGCGCCAGGAAAATGCGCGTACGATTCTCTGCCTCAAGTATCCCGGCTTCGGGTTGCAGCCAGGAGCTGAGCGCTGACGCCCCGCGCATTCCCCTTGCGCGGCACCAGGAGGTCAAAATGCGAATCTTGAACGCACGTACGCTGTTGTGTGCCGGGGTGCTGACGACCCTGGCCTGTTTCACGCCATTCCCCCATTTCCGCAACATGGGGCAAGCCACGACCCTTGCCAGCGGCCTGGAACCGTACGGCGGATGTTCCGCGCCTTCCAAAGCGGGCATCGATATTTGCAATCCAGGCCCCGCGCTGCAGACGTCTTCACCGTTGCAGGTGATCGCGGCGGCAACAAGTGGAACCGGGCAGGTTGTTTCCATGGAAGTTCTGGCGGACGGGAAGAAAGCTGCCGAGGGGACTAGCACTCCACTGGACGTGCCCATCTCTCTAGGCGACGGGGATCATTCTTTGACCATCATTGCGACTGACTCGACCGGCGCCGAGATCAAGTCCCCTGCTTTTTCTGTCTCGGTCCAGGAAAAAGAGAGCGGCAATTGCTCGGAGCCAGGCTCACCCGGAGTACATGTCTGCGCGCCCGAGCCCAACGGCTGCAACACTGAGCCGTGGGTTCCCATACAAGCGGCCGGCAAAGGCAAAAGCGGCACAGTCGATCGGATGGAGTTGTGGATCAATGGAACCAAGATCGCGAACTTTCCCGGCGGCAAGATCAACACGAGCCTGATCCAGGTTTTTGGGACAGTGAAGGTCGACGAGGTCGACAGCAAGGGAAACACGGAAAGCACCTCGTTCACGTTTAACGGACCCTGCTAAGGCTCCGTCGCTTTTCCGAACCGCCACCAGGACGGATGCCGGCGGCCGACGCACGCGCAGCGAACGCGGGGCGATCGGTCTGCCGGCATGCTTTTGCCTGAGAGCGAAACGGATGAAGGCTTGGCGCCACTAGATCTCATGCGGCTTTTTGCGATCGGCCATCACGGAACCTGATGGAGTTCGCCGCGAGAGCAAATCAATCGAGGAGGTCTGTATGCATACCTGGAACGTTCGGGCGATGTTCTGCGCAGGATTGGTTGTTGTGGCCTGCGCCTGCGTTGTATCCATCTTTTCACCCGGAGCCGTACAAGCGGCCGGTGGAGCACTCCAACCCTACGGCGGCTGCGTAGCCCCGTCTACACAGGGATTCGATTTTTGCAATCCCGGAGAACCGAACTCGTTTGCCTGGGAGACGAGTACGCCTTTCCAGGTGATCGCAGCTGCCACCAGCGGGACGGGACAGGTATCCCTTATCGAGCTATGGGCGGACGGGAAAAAAGTGACCCAGGCAAATGGAACTCCGTTCGACGAGACGGTCAACCTCAGTGCCGGTCTGCACACGCTGACCCTCGTGGAGCAAGATGCAACGGGAACCGAATTCAAATCGGCGCCATTTCAGTTATCGGTGCAGGGGAATGACCATCCGACCTGCGATGCGCCGTCAAAGCCCGGAGTGAATGTGTGCGCGCCTTATCCAGGCGGATGCAACACGGAACCGTGGGTTGATTTTGACGCCGTGGGCAAGGGAGCCAGCGGATCCGTCAACCACATGGAATTGTGGATTGCCGGGAACAAGATCGCGAACTTTCCGGGAGACCGGATCAGCACAAGCCTCATCATGGCCGATGGCGAGATTGGAATCGTTGAGGTAGACAGCAAGGGCAACTCGCTTTCGTCGTCGTTCTTCTTCAGCGGGCCCTGCTAGCGGTTGACTGCGGTCTGGAACGCCCGATACCGACCCTTGAATCGCAATTGATTTAAGGGTGGGAAATTTCGGGCGCCAAGCAAGCCGAGAGCGAGCGCCTGCCCCACAACAGGTGGCAGGTGGCTGTATACTTCACCCGGTATGCAAGTCTTTGTGATTCTTCCCGCGGCCGGCCTGGGTACACGAATGGCCGGCCCGCAACCGAAGCAGTTTCTCGCACTTGACGGTCTGCCGATTCTGATCCACTCGCTGCGCGCCTTCGCTGCCGTTGAACGGGTGACCGCAATTTATGTCGCCGTCCGCAAGCCCGAAATTGAGCGCGTAGAAGCCCAGGTTGCGGAATACGGATTTGCAAGCCAGGTGCGCGTGGTGGAGGGCGGCGATCATCGCCAGGAGTCGGTTGCGCATGCGCTGACCGCACTGCCTGCACAAGCCGACGACGTTGTTCTCGTGCACGATGCCGTGCGGCCTTTGATCGACGCGGCCACGATTGAGCGCACCATTGACGCTGTTCTCGCGCATGGGGCAGCGATTGTGGGCATGCCCGCCGTGGACACGATCAAGCAAGTGGAGCGGACTGCGCATGGCGCGCTGATTACCTCGACCATCCCGCGCGAGTTCGTCGTCCTGGCGCAAACGCCACAGGGGTTTCGTTTTGGATTGTTACGGCGCGCCTTTGCTGAGGCCACGGCCGATGGCTTCGTTGGAACGGACGAGGCCAGCGTGGTGGAGCGGGCTGGGATCCCCGTTGCAGTCGTGCACGGCTCTCAGGTTAATCTGAAGATCACCCAACCGGGCGACATTGAACTGGCGGAGTTCTATCTGCGCCAGCGCTCGCGCTGAGTGGGTTGCCGCCCGCAGGGGCTTGCGTCAGAGCTTAAAGTTAAAGAACAGGCACGGTACCCATGGATTGTCGGATTGGATTTGGCTGGGACTCGCACGCATTCAAGCCGGGTGTGCCTTTGCGCATTGGCGGTATTACGCTCGACCACCCGGAGGGGCTGGCGGGGCACTCCGATGGGGATGTGCTGCTGCACGCAATTACGGATGCTCTTCTGGGCTCAGTAGCTGCAGGTGACATCGGCAGCTACTTTCCTCCGGGCGACCCGCGCTGGAAAGACGCCGACTCGGCCATCTTCCTCAACCTGGCACTCGAAGAGCTGGTGAATGCGGGTTATCAGATTGTCAATATCGATACCACGCTTGTTCTCGCAGCTCCCAAGATCTTCCCGGTTGCCGGCGAGATGCGCGCGCGCGTTGCCGACCTGCTCAACATTGAGATTGACCAGATCAGCATCAAAGCCAAAACTCCGGAAGGTCTGAACCTCGACCACGTGGCCCAATGTCACGCCGTGGCGCTGGTGGAGCGTCTGGTTGAACCCGAAGATCTGAAGAGCATGAGCGCTGTGATCGAGACGCAACGGCAGCTTGAAGATGTTGTGGAAGATTTGCTCAGTTCGGTGCATGGAGTGCCGAAAAAGCGAACCATCAACCCGGTCTACGACACCGAGGACATCACTTAGCTTCAAGTCGGCCCTGAGCGGTTCCCTGCTGCTTGTTTTCCATTTCCCTCTGGTTGCGGAATGCTGGTTTTGGCCGTACCTTGGCTGCAACCTAAATTCAGCTACCGGAGTGTGCCATGAATCCCGATCCGCAGCAGATGCACGGAATTCTCGCCGCCATTATCGGCGTTTATTTTGTCTTTTTTGTCATTTTTCTGGCAATAGTCATTTTGCCTTTCTGGTTCATTCTGAAAAAGGCCGGGTTCTCGCCGTGGCTTTCGCTCATCAACGTGGTTCCGTTCGGCACTTTGATTCTTCTGTACGTGGTCGCCTTTGCGGAGTGGAAGGTGATTCCGGCGAGCCAGATTGCGTGGCAACCTCCGGTTTACCCACCCATGCCGCCGCTACCGCCGCAGAGCTGATCCGGTGAGATGGCGCGATGACGTCCGATGCTAGCATCGAGTAAAGAAAGACTCCTCAACGATGCCGGATTTCACACCCTCGCCCGTCAGACCCCCACGCGTCCGATTTGCACCTTCTCCCACGGGTTTTCTGCACGTTGGCAGCGCGCGCACGTTCATCTTTAACTGGCTTTACGCCCGCCATAACCAGGGAACCCTGGTGCTGCGCCTTGACGACACCGACTTCGAGCGCAACACCGATGCGAGCGTACAGTCGATTTTTGAAGGGCTGAGGTGGCTTGGTCTGGGGTGGGATGAGGAATACAAGCAGTCGCAGCGAGTTGACCTGCATCGGAAGGCTGCGCAGCTCATCTTTGACAAGGGACTCGCGTATCGGGACTTCACGCCTGCACATGCAGGCGACGATACGCAGTCGTCGGCGCAAGGGGCGTGGCTTTTCAACCCCATCATGCGCGAGCTTGCGCGGGAGGAGTCCGACCGCCGCGCCAGCGAGGGCGAGCCGTTCGCGCTACGCTATCGAGTGCCGCGAGGCGAGGGCTGGATTTTGCAGTTTGTTGACAGAGTGTACGGAAAGCAGACCAAGGCAGCCGACGATGTGGAAGACTTCGCACTCCTGCGCTCGGACGGAATGCCGACGTATCACCTGGCCTCGTGTGTGGACGACGCCGATCTCGAGATCAGCCACATTATCCGTGGACAAGACCATTTGACGAACACTTTTAAGCATCTGCTGATCTTCGAAGGCATGGGCTTGGCGGCGCCGCAGTTTGCGCATTTGCCGCTGCTAGTTGCGCCGGACGGGGCGAAGCTTTCGAAACGCAAGCATGGGCCGGTGGTCAGCGTGACCACATACCGCGATGCCGGATTTCTGCCGCAGGCCTTTATCAACTTTCTCTGCCTGCTTGGGTGGTCACCGAAGAACGATCGCGAGTTTATGCCGGTCGTCGAAATTCGCGATGCATTTACGCTGGAGAATATTAACCGCGCCAATGCCGTAGTGAACTTTACCGACGCTGACCCCTTCGATCCCAAGGCGATCTGGCTCAACGCCGAGCACTTGCGCGCGTTGCCTACGGAGGAGCTCAGCCACGAAATTGAGCCGTTCCTCAAGCAGGCTGGGTTGCAGGCCTCGCCGGAGAAGCTGCTCGCCGTAACGCCGCTGATTCGCGAGCGCATCAAGCTGCTGCGCGATGCGGTTTCGGCCGCAGACTTCTTCTTTCTGCCGGAGCTTGCTCCGTACGATCCGGCTGAGTTGATCCCGGCAAAGGGCGATGCCGCGATGGCGCGGCGCGTACTCGAAAACGGAGCAGAGATTCTGCCCAACGTCGAGTTCACACACGAAGCGCTCGAGTATGCACTGCGCGCGGCAGCAGCCACCCTGGGGGTGAAGGCCGGACAAGCTTTTCAGCCCTTGCGCGTTGCTGTCTGTGGACGAAAAAATGCGCCGCCGCTTTTTGAAACGATGGCGGTGCTGGGCCGAGAGACGTGCTTAGCTCGCATCTGCCAGGCAGAAGTCCATCTGCAATCGCTCGGCTGAAAAAGACACGTTATCCTGCCCGACAGAATTCGTTCGGATTCCGCATGGTCGGGCTTGAGTCCATTTGCAATCCCCTGCAATGGGATAATGGATAGCAGCCATGACCGAATCGAACCTGGAAAGCACAGCCGCAACCTCAGAAGCGCCGTCCTCATCATTCCTCCGCGGCATCATTGCGGAAGATGTGAGCACCAAAAAGTTCGGCGACGCCGTCATTCAGACGCGCTTTCCACCTGAGCCGAATGGCTACCTGCACATCGGACACGCCAAGGCGATTTGCATTGATTTTGGCCTTGCCGACGAGTTTGGTGGAAAGACAAACCTGCGCTTCGACGACACCAATCCTGAAAAAGAAGAGCAGGAATACGTAGATGCCATTCAAGCCGACGTACGGTGGCTGGGATTCGATTGGGAGCGGCTTTGCTATGCATCCGACTACTTTCCGCAACTCTATGAATGGGCGCTGAAGCTAATCGGCGACGGCAAGGCGTATGTGGATGACCTAAGTGCTGATGAGATTCGCAAGTATCGCGGCACGCTCACTGAGCCTGGCAAGAATTCGCCGTACCGCGACCGGTCGGCTGAGGAAAATCTTGACCTGTTCCAACGCATGAAGGCCGGCGAGTTCGCGGATGGAAGCCGTGTGCTGCGCGCCAAAATCGACATGAGCTCCCCGAATCTGAACATGCGCGACCCGGTGATGTATCGCATTCTTCATGCCACGCACCATCGCACTGGAGACGAGTGGTGCATTTATCCCATGTATGACTACGCACACGGCCAGTCGGATTCGATCGAGCGGGTTACGCACTCGATGTGCACGCTTGAATTTGCCGATCATCAGCCGCTCTATCGCTGGTACATTGAGCAGCTCGGCATTTTCCCCTCGCAGCAGATTGAGTTTGACCGCCTGAACCTTACCTACACGATGCTCTCGAAGCGCAAGCTGCTGCAGCTGGTGAAAGAACACCGCGTGAACGGGTGGGACGATCCGCGCATGCCCACGCTTTCGGGAATTCGCCGCCGCGGGTTTACGCCGGGAGCTTTGCGTGCGCTTTGCGCCGCTGTTGGAGCTTCCCGCACCAACGGCAGCACCGATATCGAAATGCTGGAACACTTTCAGCGCGACGACCTGAACCACCGGGCGAATCGGGCGATGGCAGTCTTACGGCCGTTGAAGGTGGTCATCGATAACTACCCTGAAGGGCAGGAGGAATTCGTGGAAGTGGCCAATAACCCTGAAGACCCTTCCGCCGGGACGCGCATGGTTCCTTTCTCCAGGGAGATTTACATCGAGCAGGACGACTTCCGGGAGGTGCCTCCGCCGAAATATTTCCGGCTGTCGCCCGGGAAGGAGGTTCGCCTGCGCAATGCCTATTTCGTGACCGCGCAAAGCGTGGTGAAGGCGGCAGACGGCAGTCTCGTAGAGGTGCACTGCACGTACGATTCGGCCAGCCGTGGCGGGAACTCGCCCGACGGCCGCAAGGTGAAGGGGACGATGCACTGGGTTTCGACGGCGCACGCGCTTACGGCCGAGGTTCGGCTTTACGACAAGCTGTTCTCCAAAGCCGATCCTTTTGACTTTCCTGAGGGCGGCGATCTGTTTGACAACCTCAACCCCAACTCGCTCGAAACGATCGTCGATGCCAGGCTTGAGCCGTCTTTGGCAGACGCGCAACTAGGCCAGCCTTTCCAATTCGAGCGCGTGGGTTACTTCTGCCTTGATTCCGATTCAACGGCGGAAAAGAAGGTTTTTAATCGGACGCTGCCGTTGAAGGATGGCTGGGCCAAGATCGAGAAGAAAGCTGGGGCCTAGCAGCGTGTGTTTTTCACTTTTTGCCGGAACTTAAATCCGCGTAATCTGCGCAAGCGCGTCAAAGTGCGCGTCGCGCGCGCACAGCACCAGCGAGTGTTCCAGCACCAGTGCAGCGATCCACATGTCGTTTGTTGGTATGGGAGTTCCCTGCTTGCGCAGTTGCCGGTAGACATTCGCATAGTGGTGAGTGGTCTGCTCACCTGCATAGAGGATTACCACGCCGGGCTTCGCCGAGAATCGGCGCAATACGGCCTCGTTGCGCGGCCCGTGCGTTCCGGCAGCGAATCCTGCACGAAGCTCACCAACGACGATGAAAGGTAGCCATACCTCATCGGACGTTTCCACCAGTTCCAGAACGAACTCGTCGCCACGGCATAGATCGGAGTAGCGATTGGTATCGAGAGCGAGCCTCACGCCGCCGTTCCCTTGCCAGCCGTCTTTCGCGCAATCGGCGAGGCCTTTTGCAGGCTTGGCCAAAGCGCTTCGTCGATCGCCTGTTGGGCCGCCAGCGCGTTCTCAAACACCGGATCGTGCTTCCAGGTTCCGGCAATCTCGCGCATATCCCGACGACGCACGCGCTTGCCACTCAGTCCGGCCCCGCGCTCGAGCGCCTCGACAGCCACCTCGTTCAGGCTCTTGCCCTGCCGGTGAGCAACCCCACGCAGTTCGGCATCGAGGTAATCGGGAATATTTCTGATAGTGTACTGCATGCACAAATTGTATGCGATGCAGGCAGCCGATGCAAGCACCCTGAGTGCTGCTTCTATTTACCGATGACGTCGATTGCGACGGGGATCGTCTTGGGTGGCAGGCATTGAGTGTTGTTGCAGGCCTGGAAGTGCAGTTTTGCTTCGACGAGATGATCGCCGGCCTCGGCGACGATGTGGGCGTGAATCACGAATTCGCCGGTGTAAACGCTGAGCTTCTTCGAGGGGTCCGAAGGCAGGGTCAGATCAACGCCATCGGGATAACTGGCCTCTTGCAGATGAACTCCCAATCCTTCGGGAATGGCGAAAGCTGTCGGAATCAAATATTCGTCGCGGGGCGTATGTGAATTGATATGCAGCCCTTCGGCAATGCGAAAGTGCAGCGCGATATCGCTCGATTTACCCGCGGCAACGGTTACTTGCTCCGGGAACATGTATTCCACGGGAGCGCCTTTCAGAACCGACCGGCTTTCCGAATCCGTTTGGGCAGGCGTCAGTGGCACACACACGCACAAAGCCAAAGCCGCTGCTGCGATTCCGAAATGCATTCGCACGATCAATTTCACCTCGAACGGCGCAAAGGGCTTTCAGTTCCCTGCTCCCAGATTCCTGCTTCGCTAGTTGGCCAGAGCCTTCTTGATGTTGTCTTCAATGTCGGACTTCGAGGTCAGGCCCAATTGCGCCGCGACCACATTTCCCTTGCGGTCGAGGAAGAATGACGTGGGCAGTTCGTCGAGGCCGCCGTACTGGTCGCTGATGCTGTCGCCATCGATGAGCACGGGATAGGGCATGTGCATCTGCTGTACCGACTTCGCGATCAAGGCTTTGTTCTTGTCCCAGGCGGCTTTATCGTCTTTGTCCACGCCATCGGATTCGGTGGAGACGCCCAGAATCTCAAACCCCTGCGAAGCATACTGGTTGCGCAGCTCGATCAGCCAGGGGGTTTCGATTTTGCAGGGCGAGCACCAGGTTGCCCAGAAATTCACAAGAACCGCTTTGCCCTTGTAGTCGGCGAGCGACACCGTTTTACCGGACAAATCTTCTAATGCGAAAGCCGGGGCGGGTTTACCCATCAACGGCGACACATACTTGGCGTCGCCGGTGGACGCATCGACCACCAGTTCGCCCTTCGCGGCAGAAGCCAGCAACCGTTCCGCCGCCTGGTTGCGGTATTCAAAGTTTGCCCAACCTGCCCAGGCAAAGATCGCCAGAATCAACAAAACCACGGAAAGAACGAGTGTGTTGCGCTTCAAGGGGAATGGCCTCTTGGACCTATTGTACGGGCAAGCGTGGTTGCTTTCCAGCCATTCGCTTGAGCAGCGCCGGGGCAGGAATGGCGGCGCAAGCCGCGTCGGCCCCTACCGCAGGTGGTAGCATCAGAAGCCGATGGCAACAAAACCGCAAGTTGAATGCCTCGCGCCGGCGGAGCTTGTTCGCACCGAGGCACATGCGCTGATGGCGCTTGCGGACCGGCTGGAAGGACGCATGGCGACGCCCTTTACCGACGCAATTGAGCTGATTCTTCGCTGCGCCCAGGCCAACGGCCGAGTCGTGGTGACGGGGATGGGCAAGAGCGGCATTATTGCCCAGAAAATTGCGGCCACGCTCAGTTCTACCGGGACTCCGGCCCTGTTCCTTCATCCTGCCGAAGCGGTGCACGGGGATCTGGGTGTTTTGATGCCCGGCGATGTGGTGATCGCTCTTTCTTCGAGCGGCGAAACCGAGGAGATTCTGCGGCTTCTGGCTACGCTCAAGCGTAAGGGCGATGGGCTTATCAGCTTTTGCTGCAACCTCAGCTCTACCCTGGCCGGGGCCAGCGATGTGGCGCTCGATTGCAGCGTAGAGCGCGAGGCCTGCGGCCTAAACCTTGCGCCCACGGCCTCAACCACCACGATGCTCGCACTCGGCGACGCGCTCGCCGTTGCAGTCAGTCTTCGCAAGGGCTTCCGTGCCGAGGATTTCGCAGACTTGCACCCCGGAGGCAAGCTGGGCAAGCAGCTGGCACTCGTCCGTGATCTGATGCACTCCGGCGAGGCGGTGCCGGCGGTTGGGCCGTCCACACCAATGCCCGATGTAATTTTCGAAATGTCGTCAAAGCGCCTGGGGATTACAACCGTGCAGGAAGACGGCAAGCTTTGCGGGGTTTTTTCTGACGGCGATTTGCGCCGACTGCTGGAGCGCGAGGGCGGCGGAGCACTGGCGCGTAGCGCGCGCGACGCCATGAACCAAAAGCCGAGCACCATTGCGGCGAGCGAACTGGCGGCCACGGCGTTGGCGATTCTGGAGAAGCGGAAGATCACTTCCCTCATCGTTGTGGATGCAGATGGAAAGGTGGAAGGCGTGCTGCACCTGCACGATCTATGGGGAATGGAGCTGATCTAGGATCAAGGAGCATTGGGTTTGGGGTTCCATCGAGCCGGGAGCGGTCTTCGCCAAACATTTAGAATGAATTGAGTCAAAGATCGCCCTGCGTCCACCGCGAAGCCAGGGTTCCCGCGCCAGGTTTTCGCCCGGGAAAAGGCCGCCGGACGGGAAAGCACGCTTTTATCGCCATGCATCGTTGGTCCACGCTGTTTATTCCTACCCTTCGCGAAGCTCCGACAGATGCCGAAGTCGCCAGCCACAAGTTCTTGCTGCGCGCAGGTTATATCCGCCAGCTTGGCGCCGGCATTTACAACTATTTGCCGCTCGGGCAGCGATCGCTGAACAAGGTGATCGCCATCGTCCGCGAAGAGATGGATACGATCGGGCAGGAGTTTTACCTGCCGGCCATCCACCCGCGCGAAATCTGGGAACAAAGCGGCCGCTGGGCGGCCATGGGTGAGAACATGTTCCGGCTCAAAGACCGTAAGGGCGCCGATCTTTGCCTGGGCATGACGCATGAAGAGATTATGACCTCGATTGCGCGCAGCGAATTGCGCAGCTACAAGCAGTTGCNNCAGTTGCCGCAGATCTGGTACCAGATTCAGAACAAGTTTCGCGATGAACCACGGCCGAAATCGGGGCTGCTGCGGGTGCGGCAGTTCACCATGAAAGACAGCTACAGCTTCGATCTTGATGCGGCTGGGCTCGATAAGAGCTTCAATCTGCACGACGCGGTGTACCGCAGGATCTTCACGCGCTGCGGCCTGAAGTTTGTTGCCGTGGAGGCCGATTCGGGCGCGATGGGCGGCTCGCAGTCGCAGGAGTT
>PLTV01000024.1:14752-14887 GCA_003164635.1 Acidobacteriaceae bacterium
TCAAGATTTCGCCGGCATCCGACATTAAATGCGTGGCGTACATGGCCTTGAAGCGCGGAACTATTGCAAAGGCGGGAGAAGCTACGCCGGACGCATGGCATGGCGTAGCGACTTTCCTGCGCGGCGATCACCAGG
>PLTV01000381.1 GCA_003164635.1 Acidobacteriaceae bacterium
GGCAGCTCATGCGTCCGGCCCAGTTTGGTCAGCAGTTCCGCAAGCCCGATCTGCAGCAGGTTCAGCACCAGCAACACACCGGCATAGACGGCGGCAATGCCGGCGAACAGAACAAAATTCGTGCGGTAGAGCTGGGCGGTTCGGTCCAGAATCTCGCCGAGCGTCATAGGCCGCAGGTCGGTTTGCATTCAGGTCTCCTCGGAATCGGGCAGGTTGCGCTTGGCCGGATACTAGCACAGGAAGAAAGCATGCGCAGTGCTTGCAGCGGGGTGGTTCCCGGGTGGGCACGGCATGCGCGTGGGGCAACGACGCGTGCGATAAACTGGCACGTACGATGGTTCGAGAAAACACATCGGTGAACGACCTGGCCCGGGCCTGTGCCTATTCTGCCGATGCGGCGGAGTGGCAGGAACTGGTGCGCCGGTCGATGCCGCTTGTGTCGATTGTCGCGCTGCGCGTGAGCCGCATGTGGGTTACATCGCCTTCGCCGGCCGCGGTCGACGACATCGTGCAGGAGGTTTTCCTGAAGCTTTGCGAGCAGGAGCGGCGCATTTTGCGGACGTTCGAGCCACGCGGCGAGGACTCGTTCTTCGGGCTGTTGCGCATTGTGACCGGTTCGGTAGCGAACGACTACTTTCGGCGTCTCTACTCTGTGAAGAGAGGCGGGAAAGTTGTCAGCATGCCGTTGATCGAAGACCAGGCGCAGGAAACCGCCGCCGTCAGGGCACCCGCGGAGCGCATGCAGCAGTCCGCGCTTTTGGCGCAGCTCGATAGCAAGCTTCGCTCCGCGCCGGCAACCATCAGCGAGCGCGATCGCGCCTTGTTCTGGCTTTATTACCTGCAAGGCTACACGGCGGAAGAAATTGCGCGGGTTTCCCCGGTGGGATTGACGGCCAAGGGCGTGGAGAGCGCGCTGCGCCGTGTGACATTATGGCTGCGCACCGAAGTAGCCCGCGAAAAAGTTTCGGCCCGGGCGGAATGCGGGTAGTTTTGCGGCATCGCTTCAAACCTGAATCAGCTTGTACAACAACTAGTTGGCGACTGAATCGGTTTTGTAAAAGGAATGATTGCGACAATCGCGTTAAATAGAGTGCAGATATGGATGACGAAATGAATCCGGGCCCGCTTCCACCAGGCACACCCGAGATCCCTGAAAGCGACGTGCCCGGCGCACTGGAGCGGTTCCTTATGGGAAGAGATACAGGATCCGTCGCATCCGCGGCCGACGCAAGGAATCAAACGAGGCCGGAGACCTTCGTTGCCGGGGCTGCCCAGGAGCCATGTCCCGAGCCGGGCGATTGGACCCTGTTGCTGGCGAGGACTCCGCAACCGGAAGACATTGAGAGGGCGAGCGCGTTGCTCACCCATGCCGCTGCCTGCCCAGAGTGTTCCGGTCGGCTGCGGATCCTTTCCGCCGATGTTTCGCCCGCTGAAAGCTCCATTCTCGCAAGACTGAAAAGCAGTTCTTCTCCCGTGCAGCGCAACCTGGCCGAAGAGCTTGCCCGCACACCGCGAGCCGCCGAGCCGCAACGTTCCCTGCGTTATTACTACTGGACCGGAGCGGGGATGGCGGCATCGCTCTTGATTGCCCTCGGACTTCTCTCCTGGTGGCGGCTGGCGAACAATCCCGAACATCTGATCGCCGAAGCGTACACCCAGGCCCGCATCTTCGATCTGCGCATGCCTGAAGCCGCCTTTGCCGAAGTTGCTCCGGTTCGCCATGTGCGCGGCGCAGGGAGCCCGCACGAGCCGGCAAGCCTTGTCGTGGCGCTCACGCACATTGAACATCAACTTCAGGCCACGCCCAACGATCCCCATTTGCAGCAGCTTGAGGCCCGCAGCGAGATTCTGGAAGAAAAGTACGATCCGGCGATCGACATTCTCGAGCGCCTGGTGGCCAAGGGACCCGTTACAGCCGGCTTGCTGCTCGACGATGCCTCAGCCTACTTTGAACGCGGCATCGCTACCGACAGCGAAAGCGACCGCGCCACGGCCCTCGAATATTTGCGCCGAGCCGACGAACTTGCGCCCGGCGATCCTGTGGTGTTGTTCAACGAAGCCGTGGTCATGGAAGAACGCGGTCAACTCATGAACGCCGTGGAAACGTGGAACCGGTATCTGCGCTTCGAACACGATGTCCGCTGGCAGCAGGAAGGCCGCCTGCGCGTGCAGGCGCTGGAGCAGAAGTTGAACCAGATGAAAAAACAGCCGCCGCCAAGTTAATAATGCAGATATCTGCGTCTTTGGTTCTGCAGGATGTGGGTGCCCCAGTCTCGATTTTGAGACCTGGGAAGGCACGACCTTCTCACTCCCCATTGGGCTACCCACCGGTGCCTGACCAATTTGCACGCTCAGCTACGAAGCTTCAGGCGAATTGGTCGAGGCTGAAGCCAAGCTCGTAGTTCTCGCCGTGCTCCAGCAACTCATCCCAGGTCACTTCGCGTTTTTGCAGGCCTGCCATGCGGCCCAGCATGCAACTAAGCGCTGTCTCCACGCCCGCGGCAATCTGGTTGTGGCAGTTGCCCGAAGTGATGCTTTCAATGAACGTCCGCTCCTTGTCGCGATCGGCGAAGGCCAGGTTGTCGCTAAAGGCCCCGTTGGCGGCAAACTTTCCCACGCCAGAACCAGTGCCAGGCGCGGCTGTTGTCGAATCTTCCCACTTCCACGCCTGCTTGCCGGTAATCTCGATCGGTCCCGAGTAAGGAACCGTCGCCGAACCCTCCGACCCAAACAGGCGCAGGCCGGCATCGAACAAGCCGTCCGTTCCAAACTGCGTGGACGAAAACGAGAAGCGCACATCGCCGGGATACGTGAAGACCACTTCGTAGTTATCCCAGCAATCGCCGTAATGCGTGAGAACATTGCGGCCTCCCTGCGTCGAGGCTTTCACGGGATGCGCATTCAGCATCCAGTTGCAGAGGTCGATGATGTGGATGTTTTGCTCGACGAGGATGTCTCCGGAGAGTGCGCGGTCCCAGAGCCAGTTACGCAGCCGATACTCATCCTTCGATGCGCCGGGGCGGTTCTTTTCCGTCGATGCGGGCGCGTAGTAGACGCCGGAAGTGACAGCAACTTTACCCAGCGCGCCAGCCTTGATCTTCTCCGCAATAGCCGCTATGGGCGGCGCATTGCGGCATTGAAAACCCACATCGACACTCTGCGTGCTCATGACCTTCTTTGCAATTTCGAGTGCATGTCTGGCCTGGCGAATGTCGACGCCCACGGGCTTTTCACAGTAAACATGCTTGCCCGAGGCTACTGCGGTTTCAAGGTGTTGCACGTGAAAAAACGGCGGCGTCGAAATCTGGATCAGGTCGACATCGGGCGACGCCGCGAGTTGCTCGAAGGCATGCGGTCCGTGGAAGAGAAGCTTGCTGTCGAGCGCAGACTGTCCGAGCCCCGCCTTCACCTGGTCGAAGTGCGCGCGCCCGGCGGCAAGGTTATCGGGAAACAGATCGGCGAGGGCCACAATCTGCGCGGTTGTATTCTTCGCGAACGAAGTGGCGACCGAGGTGCCGCGATTTCCGCAGCCCAGCAGTCCGTGGCGCACGGCGGAGTTGGCCGCGTACCCGAAAGCAGTGAGCGGTTTCAGCAGTGTCATGCCGGCAGCCACTGCCGTTCCGGCCTGGAGAAGTTCGCGACGATCCATGGTGGTCCTTCCCTTTGCTTTCAGACTAAGGCATCCAATCGGCACACGGTTTACGCCAGCACTTCGCCCAGAATCTTTTCCAGATACAGCTTTTCGTTCTTCACGTCTTCAATCTGCTGCGGGCCGCTGGTTTCGCGTTCGATCGTCACTGCGCCGGTATAGCCCAGCTTGTGAAGCTTGGCGAACACCTGCTTGAAATCGACCAATCCCTGACCGATGAGAACCTCCTCGCCGAGCTTGCTCGGATCCGTAGGCCACTTGCCATCCTTGGCATGAATGCTGCGCACGTGCGGTCCGAGAATGTCGACAGCATCCACCGGATTAGCCTTCCCGTAAAGGATCAGGTTGGCCGTGTCGAGCCCCACGGCGAGGTTGGGCATTGCCACGTCACGAATCATGCGCGACATCGTGGTGGGCGTCTCCTGCCCGGTCTCCATGAGAAAGTGCTGTCCGTTCGACCGGCAATGCTGCGCGACGGCGCGGATCGCCTCGACCGCACCCGGATAAAGCGGATCGGCGGGATCTTCAGGGATAAATCCGCAATGCGTCTGCACCTGCGAAATGTTGAGCAGCTTGGCGAAATCCGAAACTTGCCGCAGCGCGTCAATGCGCGCGGCACGCGTCTTCGGCGGCACAAGCCCAATCGTCGAAGGCCCTTGCATAAAATCCCAAACCAGCGGCGCTGGTCCGACCACTTCAACTGTCGTGGCCACCAGCGAATACTTCGAGAGCAGTTCGCCGAACTGATCCGCGACCTGCTTCGTGAAGCCGTTCAGGTAGCCGTCGAGCGACAGAAAGCAATTGTCGAAGCCCATGTCGCGGACGCGTTTAAACGTAGCTTCGGGCGCGTCATGCGGCACGATCAGCAGGCCCACATCCATCGGTTTCAGCGCGGCGGCAGCCTGCGTGGCAAAGCTTGCAGCGGGCGCCATCGCGTCCACCAGAAGGGCGGCGGATGCGGCGCCAAGAAATGTTCTGCGGTCCATGGTTTCCTTTCCAGTTCGAGCGATGGGAACGCAACCCCTTGTTTTAGCATAGGGGGCGCAAACGCTGCTGTGGCGCAGGCAGGACGCAGAGATTATTCGACGTTCACAATTTTTGAACTGGTGGGAATCTGCACGACGAACTGTTCGTCGCCGAGAGTCTGATTTTCCTTCACATTCTCGACGTTCAAGACGATCTGGATGTCCTCGATGGGGCGCTTGATGGTCACGACCGAGGGATATTTGTTGCCTTCGAAATCCTGATAGCCCTGGTAGGTGACTTGGGTCTCGAGGTTGCCGTCGTTGTCGTAGATGTCTTGCTGGTAGGGCATCAGATCGTCGCGATGAAAGTAGACGACGCGGACCGGAGCCTCTTCCTGCGTGCCCGCCTTGTAGCGGGTGATGCGGAGAACGTATTCGGGAACGGAGTACAGATGCTTTTTGGCGGCGTCCTCCACCATGAAGGTCTCCGAGGTCACGGAATACCGATCGTCGGGATCGAGACCGCGCACCAGAATGGCGTCAAAGAAAAAGCCGGGGCGCAGGTTTTCCAAGGTGTTGGCAGACTTGTGCTTGGAGGTGCCGCAACCCTTGAGGACTTTGTCGTAGTGGGGAATCGACATGGTGAAGCAGTCGCCGATGCTGGCCATGTCGAAAACGCGCACAAAAGCGTACGTCCCCACGACCCGAAGATCGCTGGGCTTGCGCATTAGAATGATGCCATCGACCGAGGGGTAGTCCGTAGCGACACTCTCTTTGGTCTTGGTCGCATGAATTTCGACCTTCGCAAACAATGTGTGGATAGCCGCCCATCGCTGATCGAGCCTATCTACCAATTCTTCAGGAGCGATGGACTGCGTAATCGCAGGCGCTCGCGGAACTGGAAGCTTGCGCGTGGTCGGAAACAGCGAGCATCCTGTCAGAAACAGGGAGACGGACAATCCGGCCAAGGCGAAGAGACGACAGCCAGCTTTCATCGGCCACCGCCCTGTTTCACCGCGCGGCGATAGCCCTCGACCGCCTTGTTCTGTTCCTCAAGCGAACGCGAAAAAACCGAATGTCCCTGCGGATTGGCGCCGGCCGCGACAAAGTAGAGATAGTCCGTTGTGGCCGGATCCATCGCTGCATGGAGCGATTTCGCTCCGGGATTCGCGATCGGCCCGGGAGGCATTCCTCTGTGCAGGTAGGTGTTGTACGCGGTGGGGCGCGTTAAATCGCTCTGGTAAATGGTTCCGCGCCATTTGCCCTCGAGCTGGAGCCCATAGATTACCGACGGATCGGTCATCAGCGGCATGCCGGCGGCCAGGCGATTCACAAAAACACTGGCCACCGTCGGCCGTTCGTCGTCCACAGCCGTTTCGCGCTCCACAATTGAAGCCAGCGTAACCACGTCGTGTACGTTTTGCGTGAGGCCAAGCTGTGCGGCTTCAGCGCGAAACCGGTGCACCATGGCTGCGGCAATCTGGTCAGGCGTCGCTTTGGGCGAAAGATGGTAAGTGTCGGGAAAGAGATAGCCCTCGAGGCTTTTGGCGCCCGAATCCATGTCCGACACAAGGGCAGTCTGGTTCCTTGCGGCGTCAAGAAAGCCCTGGCGCGCACCCAGGCCGGCCTGCTCAAGGCGCGTGGCGATGTCGAAAATGGTTGAGCCTTCCGGGATGGTGACCGCCTTGGTATAAACGTCGCCGCGCGCGATGCGTGCATACACTTCTTCGGCCGAGGCCGCATGATCGAACCGGTACTCGCCGGCGCGGAGAATGCCTCGCTTCCAAAGGCGCAGAACGTCAAAAGCGTAGTGGCTGCGAATAACTGCCGCAGTTTGCAGTTGCTGGGCAATCCGGGTCGTCGAAGATCCGGGTATCACATCGACAATTGTTTCAGTGGATGAGCCAAACGGCGCGAGGACGAGCCAGGCGAAAAGTCCGGCGGCCCCAAGCACCAAAAGAAAAATCGCCAGCAAAAACCCAGCCGCACCAGAACCTTTCTTCTTTCTGCTGTAGCGTTTGCGGCCAGCCATCTATCGTTTTTAACCCTTCGTTTACTTAAGACGCACAAATACCCTGTGGGGATTCTCTTCCTTTTGATTGTATTCGGTACGAAAAGGAATCAAACTCCGTTCCGCTACCGCGTACCGCGCATTAGCATTGCTCTGGGAGAACCACACTGGACAAGCAACCACGCTATCTCGGCCTTGACATTGGCAACCGCCGCATCGGGGTGGCCGTGTCTGACGAACTCGGCCTCACGGCACAACCGGTGTTGACGCTCGAGCGCAGACGCCCAGCGCCTGGTATCTCCCGCGACGATCTACGCTCCCTGGCGCGGCTGACGCGGCGCTTCGGCGTTGTGGGCATTGTGGTTGGCAACCCGCTCCATCTTTCCGGCGAGGCAGGACCGCAAGCGGCCATCACACAGGCATTTGCAGCGCAGTTGGGCGAGCTGGCCGGCTTGCCGATTCACCTGTGGGACGAGCGCCTGACCACCCAGCAAGCTCACCAGATTCTTTACGAAGCCGGCCACGCACGCCAGGACCACCGCCGCGTCGTTGATCAGGTGGCAGCGACGCTTATTCTGCAATCGTTCCTGGATGAAAAAGCAGCTCTCAACTCCTAGCCCTCAGCTATCGACGGGCGCTATCATCATTGGCCGCTAAACACCTTTTTCTCCCGCGTATAATAAGTAGTTGGTTCTATCCTCTCTCGCGGTCTGAGCGATGCGCTCGCCGCAACGGACACTGATGCCCGAGCACATTAAGAAGCAGCTTCTTGCTGAAATCAACATCCTGGAACACGAGCTCTCGCACGAGCTGCCGGCGGAGATTAAGAAAGCCGTGGCCATGGGAGATTTGTCGGAAAATGCCGAGTATCACATGGCAAAGCAGCGCCAGGTTTTTGTGAATGCGCGGCTCGGGCAGTTGAAGCGGCGCATGGCCGAACTTTCGCTGGTCAATCTGACGAACATTCCACACGACAAGGCGGGATTCGGCTCGACCGTGGTGGTTTTCGACTCCACCAAGGACGAAGAGATTGTTTACCGGCTCGTGACCAGCGAAGAATCCGATGTTTCCAAGGGACTGATTTCGACGACCTCGCCGATAGGTCGCGGGATTGTGGGCAAGCGCGTGGGCGACGTGGCCACCATCGTTACACCCAACGGCAAACGCGAACTTGAAATTCTAAAATTGACGACGATTCACGACGAAGCGGGCGAAGTCGAGCCGGAAAACGGCGCCGCACCCGCTGCCGAGTAGCAAGGAATTCTTAGATGACCTGGACCAGCGCGTTCGGCCGCGGTTGCGGCTGGCTTCTTGACAAAATAGTGTATGGCCTCGCTCTCACCCGCATCTCTCCCAATGCGCTCACCTTCATTGGCCTGGTGATCAACATCGTCGCCGCGTTCCTGTTCGGCCACGCCAACGCCTCGAACTCCGGGCGCATGTTCTTCTACGCCGGCATGGTCATCTTCGGTGCAGGCATCTTCGACATGGTGGATGGCCGCGTGGCCCGGCGCAATAACCAGGTCACTGTCTTCGGGTCCTTCTTTGACTCCGTAATCGACCGCTACTCCGACGTCGTGCTCTTCTTCGGGCTGCTGGTCTACTACGGACGCATCAACCGCTTCCGCTACGTGGTGCTGGTGGCGTTTGTCATGGTGACGTCGCTGATGGTGAGCTACACGCGCGCCCGCGCCGAGGCTCTCATCGGTCAATGCAAGGTTGGCTTCATGGAGCGGCCGGAGCGCATCGTGCTCATTCTGCTGGGTGCGCTGTTCAACCGCTGGGGCGTGATGGCCCCTGTGCTGTGGGTGCTGGCCATACTCTCGACCATCACCGTAGCGCACCGCATCACGTATACCTACTCGAAGACCAAGCACCTGGCGCCCATCGGCTGAGGCCGTGTCCCAACTTCTGCGCGATTTGTGATTAAAGGAAGGTGCCGAAGCCGGCCGTCCTTAGCAGTTCACCATTACCGCCGAGCAGCCCTCACGGCTCGGCTTCCACTGCGCCAGAAAGCTGGTTACGGTTCCGGGCTCCATGCGCCGCATCGATTCGAACTCGCCGCTGCGCTGGCTGTAGAGCAGCCTGCCTTTGTCGCTGAGCACGGCCAGTGCCGGCACGCCGCGGCCCAACGGAACCTGGTAGCGCTCGGCGATGTCGAGGTTGACATCCATGTGGCCGATATTCACGTGCACCAGGACAAAGTTAGCCTCAAGCATGGGCAGATTCTGGGGATTATGGAAGTAAATATCGAGCACCTGGCAATCGCCGCACCNNCCGCACCAGTTGCCGCCGAAGTCGAGGATTACCCGCTTGTGCTCCGCTGCAGCGGTCTTCAGTGCGCCGGCCAGGTCGGCCTTCGCCTGCGACGGATCGGGGTAAATATCGCGGCCGGCCGAATTCGCCTTCCCGACTCCCACGGCCAGAACCGCGGCAAGAGCAACCAGCTTCAGAACCTTCACAAGAATCCTCCAGCGCGTTCAGCCGTCCAAAGGAAGACGGGTCTTCGGTTAGGATGCCACAGACGACTGGGGCGATTCCATTTTCGTGGCAGAACCGACACCGCTGAATCGATGTAGTCTGGAGTTCGGAATGGCAAGTCATGTTGAAGTTCGCGATCGGTTGGAATCGGCCACGTTTGCCGATCTGAGCGCCATGATGGAGGGCTATGCCCGCGCGGCGTCCGATGTGGCCAATCGCGAGTTCAAACAGAAGCTCGACTTTACCGCCGACTCCATCGACAGCCTCGACGACATTCTCGTTATGGTCGGGGAGAGCCCCGAGATGGACGTGGACTTCGAATCGCGCCTGTGGGGTAGCTACCTGGGCGAAGTGCTGCGCCGGCGCTATGTGGGCAGTTGGGAGATGACGCAGTATCCCGGCGGTGTGGTCGCCGTGCCGGCCGTCGACGTTCGCGGATCGAGGTTGTTCCCTCTGATGAAGGTTTACCGGCGACTGACCGTTGGTGAAGAAGAAGACCTGCGCGCTTTCTATCACATGGTGACGGAGCGCCTGGGGAAGCCGGCCCAGGTCAATTAGCCAGGGCAAACGGGCCCGGTTGCTTGTGTCTGCCGAATTGCGGCCATTCGGAATCCAACCGGACTGTCCGTCCGTACTTGAGTTAGCGCCGGGATTTGCGCCGCGGTGATTCGGCTCACTCCGTGCGAATCGGGTTTGTGCGACAATAGCTGTTGGGAATGCGTACCGGAAGCGTGGGGTGCGCGGAGGATCAAATGGGCGATTTTCTTCAACCGTGGCATCTGATTGTGCTTGCCGTGGTTGCATTTCTGCTTTTTGGCGCCAAGCGGCTGCCGGAACTCGGCAAAGGCTTAGGCGAAGGATTGAAAGGCTTTAAGGAAGGGATTCGTGGGGTCACCGATCCCGCACCGCCGACGACTCAGCAGAGTGTGGTCACTCCGCCGCCACCGGTGAACCCAAACGAGACCAAGCAGAGCTAACCGCGGCTGCTGTCGCCCACTCTTAAGACTTTCATCTGCGCCGAAGCAGGAGAGTGCGAACGCTTTCATCGGATCAAGGAACTGAAGAGGCCTGCGCCTGTGCGTGGGCCTCGCTGCGTTTGGCAGCCAGGCTAGAGGCTGAGCAGAACCACAGCCGCGAGAGCCAACGCCATCCCGGCCCATTGCCGCGGCGCAGGCCACTCCCGCAGTACCACCGCCGCCAGCAGGATAGTCCCCGCAGGGTAGAGGGAGCAGACGGTTGCGGCCACGTCGAGCCTTCCGATCCGCGTGGTTTCGATGTAGAGCAGGTTTCCAATGGTGTCGAAGGAGCCGGCCAGGATTCCCAGAAGCCAGAAGCCGCGCCATGGAGCTTTGGGCGGCACGACGATCAGCACCAGAAGCATGGCCGCAACGCCGGCGGCGCGTGCGCTGGTCATCACCCACATTGCATTGCCGTCCGCCGCAAACTTGAACAGAATCAACTGCACGCCGAAGCCAACGCCGGCCACCGATCCGTAAATCAGCGCAACAGGTGGCGTCGCAACCCGCTTGCCCTCAGGATTTGGCGCCAGTGCGATGAGCCAGATTGCCGCCAGGCCCAGCACCAATCCCGCCGCGACCAGGCGCGTGGGCAAGCCGTCGCTGAAGAGCGAAAACAGCACTGGAATCAGCGCGGTGAGCAAGCCGGTAAGCGCAGCGGTAAGGCCCATGGCACCCATGGCCAGCGCCCGGTAAAACAGCGCCAGAGCGAGCGCGCCCTCAAAGCCGCCGAGTGCCGCAAACAGAAGATCGTGGTGTCCAGGGAAGGGAAGGCGAGCCGCCAGGCAAAAGGCAAGCAAAGCCAGAAGGGAAACCGCGTGGCCCGCCGCCACAACCAGAAGCGCGGGCGCCCGGCGCGCACCCAGGCCTCCCACAAAATCCGATCCGCCCCACGACGCTGCGGAAAGCAACCCCAGCCCGGCTGCGCTTCCTGAAGAATTCACAGCTACCGGGACATGAGCGCATTCGGATAATAGCCGGATTTCGCGGTCACATCGAGGCCGGGCCGATCCACACGAATGTCGATCTTGCGGAACTTGCTGTCGTAGGGCGACTCGTGGCTGGCATAGACAATCGTGTACTGGTTGCGCGCGTCCATGGCGATATCGGCGTAGCTCTTCTCGATGCCGTTCACGTTGCGTTCGGAGTCGGCCTGTCCGCCGGTCGCGGCAATGTACTTATAGAGCACGTTATCGTACATGGTGAACGGCAGGTGAAACTTGCTAAGGTAGCCTTCGCCCCAGGCGGCCGATGTGCCCACCAGCGTGCCATAGACCGCGATGTTGTTGGTCTGCAGATAGTGGACCACTTCTTTGATGGTTGCCTTGCTCCCGTATTCATGGCCGTCAGAGATAACGTAGATGATGCGGCGGCGCTCCTTGGGGCGGGTCGACAGTTCTTTGCCAGCAGCCAGAATGGCGTCGTTCAGGGTGTGAATCTCTTTCGGAATGGTGATGACGCCGCTGCCGCTACCGGTGGAACGGCCTGTTTGCAGGTTGGGGTCGACGCAGTTTCCGTTCTCGCGAATGTTGCAGCCGGCCAGCGGTCCGCTGTTGATCGGCACCTGCTCATCGGTTCCGGCCGACTTGGTCATCGATAGCAGGAACGGAACGCGGGCGCTCTGAGCGCCGGTAAACCCGCCGGAGAGATTTTGCGGACCATTGCTATAGGTGAACACCGCCATTTCGTCGTACGACGTAAGCGCGCCCTGAATCGCGCCGAGCGAGGAGTTCACCTTGGCCATGATGTCGCTGGTCAGGCTCTGATCGACCACGAAGGCCACCGAAAGAGGAGCCGGGTCGACCGAGAAGACGCGGATCGGCTCGCGCGTGTTGTTCTCAAAGACCTTGAAATCGCGCCACGTGAGGCCTGCAACCAGTTTTCCCTTGGTGTCTTTAACGGTAACCGGAACCACGATTTCAGTGGTGTTGATGGTGATGCGGGTACCGATATCCGCGGCGTTGAGGACTTCGGGTGGGGCGGTCTGGAAGTTGTCAGGCGTTGTGGAGGTTGGCGCCTGCGAACTGGGTGCTGCCTGCTGATCAGGCGAGGTCGAACTCGAAGTCGGCGAAGTCTGGTCATTTCCCGAGCCGAGCCCGGGCGTAATGGGGCCATTCACGTTGGTCAGCGGATTGGGAAGCTGGGGTGCAGGAGCGTCGGGAACCGGCGTCTGCGGTTGCTGCTGGGCCCCTGAAACCAAGGCGAAACCGAAGAGCGCTGTCAGCGCCAGTGCCGTCGAATGAAGCCTCACAAATATTCTCCAGTTTCCAGTTTCAGTGGCCAGTTCCGTGCATCTTTCTACCACTGATTCACCAGCCGCTTCCAGGTGTAGTATTCAATGGTCCGCGGCAATTCACTCGCCGACCACTGGCCGAACTCCAGCCACTTGTGCACTGCATTCGTCAGAGTATCAGACGCGCCAGAAAGCAGCAGGTTGCCCCGCATGCGCTGAAAGACTTCAGGTATGCTTTCTTCGGGATAGCAATTTCGTCTAAAGGACCAGAATGCGCAAGCGATGGCCACTTGCCGCCACGTTGCTCGGCTTGTCGGGATTCTGCTCGACGGGCTGGGGCCAACTTGCGCCTTCGCCCGACGCGCCACCGGTGAGCACGGCCCCGGCTCCGGCGCAGGATGACCAGTCGGTGGCGACCTTCAAGCTCCAGGTCAACCTGGTGGACATGTTTTTCACCGTGAAGGACAAGCAGGGCAATCTTGTTCCCCATCTCAATCGGGACGACTGCAAAGTTGCGGAAGACAAGGTTCCGCAGACGTTGAAGACCTTTGTGGCGGAGACGCACCAGCCGCTCACGCTGGGGATTCTGCTTGACACGTCAGGCAGCCAATACCGGGTGCTGCCGCTGGAGCAGGATGTAGGCGGGCAATTTCTTGAGCGTGTGCTCAAACCTAAGGACGAGGCGTTCCTGCTTTCGTTCGATGTGAACGTTGACCTGCTTCAGGACTACACCAACAGCGCGCGCATGTTGTCGCGGGCCATGAGCAAGGCAGAGATCAACACGGCAGGCGGCAATGGGGCGGCGGGAATCCCCGGCGCGGGCGGCGGAACCATTCCCACGGTCGGCGCTCCCAAAGGAACACTGCTCTACGATGCCGTTTACATGGCTTCAAACGAGAAAATGAACCAGGAATCGGGCCGCAAGGCGATGATTCTGCTGACCGATGGCGAAGATGAAGGCAGTGTACACAAAATTCAGGATGCGATTGCGGCAGCGCAGAAAGCCAATGTGATTGTGTACACCATCCTGATCGCCGATCGTGTTTTCTATGGTGGCTTCGGCTACAGCGGCTACTCTGCCATGAAGAAGATGACCGACGAGACCGGTGGCCGGCTGATCGATGTGGGCAATAACGGCAAGAAGCTTGAAGCGGCCTTCCAGCAGATTGAAGACGAACTGCGCACGCAGTATGTGGTCACCTATACGCCCAGCAATACCAAGCTCGACAGTACTTTCCGGCACGTCACCGTGGAGTGCGGTGATGGGATGAAGGTGCAGGTGCGCAAGGGCTACTTTGCGGTGCCTCCACAGGAATAATCCTGTTTTCCCTGCTTTCGCCGTTTTTCCTGTTTCGCAGCTGTCCTGAACAAGCACAAATTATTGGCCACGCCAATGAACGTGCGAGCAGCTGTCCGTTTTCCGGTCAATCGGCCCTGTGTGACGCGCCCGAGTGAGGCGTTTCGAGACACTCTGTCGCATTGTGGTGAGTCGCCGGTAATCTGGCGCCTGCCCGTGGTCTCCTCTACCATCGGCAGAAGTAGAAAAAACTTGAGGCCGGCAACAGAATATTTTTACGGCCCCAAATATCCAAGAGTGAGGTGCTCGCCATGTTCACCAATTGCCCTGTCCAGGAGAGCTTCCAGATCAGCCCACGTTTTCGCAAAACCGTTGAGGAACGAATCGCCAGGCTGGAACGCGACGCCAGACACGATGAGGCGCAGGTCAGCAACCTCGTCGAGGGCGGCCATATTCGCCGGCACATGCGCCTGGTCGGGGTTCAGCGAGAAGAAGCTCTGCGCATGCGCCTGTTTCTTGATCGCACGCGCACCCGCCTTCCGCGGCCGCTCATCGAAATCTGATGAGGTGCGGCCTTGAATCGCAAATTCGATTCAAGCCAGTGGGGTGTCCATTGGACACCTGGGACATTCCGTAAGTTGGAGCACCGGGCGGGTTTCGAACCCGCGAATACAGGTTTTGCAGACCTGCGCGTTAGCCGCATCGCCACCGGTGCTTGAAGAGCAGGGATCAGGGATCAGGTTTCAGGGGTCAGTAAAAACAACTCCGCCGCTGCTGACATCTGTTCTGCTGTCGCCTGATTT
>PLTV01000275.1 GCA_003164635.1 Acidobacteriaceae bacterium
AGATTGTCGGCGCTGGACGTTCCCAACGACGTGCTGCTTCCCGCACCCAGTTGATCGCGAAGCGATGACGTTCCCCCTTGCTGATCCTGCCCCTGCATGCATGCATCCGTCGAGGCATTCAGCGGATCGGAACAATCGGTCGTCGAAGATTGCTGCGCGCTTCCCGGATCGGTCCCCGGAGAACTCTGGGCATGCAGAGTGAGGCAGCGTGTGGCGAGCAACAGCGCAATCGATAGAGCAAGTTTCTTAGTCATACGAGTCGTTGAATGTCCAGTATTTCATCTTCCCCTGCAAGTCACGCGATTTCTTCGCTGCAGCAGGTTGAGTCGGCTCGACGGTCGAGAAAAACCTTCTCGCTTCCGGGCATCCATAGACAATTGCGAAGAGCGGTCGAAAATCAAATTCAGAATAACCCATGGCCCTCGGTTCAAAGGCCGCAATTGGTCCCATAGACGAGTCGAAGTCGCACGCTTTCCTCCGCCGGCGCGAGGGGAAGCCGGATGCATCCACCTGCGACAACTCGCCCCATCCGCTCATGGCGCGCAGAGGTACCGCACTGTAATGCAGCAAGGCAATAGGCACGCAATTTAGTTAGGAAGAGTGAGGGTGACAACATCGCCTTGAGGACGCACCCTTGAAAACAGCTTTCCAATTTCAACTGTCCCTTGCGGCCACGATTCCAGCCCTCAAAAGTAATTTGAGAAATAAACCAGTCGTCTTAAGATTTAGCTAGCGAGAAGATAGGTCGCGCAGCCGGTTTTGATCCTTACCAAGCGCCCACTCGGCCGAGCACCGCAGGAACCGTGCGTAGAAGTATGCCGAGATCAATCATCAGGGTCCAACGGCGCACATACGTCATGTCCATCCGCGCCCGCTCGTTGTAGTCAATCATGCAGCGCCCCGACACCTGCCACAAACCAGATAACCCCGGAGTAGCAGCTAGATAAAAACGCAGCCTCTCGGCATATTTCGGCGCTTCCGCCTGGATAATTGGTCGCGGGCCAACCATTGACATATCGCCCGCGAGAATATTCAAAATCTGTGGCAGCTCGTCTAGGCTCCATTGCCGCAGGAACCGTCCCACTCGTGTAATGCGCGGGTCGCGAGGATCCTTGCGGAAACGCAAACTCAGCGCACTTTGCCCGCTCACATGAATGCCAGTCCGCACAGGTATTTCATCCGAGTTCAAAAACATCGTGCGAAACTTCCAAATCCGGAACAACACTCCATTGCGTCCCAACCGCTCTTCGCGATAGAAGACAGGTCCACGCGACGTCAGCACGATGGCTGCCGCGATCAACAACCCGGGAACAATCGTCAACGCAACCAGCAATGCCGCGCCGACAAGGTCGATCCCTCTCTTCACATATGTGTATTTCCAGGAAAATACATTCTCATGAGGATTGATGACCAGATGGGGCGAACTGAGATAGGACACATCTACAGGTGCCGTCTCATACGCCGGAAGAGGGCGTACGGTCGAGGTTCGAGTAGGGTTCATCAACACGCTCCGTAAGAAGACGAAAACTAGACCTTGGGTTTAAGAGCAACCGCCAACAGTGTACAGTGATGAGACGCAACTTTTTGTAAGTTGAATGTAACCAGGTTGCCGAGATTGGTTCCGCATTTCACTCATTGGACGACAATTTCCACCAGCGGGTAGCCCGGACTTTTTCCGAAATCACGGTTTTCACGGGATGGCTTCTCCGATTTTAACGTTTTTCTTTTCTGTGGAATGTGGAAATCTTCCCGCCGCAGCTTCAGGTTACACCGAATGTGCCAAGACCGCGCTTGAAAACGAACATGACTTTGGTTTGTTGCAGGTTGGGATGAATCCCCGCTACGTCTTTAGTGGGACAAATGTATACACCATCCAGACCCTTAAATGTGTAGACAAGCCTAAGGTGCTCCAACGCTATCAACCATTCACCTCGTTTCGATGCCTTTATTGGAGCAAAGTTTGCACCAGCGTCTTTCAAGAGGATCTGTACTTGGATTTTGGCTCGGGTGAGCCTAAATAGAAGAAAATCGCTTAGCCTCGCCAACCCGCGACCATAAGTCCGCATCGAAGCCAAGGTTAGTCCTCCCAATAGTTAAAACCTTGTCCTTTTTGATCCATCGATCTTTACGGTTCTGTCTTCGTTGCTCACTAAGGTTTGTCTAATCTTGATTTCTGTTTGCTCCGGGGTCGCGATTAGCGGGCGCTTCCAACGGGCCGCGAACCCAGGCTTCATTGTGCGAGGCCACCAGAATGTCTGAATTCGCCGCTCAGATTCGAGTCTTTGTCGTCGACGACGAAGGTGTCATCGCCTCAAGCTTAGCTATGATTCTTCGCTTCCAGGGAGGGTTTCATGCTACCTCATTCACCGATCCGATGACTGCCTTGCAGGCCGCCCGCATCGATGCCCCCGACTTGCTCATCTCTGACGTTGTGATGCCAGGCCTCACCGGCATCGATCTCGCCATTCAGGTCCAGCAGCATTGCCCCGGCTGTAAAATTCTTCTCTTCTCCGGACAAGCCGCAACTGGCCACTTGCTGGAATCCGTTCGCGACCGGGGATACAATTTTCAACTGCTGTCGAAGCCCGTTCACCCCGCCGATCTGCTGGCCAAAATCCGCGATCTGACCGCGCTGCCCGATCCCCTCGCTGCCCTCAGCCAGTAGTGCTGCCTCAAGGCCGAGCATACCGTTCCAAAGCCGTGCGATTGGGAATCGTGAGCGTTGACCCGTGGAACGAAATCAGTCTGCGGCTCTTGAAAATGCTCAGCGTCCGCGTCACAGTCTCCCGCGAGGCCCCAATGAACTCCCCAATCTCCCCATGCGTGAGCGAAAATCGAAACCGCATTCCGAATTCCGTTCTCTGCCCATTCTCACTCCAGTCCAGCAAAAGCCGTGCCAGCTTTTCTGGCGCCGAAGTCGACAGCACAACCGAGCGAAGTTGATCGCACGCCATTGTGTACTGCCTGCTCAGCTCCTCGGTTAGCGTCTGGTAAGCGTCCGGGTGACGCAGCAGAAAGTTCAGAAAATCGCGGCGGCCGATGGGAGCCAGCTTCGAGGCATATTGCGTCTCTGCTGTCATGTCGTAGGAGTTTCCCGAGAGCGCCGATGCAATACCGACGATCTCGCCCTTTTTGGCAATGCGCAAAATCAGTCGCTTGCCTTCACTGGAGTTGATTGAGAGCTTCACCTCGCCCTCAAGAACCACATACACCAGCTCCGGCATGTCCTTCTCTGAGAACAACACCGATCCGGCCGGGTATGAAACCACATGCATCATCGATCGCAATTCCGTTAATGTCGCTTGCGACAGCTTCTCGAACAATTCGCCGGCGGGCGGCGCTGCTTGCTCTCTGCAACCCCTCACTGCTCCCAATCCTTGCATCCCTGACCTCCTGGTTTTACTTCGCGTCCCCGTTGCTACTGCGGGCCCGTGAAATTTCCTCGGCAAGAAACTGGGTCCATGGCGTGCTCGTCACCAGTTTCGCCCCCGACTCCGCATACATCCCCCGCAAAACCCGCTTCCCGCTCTCATCCGCATAGGTCACATCGGACAAATCGATCAGGACCGCTCGCGTTCCACGGCGCGCTGCCGCTTCCGCCCACGTTCGCGTGAGTTCTACAACCCACGGTCCGGCGACCCGCCCCTCCATCTTGATTGCCATCGTCTGTTCGGTTTCTTGAGTCGTGATTCGTAACGTAAGCTCGGCCGTCCTTCGCCTCGCCATCAATAAAGCAGTCCGTGTGCCAAAGTCGGCAGCAATCGGCTGCATCCGCCGAACCAGTTCAAGAGAAAAGAGTTAACTCGATGCCCTGTCGGCATCTCCGAGGCCCGGTCTCTCTAGGTGTCGAAGTGACGAAGACGAAATCTCGTCACCGGGACTTCATATAGTCACTGCGCTCAATCCCCAGCTTCTTCATCTTCGAATTCAGCGTCGTCCGCTTCAGCCCCAGCCGAGAGGCTGCGCCGTCTGGTCCGCCGATCTGGCCCTTGGTTTCAACCAGCACCCGCAAAATGTGATCCCGCTCTGCCGTGTGCAGCGTTGCCGTCCCACCCGAAACCGATTCCGGTTCTTCGTCCACTGTCTCGAGCTCGGCCAGCGGAACATATAAGACTGAACCCCGCGTCAGAATCACAGCGCGCTCCAGAAAATTTTCCAGCTCGCGAATATTCCCCGGCCACGACCACTTCATCAGCGCTTTCATCGTCGCTTCTGGAATTGTGTCGATCATCTTGCCCATGCGCCGGCTATGCGTGGAAACAAAGTGCCGCACCAGGATCGGAATATCTTCGGCCCGCTCCCTCAGCGGCGGCGCAAAAATCGGAAACACCTTGAGCCGGTAAAACAGGTCGCTCCGGAACGTCTTCTCCGCAACCATCTGGCCCAGGTCGCGATTCGTCGCGGCGATCAGCCGCACATTTACCGAAATCGGCCGCGTTCCGCCAAGCCGCTCAATCTCCCGTTCCTGCAAAGCCCGCAGCAGCTTGGGCTGTAGCTCCAGCGGCAGTTCGCCCACCTCATCCAGAAAGAGAGTGCCCTCGTGCGCCAGTTCTAGCCGCCCCATTTTGCGCACAATCGCACCCGTGAACGCGCCCTTCTCATGCCCGAAGAGCTCGCTCTCCAGCAGCCCCGCGGGGATCGAGGCGCAATTCAGCTTGATGAATGTCCGTTCGCGGCGTGGGCTCAGCCGGTGCAGTGCCCGCGCCAGCAGCTCTTTGCCTGTCCCCGTCTCTCCCTGGATCAGAACCGTTGCGTTCGTCGGCGCGACCGTTTCAATCTCTTTCAAAACCTGGCGAAGCCCGGCACTCTCGCCCACAATGTCTTCAAAACGGTTCTCGAGGTTGATCTCCTCTTCCAGGTATTGCCGCTCCTGCGCCAGCCGGTCCCGCATCTCCGCAATCTGTCGCAGCGTCACGGCGTTGCTCACCGCCATTGCTACCTGCACGGCCAACTGCCCAAGCAACTCAATCTCATGCTGTCCAAACGCCGCTTCATGCTTGCTCGCAATCGCCAGCACGCCGATCGCATCCCCGCGATGGATGAGCGGCACCCAGCACGCCGATTGCATGCCCAGCGCTGTCAGGTGCTGCACCCCGGACGACCCGAAGGACAAAGGTTGCAGGTTCTCTTCAATGTGCGGCTCCTGGGTTCGAAATGCCTGCCCGGCAGGCGAGTTATCAATGGCCAACCGTACGGCGCCTCGGCGTAACCCCGGTGCATCCGAACCTAGGAACTGGACGCGGAGAAACGCGTCGTCTGTCGAGTCAGGAAGGGCGAGCGTGGCTGCGTCGTGTGGAATCAACTCCGCAATTCCTGCTGAAAACGCCCCAAGCAGCTTGCTCACGTCCTGATTCGCCAGCAGCGCGCCGGTCAACTGCATCGTGACGGCTTCTTCCGCCCGCTTGCGATCGGTAAAATCGCGCGTCACTTTCGTGTAGCCCGTAACCTCTCCCGCGTTGTCGCGAATCGCAGTCAGCACTACATTCGCCCAGAAACGGGATCCGTCTTTGCGAAGACGCCAGCCCTCCAACTCCACGCGTCCGCGCGTCGCCGCCAGCCTCAGGAGCTCCGCCGGCTTATTCCGGCTCCGGTCTTCATCCGTGAAAAATCGCGAGTAATGCGACCCCACAATCTCATCGGCGTTATAACCCTTGATTCGTTCTGCCCCGGAGTTCCAGCTTGCCACATGGCCATCTTTGTCGAGCAGGTAGATCGCGTAGTCGCGGACGCTCTCGATCATCGAGCGCAACTGCAGGTCTGCGCGCCGTAACTCCTCCTGTGCCTCGCGCTGCTCCGTTATATCGCGCACGATGCTCAACGCCATCGGACCCGAAGGCGTCTGCACCGGCTTCAACATGATGTCGACCGGAAACTCAGTCCCGTCTTTGCGCAGTGCGAACAGGTCTAGAGCCGCGCCCATTTGCCGTGCCCGCGGGTGCGCGTTGAAATTCTCGCGATGCTCGGGGTGCCGCCCGCGAAAACGCTCGGGAACAAGGCTCTCGATTGGCTTGCCCGAAAACTCTGCCTGCGTGTAGCCGAAGAGCTCTGCCGCGCGCGGGTTCGCGTCCCGGATCATCCCATGAGAGTCCGTGACGAAAATCGCGTCAGGAGAAACATCGAACAGCTTCTCCAGCGCAAATTCAGCTAACTCGGCCCGGGTGTGCCCAGCCGCCGCCGCGTCCTCTTCGGGGGAATCGAATCGGCGCATTCTGTGGCTCCAACTTCAGATCGTGTTCGTTTCAGAACATCGCGTCACCGCATTTGAGACGCAGTACTTTGCCCGCTGTTGCGTCATTTGAACAACACTTGAGCGGAAAGGAGGGGGAGGAACGCCAAACAATCGCGATTGCAGGGGAATCAGGCAGCAGTCTATCACATTTAAACCTTCATGTCGGCTCTTCCGCCGACATGAAGGTTTAGCCCGCATTAAACTTAGCTCGGATGGTCCGAAGACATCAGGCAGATGTCCGGATAATTGCGGTACCGCTCCGCGTAATCCATTCCATAGCCGATCACAAACAGGTTCGGGATGGAGAACCCCACATAATCCGCCTCGATGCGCTCAATCCGGCGCGATGGCTTGTCGAGCAAGGTAGCGATCCGTAGTGTCTTCGGATGCTGTTGCAGAAAGAGTTTGCGCAGATAGGCCAGTGTCAGACCCGTGTCCAGAATGTCCTCCACCACCAGCACATTCTTCCCCTCAATCGGCTCGTCCAGATCCTTGATCAGCTTCACCGCTCCTGATGACCGCTGTCCTTTGCCGTAGCTCGATACCGCGACAAAATCAAACGTGGCGTCGGCTTGAATCGACCGCGCCAAATCGGAAAGAAACGGCGCAGCGCCTTTCAGAACTCCGATCATCACCAGCCTTTCGCCCTTCAGGTCCTCGGTAATCTGCGCGCCCATGGCGGCAACCCGGTCGGCAATCTGCTGGCGCGTGAACAGAATCTCGTGGCCCTGATACGTGAGGGTAGTCATGCAGACAGTATCGCCCGGACTCCCGCCTTTTCGCAGCCCCATTTGTGCAAATCCCGCCTCAAAATCCGGAGACCTTTGCGCCTGGAATCTCACGCAGCACGCATCTTGAAATAGTGCCGGCTCAATCCGGTAGGGCCGATTCAGCTTGCGCGCCGTCGCCAATCCGTTTACCGTAATCGCATCCTGGAGTGCCGCTGACAGTCCTTGTCTAATTCGTCCTCTCACACTGCCTCGCCTGCGTAGTCGGCAGAGGTGTGCCCTCGTGTTGTGCCAACCGAGAGGATATGCGGAAATGGATCTCAGACAATTTGGATGGAATGATTTCTTTTGGCAGCAGTACGTGCATGGAACTCCCGCGCGTGTTGCTGCGGCGAATCGCGACCGATTCGTTGTATGGACCGAAGCCGGTGAAATGGAGGCCGAACCAAGCGGCATGTTGCGCTATGCGTCGCCCCTGTGGCCCGCTGTAGGCGACTGGGTCCTCCTGCGGGAAGACGGACCGGTAATCGAGCGCGTTTTGCAACGCCGCACCACGCTCTCCCGCCGCCAACCCGGCCGCGTAACCAGCGAACAGGTGATGGCGGCCAACATCGATGTGCTCTTCATCGTCACCGCGATCGGCCTCGAATACAATCCCCGCCGTCTTGAGCGCTACCTCGTCGTCGCTCGCGAGAGCGGGGCTCGGCCGGTGATCCTGCTCAACAAGGCGGATCTCGCACTCGCAACTGGATTCGACTTGGACGCACTGCAAATGCAGGCACGCGCGCTCGCCGGAGATGCGCCTGTCTTCACCCTGAGCGCCCAGACAGATCCCGCTCTCGACGTTCTCGCGGCCCAGCTCTTGCCAGGAGAAACAGCCGCATTGATTGGCTCGTCGGGCGTCGGAAAGTCCACCATCCTCAACCGGCTCCTCGGCGCTGACCGTCAGCGCACAAGCCACGTGCGGGCCGCTGACGATCGCGGCCGCCACACCACAACAACCCGCGAAATGTTTCTCATCGAGGGCGGCGCGTTGCTCATCGACATGCCTGGTCTCCGCGAAGTGCAGCTTTGGGCCGACGACAAGGCAATCGACGCCGGCTTTCTCGACATTCAGCAGTTGGCCGCAGAGTGCCGCTTTCGCGACTGCCGCCATGCGGGCGAACCGGGGTGCGCCGTCCTGCAATCCGGCCTCGACGAAACGCGCCTCGCAAACTACCACAAGATGCGGCGCGAACTCGACTATCTCGATCGCAAAGACGATCCCCAACTCGAGCGCCAGACAAAAGCGAAATGGAAGGTGATCCACAAAGCTATGCGCAACCATTCCAAGGGTGGACCAGGTTCTTGACCGCGTAGTTCCGTATCCATCCGGGTGCCCCATCCTTTCCGCAGCTCCATCGCGGAAAGGGTGGGAAACCACAAACCCAAACCGGCAGGGTGCTCCGGGTCGTGACTTCGATAACCGGAAAATCGAGATGCCGCAATCCTAATTCGCACCGCTAGAGTCCCGATAAGCGCACGACAAATCAGAACTTCAACGCAGCCCCAGGTCCAGCCCCGCAACAGCGCGCATCCATCCCGCGTCTATACTTGAAGAAGATCGACGTACCGCACGCACAACATCGGAATACGGGGAGATATGCTGCCTTATCTACATCTATGGCACTTGCAGGTGCCGACCTTCGGGCTCATGCTGTGGCTCGCCGCCGTAGCCGCCGCCATCATCATGGACCGCGGCTTCAAGCGCGCCGCCATCGACGCCGACGCTGTGGGGATGGTCGCCGTCGCTGCCCTCCTCGGCATCGTCGGCGCCAAGCTCTGGCACGTCATCGACACCCCAATCGAGTTCCGCGAGTACGGCTGGCACGTTCTCTGGGATTCGGCCGGCTTCGCCTGGTACGGCGGCCTGCTTTTCGGCATCTCCGCCCTCCTGTTTCAGGGCTGGTGGGCCCGCATCGGCGCCCTGCGCACTCTCGATCTGGCCGCACCTGCCGCCGCCATCGGCTATGGCATCGGACGAATCGGCTGTTTTCTCTCCGGCGATGGCTGCTACGGCATCCCCACCACGCTTCCCTGGGCCATGAGCTTCCCCAACGGAATTGAGCCCACCCTCGCGCGTGTCCACCCCACGCCGCTCTATGAACTTCTCGCTGGCCTTATCATCGGCTACTTTCTCTGGCGTCGCGGGGCCAAACCTCACGGCACAGGTGCCATCGTAGGCCAGTACCTCATCCTCACCGGTGTCGCGCGCTTCCTGGTGGAATTCGTTCGCCGCAACCCCAAAATCCTCTGGGGATTGTCGAATGCGCAACTTGCCAGCGCCGGCTCCGTCCTCGCCGGAATCCTCCTCGTCTGGTGGGCCGCAACGCGCCGTGTCACCGACCCCGGAACCGCTCCTATCCCCGTAGAAAAAGTCGCATAACGCCGACCATTTCGGCCCGGTATCCCCGTTTTGAAACCGCGCGACTTCAGAGCTTGCCGAAAAAATCGTCAGCGTTTCTTCGATTTGAAAGGGCCCGAATTGATCCGGGCCGTAAATCAAGCAGCGTGCGTCCGCCCTTTTGGGCCTGAGGGATGGTTCTGTGCGAGCCAATCAAACTCCCAGGCTTTTCAGGGACCGATTCAGTCGCGCCCCACGAAGCCTGCTAACTCTTTGCGCCTAAGCTTCTGAAGGAAGATCTCGCCCGAAGGGCCCAGCCCGAAGCCCCGTAGACAACGCGCTCGTGTAGCCTTGTTTTCAATGTCCTTCACAACCAGGCTCGAAGAACATAAGCTTCTGGCTCCATTCACCACCTTCGCCATCGGCGGCCCCGCTCGCTGGTTCTTCCAAGCCAATTCTGAAGATGACGTCGTCGAAGCCACAGCCTGGGCTCACCACCGCGAAATCCCGCTTTTCGTCCTCGGCGGCGGCAGCAACCTTCTCGTCGCCGACGCTGGATTCAATGGCCTCGTCCTCCGCGTTGACCTCCACGGTACCTCCGTCGATCCCGGCCTATCAACCTCGCACAAAATCTACCGCGCCGCCGCCGGTGAAGACTGGGATTCCCTCGTCCAGCGAACCGTTGACCAAAACTGTGCCGGTGTCGAATGTCTCGCCGGGATCCCCGGCACCGTCGGCGGAACACCCGTCCAAAACGTCGGTGCCTACGGACAGGAAGTCTCTTCCGTCATTGACCGCGTTCGCGCCTTCGACCTCGAAGACCGCGTATTCGTTGAACTCACCGCAGCCGAATGCGCCTTCGCATATCGCAGCAGCCGCTTCAACTCCACCGATCGCGGCCGCTTCCTTGTCACCCGCGTCGACTACCGCCTCCAAGTCGATGGCCCGCCTTCACTCCGCTACCCCGACCTTCAGCGCGCCATCGCCGAGCATCTCTCACCCGGCGCCCAGCCCACGTTGCAACAAGTCGTCGCTCTCGTCCGAAACATTCGCCAAAGCAAAGGCATGCTTCTCGTCGAAGGCGATCCCGATTGCCGCAGCGCGGGCAGCTTCTTCAAAAACCCCATCGTCGCCAAATCCCGGCTCACGCAAATCGCTGCTGCCGCCGCCAAAGAGCCGCCCCACTATCCCGTCGGTCTTGCACCTGAACTCGCCGCCACCGTAAAGATCCCGGCTGCCTGGCTCATTGAGCAGTCCGGCTTGCCCAAAGGCCACGCCCTCGGCGACGCCGCCATCTCCTCCCGCCACACGTTGGCCCTCGTGAATCGCGGCAAAGCCACTGCGGCTGAAATTCTCGCGCTCGCTGCTCAAATCACCGCCGCAGTCCACGACAAGTTTGGAATTTCACTCGAACTGGAGCCGGTCCTGTTAGGGTTCTGAATCATCTCGTCATCCTGCAAGGAGAAAGCGTGAAGACCGCCCGCCTCGAAGCATTCAGCGATGGAGTCATCGCCGTCATCATCACCGTCATGGTGCTCGAACTCAAAGTCCCTCATGTCGGCACCGTGGAAGCCCTTCTCACCGTTGTCCCTTCGTTGAGTGTCTACGCCCTCAGCTTCGCCGTCGTCGCCATTATGTGGGTCAATCACCACCAGTTCCTCGATCACGCCCGCCGCGCCAGTGCCGCTCTGCTCTGGGCCAACAACCTTCTCCTCTTCTGCATGTCCCTCATCCCGTTCGTCACCGCCTACCTCGGCGAAAACTGCCACGCGCCACTTGCCGTCGCCGTCTACGGAGCAGTTATGACCCTCACCTCAACAGCCTTCCTGATTCTCCAGAAAGTTCTCGCCCGCCAGGACCCAAATGACCCAAAGCGTCAGCTCGAATTCCGCCGCCTCGATCACAAGGCCATAACCGCCATCGTCGGTTATGCTGCTTCCATCTTCCTCGCGCACTTCTCCGTTTACGCGTCGTTCGCGCTCTTCATCCTGTTCCCGCTCCTCTACTTCTGGCCCGAGCGCCGCACTGCGTCTTCCGCTGACAAGCTCTCCCGCCCTCCCAGTCAATAGGAAAGTCGCCTCAATTTTGGGTGCCCCTGGTCTGGATTCTCAAACCTGGGAGAGCACGAATCTTGACCAGCAGACCGGGCAGTTCCGCTCCGTCATCCGCCCAGCCGCTCCCGCAGCCGCGCGCGTTCCCCGGCCAGCACCTCCGCCGCGGGCCCCAGTGCCGCCAGCCGCCCATCCTGCATCAGCGCCACTTCCGCGGCTGTAGCCAGCGCATCGGTCGCATCGTGCGTCGCCATCACCGTCAGCACGCTGTGCTCGTGCGCCCACTCCTTCAAACGCACCAGCAGCGCATCGCTCGCCGTTCCATCCAGCGCGGAGAAGGGCTCATCCAGCAACAGCAGCCTTGGTTGCGGAGCCAACGCCCGCGCCAGCGCCACGCGCTGTGCTTCGCCTCCCGACAAGTCCCGCGGCCGCCGATCCTGCAATCGCTCCGCACCCACCAGCTCGAGCATCGCCGCAACCTGCGCCGACCGCTTGGCGCCATCCAGGTCAGCCAACCCATAACCCACATTCGCCGCAACGCTCAGGTGAGGGAAGAGCGCTGCCTGTTGCGCCACCATCGTCGTCTGCCGCTGTCCTGGCTTCAACCAGACGCCCCGAGCAGAATCAGTAAGCGTCCGCCCATCCACCAGCACCCGTGCCTGTCTCGGTCGTGCCCGGCCATCAATTTCCAGCCCCGCCAGCAGCCGCAGCAGCGTGGACTTACCTGCGCCCGAAGGCCCAAAGATCACCGTCCACTCCGACGCAAATCGGCATTCCATCTGAAGATGAAATCCGCCTCGCCGCGCATCGAATCCCAGTTCAACCACGCCGGGCTCCGCGCTGGCTCATTCCCGCATACAGCGCTGCCAGAGCGCCCGCGCTCAGCACAAGCAGAATTGCCGCGGTGCGCCCCGCCGCCGTGTAGTCGAAGTTCTCCACCTGGTTGTACAGCACAATCGAAAGCGTCCTGGTTGCCCCCGGAATATCGCCGCCCAGCATCAGCACCACGCCAAACTCACCCGTCGTGTGCAGAAAGCTCAACACTGCTGCGGCCGCCAGCGATCGCCCCGCCAGCGGAACGAGCAGCGTGCGCACCACACGCACCGGCCCCGCGCCCAATACCCGCGCCGCGTCCACCAACCCCGGATCAACCGCCGCGAATCCCGCTACCAGTGGCTGCACTGCAAACGGGAAGCTATAGATCACGCTCCCCACAACCAGCCCCGAAAACGAAAACGCCAGCGGATGCCCCAGCACCGCCGTAATCCCGCGCCCCAGCCCCGTGCGCGGCCCCAGCAGCACCAGCAGAAAAAAACCTAGCACCGTGGGCGGCAACACCAGCGGCAGTGCCGCCAGCGCCTCCACCGCCGCCCGCATTCGGCTTCTCCCCAGCACCAGCCACGCCGCCAACGGCACCGCAACAACCAGCAATATCGCCGTCGTCACGGTAGCCAGCTTCAGCGTCAGTGCAAGCGCCTGCCAATCCATGCGTTTAGACTAACGGCTCCACTCGCCCTCTCCGTCTTCATCGTGCATGAGAAACAATTATGGGTTCCCCAGGTCTGGATTTTCAGACCTGGGAAAGCACGAACCTCTTGCGAGCGAACAGCCGGTGCTTCATCCGTGAATCTCTTCTGGATTCATGGGCAGGAAACCAGGAAGGTCTTGCGAACAAGTAGGCAGCGTCCGCCCCACCGCTGGTGGCTACCGCACAGGAGTCAGGCCACTCTGTTCAAGTTGTGCCTGCACCGCCCCCGACAGCACAAAATCCAGCAGCTTCTGCGCCGCCTCACCCTGCTTCGTCGCTCGCACAATCACCGCCCCCTGCTCAATCGGCGGATACAGTTCCTTCGGCATCACAAAATAGCTACCCGCCTCCGCCAGCCGCGCCGTCTTCGCCGAAGTCAGCGAAATCAACCCCGCATCGGCATTTCCCGAATCCACAAACTGCGCCGTCTGCGCAATATTCTCCGCCGTCACCAGCTTCGGTTTCAGCACGTCGTAGAGTTTCAAACTCGTCAGAGCCGCCACGGCCGCTCGCCCATACGGCGCCCGCTCCGGATTCGCAATTGCCAGCCGCTTCAACTCCGCGCTTCGCAGCAGATCCAACCCCGGCGTCAGATGCGAATCCTTCCGCGTCCAAAGCACCAGCGTTCCCCTCGCATACACAACCGGTCCTTCCCCTGCCGCTCCCGCATCCGCCAATCCCGCATCCATCAGCCGCTTCGGATAACCCACATCCGCTGAGAAAAAGACATCAAACGGCGCGCCATTCTGGATCTGCGTGGTCAACACCGCCGAAGCTTGATACGTTGCTTCCGCGTGAATGCCCGTGGCCTTCTCAAATTGCTCGAGGATCGGCGGCAGCACCGGCTCCAAATCTGCCGCCGCCGCCACCCTTAACGGCGCTTGCGCCTGACCAGCCGCCACAATGCCCGCCCACAACAGCAAACCCATCCATCCCGCGAAGCCGTTCCGCATCATCATGCGCTCCCCGACTCCCGTCCCCTCAATGTCCGCAATGCTAGTAAGCTAACACCAGGCATGAACGACAACTTACACCAGCTCCGCTGCTTTGGATGCGGCCACCGTGTGCCCGGCACCGAAGCGCGTCCCGACTTTCGCTGCTCCCAATGCGGCGATCTCTTTGAAGTCGAATATCCCGGCTGGAGCGAGCGCAAAGGCNNCGACCGCCCCAACCCCGGCGCGCTCAAATGGCTCTGGCGCGAGCGCCGCTGCTCCTCCGAGGCTCTCGACCACTCCGGCGTCTGGCGATTTCGCGAACTGCTCCCCATCCTTGAGAACTTCGGCAACGCTGTCACCTTGCGCGAAGGCAATACGCCTCTTTACCACCTTCCTCGCGCCTCTAAAGCTCTCGGTATCGATCAGCTCTTTGCCAAGCATCAGGGCATGAATCCCACCGGCTCCTTCAAAGA
>PLTV01000114.1:0-128 GCA_003164635.1 Acidobacteriaceae bacterium
GATTCCGTCCAGTTTTTCTCAAATTAGCAAATCGACCCCCTTTTTGGAATCTATCTGAGCTGATTGTGCACCAAGGCGTCAAAATTGAATGCAAATGTCGAGTGAGAAATCTCGGGCATTCGTGGCAG
>PLTV01000114.1:225-2064 GCA_003164635.1 Acidobacteriaceae bacterium
CCGCGTTGACGGGCGATCTCGTCCAGCGCGCGAACCTGCGCCAGCCGTCGATCGTCAATATCGTTCTTCTTCAAAAAACCATGCGGCTTGTTGGCGCGCGAGTCGCTCGGGATCCCGCCAAGATAGCGGTCCGTCAACAGTCCTTGCGCAAGCGGGCAAAAGGCGATTCCGCCGATTCCTTCTTCTCCCAGCACATCGAGCAGCCCGTCTTCAACCCAGCGCGAAAACATGGAGTACTTTGGCTGATGAATCAGGCAGGGCGTGCCCAGTGCCCGCAAGACCTTCGCGGCAACCGCGGTTTGCGGCGCATCGTAATTCGAAATTCCCGCATAAAGCGCGTTGCCGGAACGCACAGCTTGGTCCAATGCGCCCATGGTTTCTTCAATGGGCGTGTCGGGGTCCGGACGATGCGAGTAGAAGATATCGACATACTCCAGGCCCATGCGTTGCAGACTTTGGTCAAGGCTCGCCAGCAGGTACTTGCGCGAACCCCACGACCCATACGGTCCGGGCCACATGTCGTAGCCGGCCTTCGAGCTGATGATCAGCTCGTCCCGATAGGGTTTCAAATCGAGCCGCAACATCTCGCCGAAGTTGGACTCCGCGCTGCCCGGCGGCGGCCCGTAATTGTTGGCAAGGTCGAAGTGTGTGATCCCGAGATCGAAGGCGCGGCGCACCATGGCGCGTCCGTTTTCAAACGTATCCACGCCACCGAAGTTGTGCCAGAGCCCGAGCGAGATAAGAGGCAGCTGCAAGCCGCTCTTGCCCGAGCGGCGATACGTCATGGCGTCGTAACGTTGTTCGTTGGCGATATACACGATCTCTCCCTGGCCCTCGCTCGATTTCAGCGGCTTTGCTTCTGATTCTTCAGGAATTCTCGAAGCGAAACGGCTTTTTTCCTTACGAAATTGCCGCCCCGCACGACCTTAACACGTCATCATGCTCTCCAAAAATTCCCACCCGCATAGGAGATACTTGTTTCTGCGCAATGGATCAAGTCCATTATGCGAGGTGCATAAGCTCTATGGCGAGTTCGTACTTCTTGTCTTCTTTGAGTGCGCGGTCGTTTCGCGAGTTTCTTCTTCTCGCTTTGCCCGCGCTCTTGTTCCTGTTTCCCATGGTTCGAAGCCTCAGGGCGCAAACACCCACGCCGGCCATCAAAGTAGACCAGGTGGGCTATCCTCTCGACGGGCCCAAAATCGCCATTGTCAGCACTTCAGCGCATTCGTTCCAATTGAAGCAGTCGAGCGATCAGCGCGTGGTGTTTCAGGGCAATCTTTCTGTTCCGCAGGCAGACGCCGCTACGGGCGACCAGGTGCAGGCCGCGGACTTCTCCAGCTTTCGCAAACCGGGAACCTATTACATTGAAGTCGCGGGCGTCGGCCGCAGCTGGAACTTCGCGCTGGCCAGGAACCCCTTCGAGCGCACCTACTACCTGGCGATGCGCGGCTTTTACGGCCAGCGCTGCGGCACCGCCGTCGACATGGGGCCAGAGTTTTCACGCTTCACGCATCCCGCATGCCATCTTCATGGTGAGTTTCATCCTTCGTCGGGCAAGTCGGGCGTGCGCGACAACATCGGCGGCTGGCACGATGCCGGCGACTACGGCCGCTATGTGGTCAACTCCGGAATCTCAACCGGAACGCTGCTCTGGGCGTGGGAAATCTACGGATCAAAACTGAAAGGCATTCCGCTGAATATTCCCGAGACCGGCAATGGGACGCCCGACATTTTGAGCGAAGCGCGTTGGAACCTGGAATGGATGCTCAGCATGCAGGATGAGGATGGCGGCGTCTGGCACAAGCAGACCAGTGAGAGCTTTCCCGGCATGATCGCTCC
>PLTV01000114.1:2155-34702 GCA_003164635.1 Acidobacteriaceae bacterium
TTTCTTTCTGAAGGCCTATGCGCAGTTCCTTCCCGTCCTCGACGCGCCCCCGGCCGCAGGCTGGAACCAGTTAGCGCCCATGGCCTTGTGGACGTACGCGCTCTCCCATCAGAAAACCAAGGATGCAGAAGCCGCCGAAGCCATCCGCAAGCGGACGCTCGCCGCAGCCCACGTTGTCGTCGAACGCACTTCCTCAAGCCCTTATCGAACCAGCATGAAATCGACAGACTATTACTGGGGCTCGAATGGCGTTGCCGCCGGATACGGAATGTACCTGCTCATCGCCAGCCAGTTTGCGCCCGACCCCAGCTTTACCAACGCGGCGCGCGACAATTTGCACTATCTGCTTGGCCGCAATACCTTCTCGCTTTCGTGGGTAACCAAAGTTGGAGAAAATCCATTCCAGCATCCGCACCATCGTCCCAGCGTGGCCACCGGCGAAGCGTGGCCCGGGCTCCTCTCCGGCGGCCCCAATGCAGGACGGGAGGACGCCGTACTCGCGGCGTTTCCCAAAGACCTGCCGCCTGCCAAGGTCTATGCCGATCAAATGGCCTCGTACGCCAGCAATGAAATTGCCATCAACTGGCAAGCCGCGCTGGTATTCCTGCTGGCCGGGGAACTGCACTAGACCAAGCCGCCAGGCGCCCCATCCGCACGTTTTTATTCCAGCTCGCGTGCGTGCGCGTTCATCAGGAAAAGGCCATTCTTCTTTTTCCTTGGTTTCAAGAGAAAGTGATTCTCATCACAGCTTCCGCCTCCACCAGGGCCTACCATCATTCGGGCTCGGAGGAAAAAATCCGAGCTGTGGACCGGGCAAAATGTTAGCCCGGATTCGGTGGCAGCGCGGGCAATTGGCCTGCGCGGGCTGACGCGCCCGTGAAGCATTACACCGCAATGCTGCCGCAGGGTGCAGGGGGCACTGGGAAATGAACTGGCGCCAGGATTACAGCAGGAAGTGTATGTGCGCGGCCGAGGCGCTTGAGGCAGTTCACTCCGGCGATCGCCTCTGGATTCAATCGGGATGCGGAACACCTTCCGTGCTCGTCGATGCTCTGGTTGCGCGGGCGCCCTGGCTCAACGACGTCGAAATCGTCCACATGAAGACCTTGGGGAACGCCGACTATACCAGGCCGGAGTTCGAAGGGCACTTCCGCCATCGTGGCCTGTTTCTCGGCGAAAACGTGCGCGAGGCCGTAGCCGCGGGGCGAGCCGACTATACGCCAATCTTTCTCAGCGAGATTGAGCGCCTGTTTGAAGATGGCGCCCTTCCGCTGAACATCGTACTGATTCAGGTTTCTCCGCCCGACGAGCATGGGTATGTGAGCCTCGGGACAACCGTTGATTGCAGCTTGACGGCGGCTCGGTGCGCCCATACCGTGATTGCCGAAGTGAACGATCAGATGCCGCGGACTCACGGGGATACCGCGATCCACGTCAGCCACATCTCGTTCATTGTCGAGACTTCGCGGCCCCTGCTTGAAGTCCGCGGTGAGCCCTTTACTGAAATTCAGCGGCGCGTGGGCGAAAACGTGGCCGCGCTTATTCCCGATGGAGCCACGCTGCAAACCGGCATCGGCGGAATTCCCGATGCCGTCCTCTCCTGCCTCCAGGACAAACGCGACCTGGGGATTCATACGGAGATGTGCTCCGACGGCGTGATCGAGCTCATGGAGTCGGGCGTGCTCACCGGCGAGTGCAAGTCATTGCATCGCGGCAAGGCCGTTCTGTCGTTTGTGCTGGGCTCGCAGCGGCTTTTCGACTTCATCCGCGAGAATCCGAGCTTCGAATTTCGATCCATCAGCTACACCAACGATCCGTTCGTTGTCGCGCAGAACGATCGAATGGTGGCCGTGAACTCTGCCATCCAGGTGGACCTCACGGGCCAGGTGTGCGCGGATTCGATGGGAACAACGCCGTACAGCGGATTTGGCGGGCAATTGGACTTTATTCGCGGCGCGGCTCGCTCCAAGGGCGGAGTGCCAATCATCGCTCTGCCGTCAACGGCCGTGCATGGCAGCGTTTCCCGGATCGTGCCGGTGCTGGAGCCGGGAGCGGGTGTGGTGACTTCGCGCGCAGACGTACATTTTGTTGTGACGGAACATGGCATCGCGTATCTGCACGGAAAATCCCTGCGCGAGCGGGCCGAAGCCCTCATCGCCATTGCCCACCCGAAGTTTCAGGCCGACCTTGAAGACTTTGCCGTGCGCGCCCATTACCTTGAACGCAAGCAAACCGAGTACGCCTGAGGGGGGACGGCGCATGAACCAGATGGTGAGGCCCGATCGAGGCCAGTTACGCGTGAGCGAAGAAGAGTGCAAAGGCTGCGGCTTATGCGTTGAGGCATGTCCGCCCAAGGTCATCGCGATGAGCGAGCGCCTGAATCACTACGGGTATCGAACCGCCACCTACGCCGGCGTAGGCTGCACCGGCTGCGGCATCTGCTTCCTGGTGTGCCCTGAGCCGGGAGCAATCACCGTTCTTCGCGCCGTGCAGCGGCCAATCGTGGGCGCGATTTCCGTGAGTCCGAGAGACGGGGAGGGAAGTGTCCGTGCGTAAGCAACTCATGAAGGGCAACGAGGCCGTGGTGCGCAGCGCGATCCTCGCCGGATGCCGCGGATTTTACGGATATCCCATTACGCCGGCCAGCGAGATCACTGAGGCCGCGGCGCTCTTGATGCCGCGCGCGGGCGGAGTCTTTCTCCAGGCTGAGAGCGAAGTAGCTGCAATCAACATGTTGTACGGTGCCTCGTCCGCGGGCATTCGGTGCATGACGGCGTCGAGTGGGCCGGGGATCAGCCTCATGCAGGAAGGCATCAGCTACATGGCCGGCGCAGAACTGCCCTGCGTCATCGCAGACATCATGCGCGCCGGGCCTGGCCTGGGAAATCTTGGATCGGAACAGGGAGATTATCACCAGGTGGTGAAGGGCGGTGGCAACGGGAACTACAGAACCCTGGTGCTGGCGCCACACTCCGCGCAGGAGATGGCCGATTTGACGGCGCGAAGTTTCGATCTGGCCGATCGCTATCGCAACCCGGTCGTTCTGCTGGCCGATGGGTTTGTCGGCCAGATGATGGAGCCCGTCGAGTTTTCGCAAGCCGCTCTTCCTCCCAAAGTGCCTGCATGGGCCGTCGATGGAACGGCGCGCTCTCGCGGCAACCTCATCACGTCGCTCCACATGGAAAACAACGACCTCGAAGCTCACCTTCTCAAGCTCGAGGCGAAATATCAAACTGCGGAGCGCAACGAGGTGCTCGCCGAAGAGTATCTGGCCGAGGATGCGGAGATCGTTCTGGTGGGCTACGGCATTGTGGCGCGCATCCTCAAAGCCGTCACCGCTGAGGCTCGCGCCGAAGGCATTCACGTAGGGGTCTTGCGCCCCATCACGCTCTATCCGTTTCCGAAATTGCCTCTTGAACGCCTGGCTCGGCGTGCGCGGGTGTTCGTCGTAGTGGAGATGAGTAATGGCCAGTTGATTGACGATGTGCGGCTGGCGCTCAATGGATCGCGGCCGGTTGAGTCTTTCCGCCGCATGGGCGGCAATGTTACTTCGCACGATGAGGTGCTTGCATTTGTGCGCGGTCTGGCGCGCCAGATTCAACCGTCGGCGCACGCAGAGAAAGAGTGGATGGTCCATGTCTGAGAATCAGCTTCCCGTTTATGAGGTCGCTCACGGCCGGCCCGATGCCTTCTACGAGTGCTTCGATCGCAAAGACGATTTGCAGAATCAGACCCACTATTGCCCCGGCTGCGGTCATGGCAATGTGCACAAGATGNNAGCCCGGTAGGGTGCTCGGTATTTGCGTATCACTACTTCGATGTCGGCAATATTCAGGCGGCGCATGGGCGCGCCCCGGCAGTCGCCACCGCCGTCAAGCGCAGCCATCCTGAAAGCGTGGTGGTGAGCTACCAGGGCGACGGCGATCTCGCTGCCATTGGATCGGCTGAGATTCTGCACGCGGCCAATCGCGGCGAGAACATCACCGTTCTCTTCATGAACAACGCTGTCTACTCGATGACCGGTGGACAGTTTGCCCCCACAACACTCATCGGCCAAAAGAGCACAACCACGCCGGCGGGACGCACCGCCGCGAATGAAGGCTATCCGTTGCATGTGAGCGAATTGCTGGCGACGCTCGAAGCGCCGGTTTATATCGAGCGCGTGGGCCTTGGAGATAACAAGCAGATTGCGCACGCCGCGCGGGCCATTCGGCGCGCCCTTGAGAACCAGGTCCGCGGGCTCGGCTTCTCTTTCATCGAGATTCTTTCGCCGTGTCCAACTATTTGGAAGATGACTCCGGTTGAAGCGCAACACTGGGTACGCGACGTGATGGAAGAGACTTATCCTTTAGGCGTCTTCTGCGATCGCACCAGGGAAGCCCAGCCGAGGCCGATACTGGCGCCGGCTCCGCCGCTCGAAGATCTTCCCGCGCTTCTTGAGATTTGCGAAGAGTCTCCCGGCGAATTCAGTTCAAAGCCGCGAGCCTTTGCGGAAAATGTGGACCTGCATATCCGCGTTGCGGGATTCGGTGGCCAGGGAGTTTTGTTGCTGGGCGAGGTTCTTGCAGAAGCCGGCCTCGATGCCGGCCTTCATGTCTCGTGGCTTCCGTCATACGGGCCAGAGATGCGCTCCGGCACATCGAACTGCCATGTGCGCATCTCGAGCCAGACCATCGACTCGCCGCTCGTGACGCTGCCCGATGTGCTCGTGGCGATGAATGAGCCGTCACTGCGCAAGTTCGACGCCAGCGTGAGGCCCGGCGGTTGGGTTATCTACAACGGCGACACATTCCCCGCAGACTGCGAGCGGCCTGAAGTGCACGTGCTGGCCATGCCCTTCACCCGCTTGGCTGACGAGCTGGGCGATGCGCGCGCAGGCAACATGGTTATGCTCGGCGCACTGCTTGAGATTGCTGATGTTTTACCCCAGGCCAGCATCGATGCCGCGCTGCGCCGCCTGGTCAAACACACGAAGTGGATCGACCTCGACGAGCGCGCTCTCACGCGCGGCAGGGAGTTGTTCAAGGAGTCGTACGCGGAAGTTTAAGACGTCATCCGGCGTCAAGCTCCATTCCGAGCCGCGCAATCCGATTTGTTTTGCGGATTATGTGGCCTATTCGGAGCGCAGAGCCTTCATTGGATCGAGACGCGACGCGCGCCATGCGGGAGCAAGACAGGCGAGAATCGCAACCGCTAACAGCGTGGCAATGACGCCGGCCAGAACCGCAGGATCGAGCGGCCTGGTTCCGAAGAGCATCGATTGAAAGACGCGGGTAGTTACGACGCTCAGCGCGAGGCCGACGCCGAGACCGAGCAGCGCCGGTCTGAGCCCATCCAAGAGCATCGTTCGCAACAGCTGGTCTCGCTGCGCGCCCAGAGCCATGCGAATGCCAAGCTCCGTTGTTCGCTGCGTGGTCAGATACGAGAGCACGCCGTACAATCCCACCGCCGCCAGCAGCAGCGACAGCACGGCGAATGCGGCCACCAGCCGCATGCTGAGGCTGGCATTGATCAACGACTCGCCGATAAGTTCATTCATCGTGCGCACATTGGAGACCGGAAGCTCAGGGTCGAGTGACGCGAACTGCTTTTGCACGGGCACAGAGAATTGCAACGGATCGGTAGCTGTGCGCACGGCGAGCACCTCGCCATGGTCATCGCCTTCAAAGAGCGGGAAGTACATGGTCGGCCTTGCTTGCTCGCCGACCTGGTACAAGGTATCGCCCACAACGCCGACAATCTCGTAATCGACATTGTCGGGCGCTCCCGCATGCGCGTGCGCCGGAACATGCATATGCTTGCCGATGGGATTGTCGCCGGAGAAATACTTTCGCACCAGCCCCTGGCTGACGATCACCTTGTACGATCGCGCGGCGCGTTCATCGCTGGTAAACAAGCGGCCTTCGACAAGAGGAATGCCGAGAGCACTGAAGTAGCCGGGGTCGGCCCAGCGAATCAAGCCCTCGGGAATGTCTTCCCCGGCCGGGATCGGCGCGCGCTCCTTCACGCTGAAGACGTCGTCGCCCCAATATCCTGCTGCAGGTAGATCGTTTCCAAGTGCCGCGGCCTGCACGCCCGGGATCCCTCTTACCCGCTGAAGGATGCCCTCAAAGAATGCGTTCACTTTTTCAGGGGTGTCGTATTGTTTGCCGGGCAGACTGAACTCCAGCGTGAGCGTGTTCCTGGTAATGCAGCCAACATCGGCTGCGTGGAGGCGCAGAAAGCTCTTGAGCAGCAGACCCGCTGCGACAAGAAGGACGACAGTCATGCCGATCTCCGCAATCAAGAGCGACTTGCGCAATGCCGTGCGCGACACGCTGCTCGATCCCGTGCGCGCCGATGTCTGCAGGGCCGTCATCATCGACTTACCCGTCGTTGCAAGCGCGGGAATCAGACCTGCAATAAGAGCCGAGGCGAACATCAGCATGCATGCGAAGGCAATCACTGCGCCGTCAAGATGGATGCCCTGCGCCGACGGCAGGTCTTTCCATGTGCGAGCCAGTACCTGCGTCGCGAGGATCGAAAGCAAGGCGCCACTCAAGCCGCCGGCGGCACAGATGATCACGCTTTCCGTAAGCTGCTCGCGAATCAATCGTGCACGCTGTGCACCGAGTGCGCTGCGAATGGCCACTTCTTTCTGGCGTGCCGCCCCGCGTGCGACAAGCAGATTAGCGACGTTAAGACACCCGATGAGCAGCATGCAGCCGACGGCAGCCATCATGATCTGGAGCGGCTTTTTCACGTCGGACGCGAGGGCGTCGTTCAGCGAACGCGGCGCAACGTCGTCGGCCACGGGATCGCGCGGGTACCGCAGATGCTCCTGATACTGCACGGCGCTTACCTGTGCAATTGCGCTGGCAAGGCTCACGTCCGGACGTAACCGCGCGATCACCTGGCTCTGATGCCAATCGTGATGCTGCAACATTTCCGGAGAGGCGTCTGCCTTGTAAGGAACCCACAACTGGATGCCGGCATCCGGATAGGTGAACGACGCAGGCAAGATGCCCACGACCGTGAATGGACGCCCGTCGAGGTGAATCTGCCGGCCCACCAGCGCGGGATCGCCCGCGAAACGCCTTTGAAATACGCTCCAGGTAATCATCACAACCGTGCTGCCGTGACGTTCTTCCGATTCCGCGAACGTGCGGCCATACGCCGGCTGCACGCCGAGAAGCGGAAACAGATTCCACGAGCCCGCGGCGGCGCGCACGGTTTCAGGAAGTTCACCTCGCTCGCCGCTCAGGTTGTACCCCGAGTAGCGCATGATGGCCATGTCTTCAAAGCCGTTTGTCTTCGACTGCCAGTCGTAAAAGTCGGCCGGCGCCACCACGTTGTAATTGAACCCATCGACGTTCATCTTGGGCGCGCTGTAGTGTTCATGCACGCGCACAAGTTTGCCCGGATCGCGGAACGGCAGCGGCCGCAGCAACACCGACCGCACAATCGTAAAAAGCGACGTAGCTGCGCCCATGCACAAAGCCATGACGACAACGGCAATCAGCGAGAACGCAGGCGTCCTGCTCAACGTGCGCAAAGCATACTTCAGATCGCGGACGATACTGGAAAGCAGCTGTGGCGAGTTTTGCATCCAGAGCGATTCGCGCACCTTTTGCCGATTGCCAAGCTTCAAGCGTGCCTGGCGATGGGCTTCGTCGGGCGGCATTCCGCGAGCCACGTTTTCGGCTGTCTCGTCGGCCAGGAAAGAGTCGATCTCGGCTTGCAACTCGGCGTCGGAACGTTTGCGGTGAAAGAATCGCAGCCAGCTCATTGGGCGCCGCCTTCTTCGCCCATCACGAGACCGATGGCGCGAGCCATCTGGCGCCAGCGGCTGGTTTCGCGAACCAGCTGTTTTCGCCCTTCTGCCGTGAGACGGTAGAACTTGGCCTTGCGATTGTTCTCGCTCGGACCCCAGTAGGAAGAAACCCATTTTCGGTCTTCAAGCCGGTGCAGTGCCGGATAAAGCGAGCCTTGTTCTACTTCAAGGACATCTTCAGAAGTGCGCTCAATAACCTTCGCAATGGTGTGTCCATGCGCGCCGCCGCCGACAAGCGTCCGCAGAATCATCATGTCCAGCGTGCCCTTCAGCATCTCGCTTTCGGGTTGGTCCTTCTTCCCCATTTGTCTCTCCACTCGAAGTCCTATGGGAAAAGAGAATACACCACTCGAAGTTCTATGGGAAGGGGTTTATGTGAAAATTCTGCCGGGCACGCCGCTATGGCGTATGAGCGCCAGCGCCAAAGCCAGACGATTGCCAAAGCTCGAAGAAGCGTGCTGGACGCTGCGCCAGGGCAGCTGAATACGCGGCCGCTCGATTGAACTGGAAGACCAGCTGGTCTTTATGCTGATTCCCATAAAGTGGCGCCGTTTTTGCCGGCGCGTCAGGGAAGCGGCCTGTGTCCCAGTCTGTCGAGAGGGCAACGGCAAGGTTGCGGTCGCGCTCGGCGATTTCATGGATAAGTGCGGCGGCTTCGGCTTGAGTCAGAGACTTCGCGCCCGCGTGTTCGCGGATTGTGGACTCGCGCCAGAATACCTCGTCGAGATATTCGACGCAGAGCACGAAGGCGCGGAAATCGGGTTGGTTGGCGCGAACCGAGGGCACCAGAGTTTTCAGCAATTCGAGAATGCGCGAAAATGGATTCGAAGGCGGCGGCATTTTACTCTGAAGGGATGCCTTGAGCTCTGCATCGGTACTCCACGGGACGGGCATGCGCAGGCCCAGGCCGGACTCCGCGCGCTCGCCGAAGGAAGGCGCGGCGTCGTAGATGAGTTGAAACGCCTGGCGCCATGCATCGTTCCACTCAGCGCGATAATGCCGTTCCACGAAGCGCTGAAATGCCGATGTGCGCGCAATGGCTGGTCCGTCGTTGAAGGCAACGGCAGCGTAGGCGAATCCATCCCAGATGGAGTTCTGCACATAGCGGCTTGGAACCCAGTTGGTGAGAATTACGCCGAGAGATGCGGGATTGTCTGTCTGAAGATACGCCTCGGCAAAGGCGTCGATGTTCGCTAACTGGCTCACGCCCGCGCGTGCTCCCCACCGATAGCTGATCAGGCCCGGAGCACCGATGGCGCGCGCGCCGTGAGCCTTCACCGTATTGATGGCATCGCGAAATGCAACGGCGTCCGTGTCCCAGTAATTCCAATCCATGATGATCGTGGTCTTGTTGAGTCCGTTGAGAATGGTCGGGTCTTTGTGCAGAACGAGATCGCCCCAAACGATGAACTGCTTGCCCAGACTCTCCGCGGTGCGGCCCAGCGTGTTGAGGTACTCTGCCCAGATTTGAGAGCGGGACTTGGAACGCAGAGCTCGCTGCGACAAGTCGGAGCCGCCCCAGTTGACTTCGTCGCATCCGCCATGAAGATAGGGCGCGGGAAAGATTGCGGCAATCTCGCGATAGAGTTTTTCGAACAAGTGCAGGGTTTCAGGATGCACGGGAATGACGCCCGTGAATTCTGAGGATCCTTCAGTGGAATCGTCGAGCAGATGCTTATAGGCCTTTGAACGCGTGATGAAACCGGTGTGTCCAAAGGATTCAATTTCAGGAAGCAGATCCACGCCGTGAGCCGATGCAAAGCGAATCAGGTCGCGGAGTTGATCGGGAGTGAAAGCATGTTCGTGATTGACGAGGCCGGGGACGGATGCGAAGCGCAGCGCCGTCCCCTGATCGTCGGTAAGGCGGAAGTGAAGTGTGTTGAGTTGCCAGTCCGCACAAAACTCGATCACGCGGCGGTAGTAGGCCATAGTTTCCGGAACGCGCGCAGCGTCGACCATGACGCCACGGATTTTGGTGGGCTCAGAAGAGGACGCGGATGCAGCCAGAGCGCTTAGGGGATTCAGGGCCGGAAGAAGAGCGCCAGTGCCGAAGGCACGGCTGGCTCCATGCAGAAACTGGCGACGATTATAAGCAGTCATAGAGAAATCCCATACGCATTGAAAGGACGCGTTATCTTTGTCGGACGGCGATGGCAACCCCGCTGGACCATACGAGAGGAAGCAGGGTGAAATCCGGATGTTTGCTCAGCCGCTCAAGCAACACGGGAATCCTCGCTGCGTGTCCTTCGGGCCAGTTCGGTTGTGGCAGCATGTCATCGATCACATAGAAGCCGCCCACTTTCACTACTTTGAGCGCATCGTTCAGTCCCTCGTACTTGCCGGGCATGGCGTCTGCAAAAACCATGTCAAACGTGTGCGCCTTCTGCGATAGGAGAAAGGTCAGACCATCTTCGAGGCGGAAAGTCACTCTCTTGTCTGACCCGAGGACGGCCTTTGCGACCGCCTGAAAATTCAGATCTGTGTCGACGCTTACGAGGCTCGACGCTGCGTCCATGCCGGAAAGCAGCCATGCAGTTGCGATGCCCGTACCGGTGCCGAGTTCGAGGAAGCGACCTTCGGGTTTTGAAGCCACTAGAGTTTTGAGGAGACATCCCAGCAGTGCCTCTGAAGGCATGCCAAAGTTGAGGCCCTTGCTCATTTCAGCAATTCCGGCAATTTGGGTCGGCTCAGAGATGTAGGAGAGGTCATCCATACGTTTTAGATTAGCTGCTGAAGCCGACTTCCATTGAAGCTTGTCAGTGAGTCAGCACGTCGGTGGTGCTCGCGGAGTTGGCGCGAAACGTTCATGCTCTTCAGGTCTCAGAAGCGAAATTTTGGGGGCACCACGAGGCGTCCATCGAGCGCTATTCGGTTGAACGCTACTGGACCTGGAAACTGACGTGCGTGGAATCCCTCGTTGCCATGGACTCGTCTTTGATGTTGATGGTGAGGGTGTGAGGGCCCGGAGTCATGGGAATGCTCACTCCGCTGATTGACGTCGAATTGAGCTGGTCGAGGACCTTCTTGCCGTGGTCCCAGATTTGAATGCGCGTTACCGTGAAGGGCTCATTGGTGGTGATGCTCAAGGCTACGGGATTGGAAACCTGCCCGCCTTCCTCTGGAGACGTGACAGAGATGGTGGGGCTTGAAGTCGGCGCATGAGCCGGCGCGGCGGCTGAAGCAGGCGGTGTGGCGTCGTCTGCGGGCGTTTCGTCATCAACCGGTGCCGAACTGGGTTCGGATGTTTGAGCGGGCACAAGGTTGGCGGGAAGACGTCCCGGTGTAGAGACGCCGCCAATCGTGAGCTGCACCGGGGTTGAGATTTGATTGAGAATGTGCGATTTTCCGACCATCTGCACGAGGACAAGATACGCACCGGGCGTGAGCTTGAGGGCCGCCATGTCGAACGGTTCGCCACGCACGGGAATCGACGCTGCATCCATCAGATGTTTGCCATCCACTGAGAGATAGACCTCGTAGTGATCGACGGTCTCTTCAGAGCCAGGCTTGGCGAAGGATGGGACGGGCCTGACCTCCGTGCCTGATACATTGGCGCCGACCGAACCACAGTTGTCGATGCCGGTTTCCAGCTCAGTGCCTTCTTCGTAGTCGTTCCAGGTAGCGCCCTGCAGAAGCAGGAAGTTGGAGGATGACCGCGACAGGTATTTGGCGACGGCTGCTAAGGACCGAACGAAAGTGAGACCGCAGGCCTGGTCGACTCTTCGTCCCAGGCCCCAGGGAGCGAGCCGATCGTCGAACCCTTTAAAGAAGGCTCCGGAAAAGAGATGCCCCTGGTTGCCCCCGACATCGGAGTAAAAGGAATGGAGTTTGTCGAGCTCATCGCCGCTCGAGATTTTGGCGTTGTGCTCCAGGCCGCCGAACCAGAAAAATCCGCCAACGCTGCCCGAGGCGTGATGCGGACCATTCAGGATGAAGATTGGATTTTCGGGCGCCTGCTGCTCGGCACTTACCCAGTTGATGTCGCCGTTGTCAAAGATGTAGACCACAGGATGCCCGTTGATGCGGAGATAGTTCGGCAGGCCGAAGAAGTGGCGTTCGTCGTAGGCCATGTCGCTCATCAGCTTGCCCGGCTGGTCGCGCGGCTTCAGCTTGTTCAGGTGATTCTCAAAGACCGCGAAGACGAAGTTAGGGAATTTGGTCACTTCGCGCGCCATGGCCAGTGCGCCCTCGGCATCGGGGCCGGTCGTGTTGGCCTCGGAAACCACCACTCCGTCATAGCCGCGCCGGATCATGTCGCGGATGGTGCGATCGAGCTGGCCCGAATCCTCTGATGAGTAGTGGACGCGGATGGGGCCGCGCTTATCGTGCGAACCCTCGCACGGGAATTCCGTGCACTTCCACCAGGGCATCCAGTGCGCCAGGACCCTGCCGTTAAAGTTGGGCGGCAGCAGTTTTTTGAGCGAAACATTGCTCACGTTGCCGGCAGCGGCGTTGCCATTGGGCATGACGCCAGACGCACTGGGCGCGCTGGTATTGTTGCCGGTGAGCTGAGCCAGGGTGACCGCTTGCTGCGCCGTGGAGTGAATTGCCGTCAGTGCGATCGGGAGAGAAAGCAACAGCGGCAGGTATTTGGCGAATTTACTCATCCTCTTGAGTATGCTTGATGGGCGCTACTGCCCGCCGCCGGCAGCCGTGGCGTGGCCGAGCATCTCCTTCTCAAAGTCGGCTTCGCTGCCGCCGCCGAAACCGATCTGCTTCGATTGCCAGATGCCATGCGGATCCACGAGCCAGGTTTGCGGAATGGCGAAGCCATCGAGCAAGCCGACAACCGTGGAGTACGCGGGAAGCACCGGGAATGTGTAGCCCTTCTCCTTCAGGTAAGGGGCCACGACGCCAAGATCTTCATCCAGATCGAAGGTCAGGATCTGAATGTCTTTACGGTCTTTGGTTTTCTGGTAGAACTTTTCGAGGTGCGGCAGCTCTGCCTGGCAGGGCCCACACCAGGTGGCCCAGAGATTGATGAGCAGCGTCTTGCCGCCGAGTTCCTTGAGCTTCCAGGTCTTGCCGTTCATGTCCGCGAGTTCAAAGTCGGGAATCTGTTTGGTGGCCTTTTCCCAGCGGCCCTCGGCGGCCTGCTCCGTGCCGGCCGGTGGCTTGCTCCATTCAACCCAGGCGGTTTCGGAACCGCCTTGCTCTTTAAAGAGCGCGCGGGCTTCGTCGGCGAGAGGGTCGTCGAGCTTGCCGCGAAATATTTTGGGTGCGTCCAGTCGGGTTTGGAATGCCAGCTGGTAGTAGGTGAGCGCATCCTGCGGGTGTTTTTCGATAACCTCAAGCCGGGCGCGGTTGAGCCAGTAAGTTGAGACGCGCTTCTTCTCGGTGGGAACGGGAGCTTCCAGTTCAGCTCTGAGCTTCAGCGCCGGCTCAGTCTGGCCAGATTGAATGGCGGCACGCAGAATCAAGCCGTCGGTCTCCTGATCGTCGTACAAGCGGTAATTTGCCGAATCCTTGGCTTCCTCGTCGCTCTGGTTGTCTTTGGGGTCTTCCTGAGCGCGGTACTTGGCGGAAATGGCCTTGGAGTTTTGCAGCAGCTCAAGGGCTCGGGCGGGCTGCCATTTCTTTTCAACCAGAAACTCGGCGGCGCTCTCTTCGTATTCTCCGTAGTCGCTGGGCGACTCATGGTCGCGCGCTGCGTGTAGATACGCATCCGTGGCGGCAATGCCGTCCTTCTCGGTGATCGCAGAATCATTTTGGATGGCGTAGAACCATGTGCTTTCCTGGCCGGTGCCGTCGGTGAATTGGCGAACCCAGCCCTTTGCGGCCTCTTCGTACTCCTGCTGCCACTTCGTCCAAGCTGCAGTGTCGGTCTGGTCTTCGGGTTTGGGGTGGCCCTTGTCCCAGCGGTCGTAGGCGATGTTGGAGGCGTCGTTGGAGTGGGGGTAGTCGTGCAGGATGCGATCTTCCATGGCGGTGACGGTTTCTTTCGACGCACCGCTCTGCTTGTAGCCGGTGAGCAGATGCGTCTCCCACTCGGCATTGCCATGCGGGTTCAGGGATTCGAGGCGCTTCAGGTCGGCGGCGACCTGGGCGCGCACGGCATCGTGTTCGCTGGGCGGATGCGTCCGGAATTCCAGTCCCCAGAGCAGGGTGTAGGACTGCAGACGAAGTGGATTGGTCTCCTTGGCCAGGTGGGCACGGAGCGCCACAGCGACCTTCGGCTCAAGCGATGGATCCTTGGCTAGCAGGAATTGGGCATAGCCATCCGTTGACGCGGGGCAGAGCGCGAAAAAGGCGTCGATGTTCTCTTTTGTCTTCGCCTTGTCCGCTCGTTTGCCTTTTGCGTAGGTCGCGGCGAGATACAGGTGAGGCAAGGCAAACGTGGGAGCTTTGGCTTTTGCGCTGTCGAGGAGTTCGATGGCACGCGGCGTGTCGACACCGATGAGGGCTTTACCGGCGAGGAAGAGCGCGAAGGGATCCTCGGGGTGGTCTTTCGCCGCCTGGACCCAGCCGTCACGGACCTTTCGATAATCCTGCGGCAGGTACTGATGCATAAGGTTCGTGTAGGAGTTGACCGGGGCAAATTCGCGCGGATAACGGGCCATGAGGTCTTCAAGGACCTTGCGTTTCAGGGCGAGGCGGTCGTTGAAGCTCATCTTGTCGAGCATGTTCCACTCGAGCTTTTCGTCGATCACCTTTTGCGCCTCCGGCGCGGCTTCGCAGCCGGGAAGGGGCAGGGAAGACTGGGCGCAGACAGAAATAGAGCAGAGGAACGATGTGATCAATAGCGAGACTTGAATGAACGAAGCACGCATGAGTTACGCTCCCGGAGTGGCTTGGGTCGGGCTCGAAGACGTACAGCGGAATGATACTCTCATGGACGCGCGAAACCTGCCAGTGTTTCAAGCTTGCCGGCAGTAGCCACCCATGTGCAGGCAGGATGACAGTGCCAGACAGAGCGGCGATCACGTCGCATATCATTCGGGTTGCGAGTTTTTCTGCACTCGCAGGGGACTCAATGACGATTGGTGCACCACCCGCGGTGGAAACGAAATCCCAGTTGCGCAAGACTATGGGCTTCTGGGATGTACTTTTGTTCAATATCGCCACGGTGCTGGGGCCGAGGTGGATCGCCGCGGCGGGGCACAACGGCACGTCATCGATCAGTCTGTGGGTGATTGCCGCCGTGTTCTTTTTTGTCCCCGGCGCGCTGGTGATCAACGAGCTTTCATCGCGGTTTCCTGAAGAGGGCGGACTTTACGTGTGGTCGCGCGAAGCGTTCGGACCGTTTCACGGGTTCATCGCTGGATGGACCTACTGGATCTACACCGTCTTCTATTTTCCGGGGCTGTTGCTGGCCAGTGCGTCGATGAGCGCATACATCATCGGCGGCCGCGGCGCGGAGCTGGCACAAAACCGGACCTTTCTCGTCGCCGTGTCTCTTGGGCTGCTCCTGGTATCGGTGCTGCTCAACATCATCGGCCTGAACATCGGCAAATGGCTGCAAAACGCGGGCGGTGTGGGAACCTATCTGCCGCTGGTGATGCTGGTGGTAATCGGCGCCGTGGTGTGCTGGCGTTCCGGTTCGGCCACGCACTTTACGGCGCGCAATATGATGCCCGTGTGGAACTGGGACACGGTGAATTTCTGGTCGCAGATTGCGTTCGCGTTCACTGGACTCGAGTTGGTGTCGGCGATGAGCGAAGAGGTGCGCGATCCGCGCCGTACGTTGCCGCGGGCAGTGTTTGGAGCCGGCGCACTCATCGCGTTGATGTACATCGCAGGCACCTTTGCCATTCTGGGCCTTGTGCCGGCCGCGGACATCGATCCGCAGAGCGGCGTCTTTCACGCCATCACAATCGGCTCCGTGGCGCTGAAGGTCGGATTCCTGGGCATCCTCGCGGCTGTTCTGGTCACGGTGGGCAACGCGGGCGGTGTCGGCAGCACGGTTGCGGGAATCGCGCGCGTGCCCTTCGTGGTGGGAATCGATCGCTACCTGCCCGCCGCCTTCGGCAAGATTCATCCGCGCTGGAAAACGCCGTACATCTCCATCCTCGTGCAGGCACTTGTGTCGGGGGCAATTCTACTGGCCAGTCAAATCAATGAGACGACGCGCGGCGCTTATCAGTTGTTGATTGATGCCGCAATCATTCTCTATTTCATCCCGTTTCTGTATATGTTCGCAGCGGTCATCAAGCTGGCCGGCCGCAGAGACCGGAAAGAGAATCCGCACGCGGTGCTTGTGCCGGGCGGTCTCACGGGCGTATGGATTTCGGGCGGCCTGGGATTTGTGGTGGTGCTCATCGGGATTGCGGTTTCGCTGGTGCCGTCGGGCGATGCAGCCACCAAGCTGGGATTCGAGCTCAAGCTCGTGGCCGGAACGGGTGCCTCTGTCTTGCTCGGCTTGATTCTTTACTGGCGCGGCGCCCGCCAAAAGCAATCGGCAGAGTAACGCCGGCGCGCCTCATGGAACGAGCCGGCTGCGCGCGAACCAAACGGCCGCTAGATTCCCTGCGGCTTGGGAGCGCCCGAGTCTTTTGCAGGCGGTGGTGCGGCCGGTGTCGGCGCTGCGGTTGAAGAGGAAGATGGAGTTGACGGCACGGCGGCCGCCGGAGCCTTTGGTGCAGCGGGCGCCGCAGGCGCGGCAACAGGGACAGAAGAACTTTGCCCCTTGCTTGGACCCTTCTGTGCCTCTCCGTCCCGTTTCGCATTTTCGGCGGCTTCTGCGTCGGTAATGTACTTGAACTCTTGCATCCGCCCCGGGTACTGTTCCGTAGTAAACACCCGATTTTGCTTATCGATGGCCACGCCAACCAGGGCCTTGAACTGGCCCGGCATCTCCCCGTGTCCGAGACCGATAAAGGTCAGCAACCGGCCTTCCCGGCTGAAGACCTGCAGCCGGTCGTTCATTTGGTCAGCCACCCAAATGTGGCCATCGCTATCCACCGCAATGCCTTTCGGCCGCGCAAAAAATCCTGGTCCGTCTCCATTCTTGCCAAACGTAGAAATGAAATTACCATCGGCATCGAAGATCTCCACCCGGTCGTTCAGTGTGTCCGTCACGAAGACGTTACCCTCCTGATCGACAGCAACCCCTTCCGGCGAACCGAAATCGCCAGGGGAAGTCAGCGTATGGTTCTTTCCCCCGGTTCCAATCCTCCGCTGCAGCTTCAGGGTGTCGGCGTCGTAGACCAGAACCTGATCTTGTTGTGCGTCCACAACGTAAAGAAAGCGGTTGGCGGTATCGAGAGCGATCCCGACAGGATCGACCAGCCCTTCCGTAACCTGGTTTTCGACTTCGTGCTTCGTATTGAAGATCAAAACGTGGCGTAGTTTGCCATCGGCCACAAAGAGCCGGTCGTCGTCATCGATCGCCAGGCCGTTGAGCCAGCCAAAACGAGCCTCGTAGCCGTTACGAATGAGTTGAGTCTCGCGTGTCTTCGTGTCAAAAATGAAAACGGCCCCCACTCTTTGATCGGACACGTATACCAGCCCTTTGGAATCGATTGCGATTCCTGTGGGACCAATGAGCTGGTAAGGGAAGGTCTTGACATTGAATTTTTCGTTTTGAGATTGCGCGCCGGCCAGGCGGTCCATCCATGTAGCTTTCGGTTTGGTGGCCGCTGCGGAGTAGTCAATCTTCATTCCGGCAAAGTAATCCACCCAGCGAATTCGGGCGATTCCCGGGGGGCTCGGCCATACAAGCTTTGCAGGATCGAATGGAAATTTACGTGGCCCCGCGTCAGTCGACGTGTCGGCTTTCTTCTTCTTCTTGTCTGCCATGGCCGCTGTTGGCAGCGCGACAATCATCGAAATCAGAAGGAAATGCGCAACGGCCTTGCTGAGGCGTTTCCCATGCGTGAGGCAGCGAAACATATAGATCTCCGGTCAGTTTCCAGGGGAAGTTGTCTGTTTCATATCGAGCCGGTTCTTGTGGCACGAGTCGCAAAACGCCATGTTGTTCTTCTGGTCTTTCAAAAGTAGACCAGGCTCCGCTGAAGCATGTGGCTGGTGGCACGAAAGGCAGCTCAGCGGCGTTTTGACTTTGCCAACATTGGTTGGGTCCATCACGTCGGAGACGGGGTGGCCATCCACCGGGTGTCCAACGCCATAACGAAGCGGCAGCACCGGAACCCTGTTTTTCTTGTAGTAGTCGTCGGGAAGCTTGACCGTCCCGTTGAAGATGGTAAGCAGGTGCGCGGCGTCGTCCCGCTGCGGAGTGGCTTCTGGACCATGGCACTCCAGGCAAAGCGCATTGCCCTTGGCGCGCAACAGGTGATCGTTGTCGCCGCCGTGAGGCGTGTGGCACGTTGAGCAGCCCTGGACGAATGCGGGCTGGTGGTGCACGGGTTTCTTCTGCAGCTCATCGATGTCGGTATGGCATCCGAGGCAAATGTTCACGGAGTCGGTCTTGGGCAGCCCGGGATGATTGCTGGCGTGCGGGCTGTGGCAATCCGTGCAGTCGCCGGCAGCGCCCGGATGCGGCACTTTTGCAGTTTCAATCGACTTGGCCTTGTCCTCGTGGCAGGTAACGCAGAGTGACTTGGCGTCTGGCTGCGTCAACACGACCTTCCCGTCTTTGGCCGGCGCGTGGCAGGTGTCGCAGCTCTTGGCTTCAAACGGCGCATGCTGGAACTTCGCCATCAGCTTGGGTGCCGCGGACTGGTGCGGATCGTGGCACTGCAGGCAATTCGCCGTGGCGAAGGGCTGGTTCTGATGGGCCTTTTGAAGATTGGCATCCTTGGCATCGTGGCAATCCAGGCAGAGCGCCGGTGAAGCCTTGGTCAAATGGAACTGGTTGTCCATGGTCGCCTCGGCGCCGGTCTTATGCGTCACATGGCACACGTCGCAGCCCATATCCAGCGCTGCATGGCGGCTGCCCTTTTCGGGCACGTTCATCCCGGTCTGATGGCAGCTGAGGCAGAGGTTCTCTTTTTCCCCTCCAGAAGTGGGCTTGAGAAGTTGATTCTTATTCTCGCTGGCATGCGGATCGTGACACGTAAGGCAGTCGCGCACTGCCGGCGGATGCACCGTCCCCTTGATGTCGGCGGCCTTTTTATCCGCATGGCAGGTAATGCACAATGCCAACGGGGTCGTGGTAACCAGCTTCACGCGTGTCGTGTCTTTATTGACGCGAACTTCGTGGCAGCTCAGGCAGCCCGCCCCCATGGCAGAGTGAACCGACTTGCCCTTGGTCTTGTCTTCATGGCATTCAAGGCACTTGGCCGAATCCACATTTTTATCCAGCGGCACCGGATGCACTGCTGCCTGCGCTCGCGTTGCAAACAGCGCAAGGAACGCCAGGCAAGCGAAGGCATAGAGTCGACCCGTGCGAACGCCACGGCGGGCGGCCGATCCGGTAGTGGAGACGCTTTCGGGATACTGATTCATACCGGCTCCGAAGCTTGCGTGTTTCACGGGAGGGCCGTGACGGGGAGACCGCTGCGAGTTGCGGCGCGCGGAATCGACAAAACGAAGGCAAGTTCTGTTGGACATTAGAACTTGCCGCGCAAACCCATTGCGGTGATTAAGATCACACTCGGAAATTCATCTTGCAGATTGGCAGAGGAGCGCGTCACGGGAATCTCAAGGCCCTCACCCTCAGGCGGTTCCTTCCGCGCCAAATTCCCATCCGCGCCAAAGGAACTGCGGAATTTAGCCCATATACGGTTGGCGTCGCTTCGATCTAAAGCCATCATGTCTTTTCGAATCAGTCCTTGGAGCGCTATTCCAGTCTGGCTGGCAAGTTGCAGGTACCGCAGGCAAGCAGGAAATGACAACGAATCCGCCGGAAGAATTGCTTAACCGGCAAGGAAGTGCCAGAGTTGACTCACACTGCCAAATCGACGGGCTATGTCTCCGGGATTTTGGCCGCGGAGCCATGGGATCCAGGCACCGCGTCCACTGGAACCGGGGCATCCCTCTCGCCGGCGAAGGAGTTCACATTGGACCGAGTGCGCGTCAACTGGCAGATCAAGGCTCTTTTGCCGGTGATTTTTGTCCTGGGCGTGGGTCTGCTGTTGCTGATGGTCGCCACCATCACCATTCAGGCTCCCGAGCGCCATCTGGTGCTCATGCTTGCCGCTGACGGGGCCATCATTGTTTGCGGTGTGTCCATCGGCGCTGTCGCGTACCTGATTCGCGGTCCCATGCTGGAATTACAGAAAAAGGTCGCCTTGGTCAGCCAGGGGAATCTCGATGTGACCGTGAGCTTCGCCGAGCGCAACGACGATATCGGAGATTTGGGCCGCAATTTCAATCACATGACGCAGCAACTGCGCGAAAGCCAAAAGGAGATTGAAAGGATGCATCGCACGCAAATGAGCCGCGCGGAACATCTGGCGACCCTCGGCGAACTGGCCACGGGGCTGGCTCACGAGATCCGCAATCCCTTGGCCGGAATTGCCGGAGTCATTGAAATCATCGGGCGCGATCTGCCCGTGACAAGCCCCGCGCGCGACATGGTGAAGGACGTTCGGCTTGAAATCAACCAGATCAATCGGATCCTTACCGAGCTGCTTGAAACAGCCAGGCCGCACCCTCCGCGCATGATGCGCAGCAATCTCAATACCACCGTTGAACATGCGGTAATGCTGGCGCGCCAGCAAGTGCTTTCGCAGCCCATCACAATCGAGTTGCAAAAGGCCTCTGGATTGGCGGAGGTTGAGCACGATAGCGACCGCATCCACCAGGTCCTGTTGAACCTGCTGCTGAATGCGGTGCAGGCCATGGATGGTGCAGGAAACGTGCGGGTCGAGATCGGATCGAAAGACCAATACGCACGAATTATGGTCAGCGACACAGGACGTGGAATTTCGGCCGAACAATTCGCCCACATCTGGCGGCCGTTCTATACCACGCGAGGAAACGGCACCGGACTGGGGCTTTCGCTGGCGCGTCGCATCGTGGAAGACCACCATGGACAAATCAGCGTCGCGAGCGTGGTGGGGCAGGGCAGCACATTCGAAGTTCTGCTCCCTTTCAACGCACCCGCCGTCCCAAGCCCCGCATCGTGACACCTCGGCCTCATTCCGAGTTTTTCCGCTGCCATTTTGGCCCCGGAGGGTTGTTTCTCGCGGGCTTCAGTGAAGGGTACGGGCTTCAGCCCGTGCATCAAGCCCATTGCACTGCAGACCTGGGCTTTAGCCCCTGAGGGAATTCTTCCTCAAAACGCTGCTAGAGCCCGAACCATCTACCGCAGCTCCCCTCCACCGCGCTCCTCCAAAACCCCTCCATTTTTCTGCGCCCGGTTTGCAGGCAATTTCGCATCCCTGGCGCATAATCCATCTAGATTCGGTTCCACGAGAGGCATTTTCGCGCAAATGCAGGAAAATCGCGCTCGAAACCCGTTCAACGAACAATCGGAAGAGTCGAGAAGGGTCCGTAACCCCTTTGTTGTCTAGATTCTGCAAATAAGTCCTTTGGAATCTAATTTTTAGAGCAACCGACCCCCTCTATCTACCTGATTCCAGGGAATTTCTTTACAGAAATACCCTTTTTTTTATTTTTNNGAGAGGTACTGAATGAGAACGACCATCGCGCTTGATGACGAGTTGGTCCGCAAGGCCCAGGAGTACACGGGCGTAAAAGAAAAAACAGCTTTGGTCCGAGAGGCGCTGACGGCCCTGGTGCAGCGTGAAGCTGCGCGACGGCTGGCGGCGATTGGCGGCTCAGTTCCTGACTTCCCTGACATTCCACGGCGGAAGTCGCAGCGCAAATGACCGAAACCATAACGAAAATCCTTGTAGACACGAGCATCTGGTCAAGGCACCTTCGCTCGCCAAATTCGCACCTGGCGGCGCTGCTGAAGAGTGAAAGAGTGGTGATGCACCCGTTTGTGATCGCAGAGCTCTCACTATACTTATGGCCGGAACGTATGACCGTTCTTGCAATGCTTGAAGACATGCCCACAACTACGGTTGCCGATATCGAGGAAGTGCGGGCGCTGATCGAAATTCGGTCACTTTACGACAAAGGCATCGGCCTGGTGGATGCCTGTCTTCTTTCTTCGGTCATCCTCTCTCCGATACCCACGGAATTGTGGACAGCAGACTCAAACCTCGCCGAGGCCGCCGAAACTCTCGGCGTTCTCTCGACCCTCCCAGTCCCTCGCATCCAATAAGTACCGGTTCTGGCAGAACCTCCTCGCTTGGTTCTCGAAGTTTCTTGGCAGATGTGCAGTTTCATCCTGACTGACCGGCATCCGGGTAAGTGAAACAGATACCCACCTTCTTCTTTTCCAAAGAAGCATTCGTTCCGGCCCAACGGGCGATCGGGCACGGGCAGCAGCGAATGTTTTCGTCTCGTTTCAAACCCGTGCCTTCACGCGTGATTTGGGTCACAGGCGTCGGGGTTCTCTCCCCTCTTTAATAGCTCCCAGACATTTTGAGGGCTATGCGTCGCGCCGGTTTCCCCTCACCCCGGCCATAAGTCGATTCCCGGCCCCGAATGTCTGAAACTGAAAGCGCTGCCGAATTTGCGCGGTTTACGCGTGCAGTTGATGAGAAGCATTGAATGGCTGTCGAAAAAATAATGATCGTGGATGACGAGCGGCTCGTGCGCTGGTCTCTTCGGCAAAAGTGCGAAGAGTGGGGTTACGTCGTTGTCGAAGCTGACGCGGGCGAATCGGCTCTTCGCCTGGCGCGCCAGGAATCCCCCGACCTCGCGCTGCTCGACGTCCGCATGCCCGACCTTACCGGCATTGAGGTGCTGGATCAGTTGAAGAAGACAGGCGACGCGCGCGCCGTCATCATGATTACGGCCGATCCTCAGCTCGACGACGTGAAAGCAGCCCTCAAGCTGGGCGCGTACGACTTCGTGGGCAAGCCGATCGATTTCGACGAACTGCAAACAGCCATCAGAAATGCATTGGAGGCCACGTACCTGCGCAGCGAGTTGCATGCGCTTCGCGGCGAGGTGCGGCGCGGAGTCGGCTACGACAGCATCGTCAGCGCTTCGCCCAAGATGACTGAGTTGATGAGCTTTGTGAGAAAGGTAGCGGCCTCAGAGGCTACAACGATCCTGATTCAGGGAGAAAGCGGCACCGGAAAAGACCTGATCGCCAAGGCCATTCACTATGAGAGTACCCGTCATGAAAAGCCGTTTGTCGCCATCAATTGTTCCGCGATTCCCGAAACATTGATGGAAGCGGAGTTGTTTGGCCACGAGAAAGGCGCATTTACCGACGCCCGCCAGATGAAAAAAGGCCTCTTCGAAGCTGCGGACGGCGGAACTCTATTTCTGGATGAAATCGGCGAACTTTCGCCGCTGCTGCAAGCCAAACTGCTGCGCGTGCTTGAAGACCAGGTGATTCGGCGTGTGGGCGGGTTGCGCGACATTCAGGTCGATGTGCGCGTAATCGCTGCTTCAAACCGGGATTTGGAAAAGGGAGTTCGCGATGGCGATTTCCGCCAGGACCTTTATTATCGGCTGGCGATTATTGCCATCTTCATTCCACCCCTGCGTGATCGCAAGGAAGACATTCTCCCCCTGGTGGACTTTTTCATCGATCGCTACAACCGGCGTTTCAAAAAGTCGGTTCGGGGTGTCACGGACGAGACGCGCTCCCTGATCCTGGGCCATAACTGGCCCGGCAATGTGCGCGAACTGAGGAATAGCATCGAGCGGGGGATGATCCTGGAGGAAGAGGCTCTCCTGCGGCCCGTGTATCTGCCCTTCTCAGTGGGGGAATCCGGAGGCCGGACGTTGTTTGAGCGGGCCTCGCCCGCCAATGGCGGTCGCTCTTTGCCCAATGGTCGAACTTTGCCGCGGCTCTACATTCCGGAAGGCGGAACTTCTCTTGAAGAGGTAGAGCACTCGATGGTTGAGTTGGCCATGAACCAGGCCAACGGAAACCAGACCAACGCGGCGAAGCTGCTGGATATAAGCCGCGACGCGCTGCGCTACAAGTTGAAGAAGTTTGGCCTTGCGCGCGGGGATGACGACGCGTAAGACCGCTTCAGCCTCTTCGCAGTTGCCGCCGGCTTGAACCCGTCTTCAGGCAGTATTCACTTCCGGACGACTGGCCCTCGGCGCATACTTGCTGCGGTCACGGTTCCATCCGCGTTATGAGCAGCCTGGTGGCACACCATCACGCAGGTGTTGGCTGCGCGGTTATATGAGATGGGAAGGCCGCCGTTCTGACCGACGACATTGACATCGAAATTGATCAGACGCTCGCCGCTAAGGGCGCCGGTTGTCGCGCCCATGCCGTGCGCAGTATGGCAGGTTGAACAGCTGAAGCCGGCGATCAGGTGGCTGCTGTGCTGATTCCAGCTCGTATTCTGCATGATCTGGTTGGGCAGGTCATGGCATTTGCCGCACAGCGCGTAGGGTCCATTGACGCTCGTATCCGGATTCGGCGTCAGATTGCTTATGAGACCGCCCGGCGCCAATGTCTGGCTGAAGACATATTGCCGCTCGAGGATATGCGTCCACTTGGAACCGTGCGGGCCGTTTGAGCCGGTGCCGCCGAATTCTCGATTGTCGTCGCTGTTGTGGCAATCGGTGCAAAGAATCTGCGTGCCCATCGAGCGGCCCTGCGTCACTCCGTCCAGATTCAACATGTTGCTCAGAAGACTGGGCTGGGGAAGGGAACTGCTTCTCAGGTGCGTGACAGGATGACTCGATGAGGAGGCTATGGCGAACTGCGGAATGATGTTGAGCGGATCGCCCGAGGAGACGGCTCGCACCGGCGCATATCCGTAGATGGGCAAAGTCTGTTTGCCGGAGCTCGTGCCGTGGCAGCGCAGGCAATTCTCATATTGATTGATGGCAGGCGTGAGCACGCTGACGCCGTCACTGGCGTTGATGCCGGCAATGTCTTTTTGCGAAATGCGAATCAAGGGCGCTGGTGGAAACAGCCCCACTTGGGCAGACCCATGCGGGCTGTGGCAGTCTACGCATGTGGCGTGACGATTGTTATTAAGCAAAGTCGCTTCAGCAGCGTCGTGTGGACTGGTCGACGTTGGAAACGGGTGGCCAACTTTGGGCGTCGCATACTCGGCGAATACATTGGTGTACGAAGCGATTCCCGTAACATTGGTCCCGCCGTTGTGGCAGGCGATGCAGTCCATTTCATTCTGGCCACGCAGCAGTCTGGACGTTCCCACACCGTTATGAGGTGCATGGCACGAGATGCAGGCATTGCCGGCCACCGTCGAGTAACTGCCCACCAGGGCCTGGGGCGTAACGGCGACTGCAGACGTGGCGTGCGCGCTGACTGTCCAATCCGCGAGCGGGTTGACCTTGTTGCTCATGGTGCGTGTGGGGTCATGGCACGACAGGCACAGCTGCCCACCGGAGCTGTTTTTGACGAGAAAATTCAGGCTCACCAGGTCTGTCGCCTGCACATGAGGGTTGTGGCAGGAGCTGCATTCCACATTTCCACGAATCAGTCGAACCGCGCCGGTTGAATCGGCGGTGGTGTGAGTTGCCGCAAGCGAGGCGACCAGATCGATATTGTCTTTTAACGGCAGCACAATGCTGAACGGATGCGATGGTTGCATTGTGGTGCCGAAGATATCGGCTGGATTCATCGATCCGCTCATGGCGATCTTTCCGTAAACCAGCGTGGACCCCACGGCTACGGTGCCATCGTGGCAGCTGAGGCATTGATTGCTGTCGTAACCGAGAAGCGGTTGCTTTCCACTGTTCGCTTCGGTGGTGCTGGTGTAGGTCGTATAGGCCTGCGTGGTCAGTTTCTGGTTCCACAGGCCCACGTTCAGTGCGGAGTGCGGCGCGTGGCAGTACGCACAGGACCCTGGAGTTGCTGCGGAAATTGGAGATTTGCTCGTCAATCCGAAGCTGTGCATGCCCAGCACGTCCCCTGTCACCTGACCAGGCAGAGTCACTCCAGAGAGAAGAATTGTCAGCGCTCCCAATGTCGCTCTAATGTTCAATTCATGCCCCCTTTGGTAGGTGATTTCAGCGCCGTGTACTGAAATTCCTGCACCCTGCGATTAAATGAATCCACAACAAAGACGCGATCTTCGCGATCGATGAACAATCCTGCCGGCAACTGAAACTCGCCGGCGTGGACTCCCAATGCGCCGAAATAGTACAGGAGCTGTCCCTGGCGATTCAAAACCTGCACCTTGCCCCACAAACCATCCACAAGATAGAAGTCGCCCTCGGAATCGACAGCCATGCCCTTGGGTCGAAAGAGCGCGCCGGGACTGTCGCCGATTTTTCCAACCGCATATTGAAACGCCCCCGCGCGGTCGAAGACCTGCACCCGGAAATTCATGGAATCGACAACGACGAGGTTTTGTCCATCGAGCCGCAATTCGGTGGGAAGGTTGAACTCGCCGTCGCCCGCTCCGGTCTTGCCGATGGTTTGAAGAATGGCGCCCTGCATATCGAGCACGAACACCTGGTCGCGGAGCGTATCGGTTACGTAGATGCGCTGCGCCGCTGAATCAACGGCGATTCCCGTGGGGCGCTTGAAATAGCCCTCGCCGCCTTTCAGGCTGCCGATGGCGCGAACGAATTTACCGTTCGGCTCATACACAAAAATGACGCCTGCGTCCGAGTCCGTTACGTAAATATTGTCCTGCGCATCGACCGCAACACATTGTGGCACCAGCATCGAGTTTTTGCGCTTGTCGATGCGTTGAATCAGCTTGTACTTGTGCGCAGTGAAATCAAAGATGTGTACGCCGGCGGCGCCGGGATCGGTGACAATAATGCGTCCATGGGAATCGGTAGCTACGCTGTACGGACGCACCATAAACTTGTATTCGGGAGAGCCCGCGATCACATCGATGAGTTTGTTCCAGAAACCGTGGTTCGGTTTGACGTCGGCTTCAGAACTGAAACTCTTCTGCCAACTGAGGCTTCGTCCGCCATCGAGCGACATCTCCCATGCCTCAGCCGCAGCAGCTTCGCGCTTGGTGTGCGGCGAAGCCGGGAATGAGGCGAGCGGCAGCGTCAATCCCGCGAGCACGATCGCCGAGCCGATGACCGGTTTGAATCCACGAGTTAGAAGAAGTTGAACCAACGCGATAGGCCTATGTAGAACGACGAAATCACTGCCGGGGATGTGCCCGATCCGCTGAATCCCTGTTCAAGCCGGGCGTACCCGCTCTCAAAATCGAGTTTGCGGACCCGGTACATGATCAGGGAGTTGAATTGGGTGTTGTTGTTGAAAGAGGTTACGCCGCTTGCCAAAGTATTACTGTGGGAAGTCGCGTAGCTAGACGATATGGAAAGCCCTTGAACCGGGTTACTTGAGATCCCGATCGAATATCCGTCGCCGCCATAGAGACTTATCAGGTTCGAAGGCAGAACGGGAGGCGGCACGGGCACGGTAGTCAAGCCGGCGCCGGTGAGCAAGGCCTGGCCATCCGACTTGTTATAGCTGCCTGTCGCCGTGATCCAGGGACGATAGCCGACTGTGCCGTAGTAGCTCTCGCTGCTATTCGCGGTATCCGGTTCCTGGGTCAACGCGGTTCTGCCCGCCGAGGCTCCTGCGCCGGCATAGAATCTTCCCCATCTCCGGGATATACCGCCCGAGAAGTCATAGGTCGAATTCAGATAAGTAATCAGCAGAGTCTGCACGTCTTGCGAATATCCAAACGATCCATTTACTGTCCAACCCTTGAGAACACCGGCGTAATTTGTATTGGCCGAAAACTCCAGGTAATTATTCCCGTTCTTATCTTCGGTGTTATCGGACATGTTCAGCGAAACATTGAAATTGCCATCCGGAACCTTGTGTGTATAAAATCCTCCGGCTCCGTAGGAGGTCACACCATAATTCTCTCCCAAATAGTTTTGGGTGCGGCGCTCAACGGTGGCCGAAGCGTGCATGTTTTGGGCCGGAGCGTAACTCGCGGCGGCTGACAGGTCAAGAGAATTGGATGTCTGGCTCGAGTTGAGGCCAGAAGCCGTTCCGCCGGCGTTCACAACTGCCTCGATAAGTTGTCCGCTCAGATTGTCGGAATAAGTTGCACTACCCGACAGCGAGAACTTTTCAGTGGGTTGTACGTTGGCGGTGGTGTTGAAGTAGTCGATGTTGCCGCTGGTGCCGGTGCCAAGGTAGCTGGTATCCCAGCCGGAACGATTCGCGTAGCCTGTGACCGACCCATTCAAAGGTAATTTATGCGAAAAATTAGCTCCGTAGCCGTCGGTGGTCGAGCGGGTTTCCGTATCCGATTCGCCGGACACGAACTGCGGAATCAAGGAATGACCGTTTCCGCGTGTGTAGAAACCGCCCAGGTTGAATCCCTCGATGCTGTAGTTCGAATGAATGTTCAGGTTTGCGAAAGTGTTCTTGCCTTCATTGTCTGTTCCGTAAACGGTATAGTCGCCGTCGCCTTTCTGGAAGGCTGCCGAAACTGTTGGATAGCGCGGAAAGTTTTCGATCCAGGCGACGCCGAGGGTATCGTTATTCCCATGGCTTACGTAGTTGGCGAGACCGGGAATATCGTAGTTGCCCTGACTGTTGATCGCCCTGGAGTAGTTGATGGATCCGGGAAAGTGGCTGCCGCCGAAGATGCTTGCGCTGGCGTTGACGCCGCTCGAATTGGTGATGGATTGGAACTGGGAGTTGGCCGTGGACTGGTTGAGGTACGCGCCAATATTAAAGGACAGAAAGTCAGGACTATAGAATGAGCCCGTCAGGTTTGCGACACCCCCAATTGTCCAGCCATGGTCGGAACTGACCTGGTTCCCGTAATCGGCGGTGTAACCTGAGGCGATGGTGCCGTTGGAACTTAATTTGAAGTCTCCAAGGTCAACCTGGGCGTGAATGGGTAAGGGAAGGACCATGAGGCCCAGCGGTACCAACCACGCAAATTTGAAGAATTGCCTCACCGTCTGACCGCCTCAACCTCTCAAAACTCAAATCCGGAAACAATCGCGATCTCTTACCGTTCATTGGTTCAGTCCCTCATTCAAGGTTTCGATCTTTATCCCTGATGGGGGCCGGGACTTTATGCCATTTCGTGTTACGACGCGCTAAAGCGTCTCTACCTTTGCGTTCTGGTGCAACTTCTTGTCGAGTTCGGCGCGAAGCTGGTTAGCCTTCTTGTCGTGCAGTTCTTTTTGCAATCCGGCCTTCACATCTTCAAATCTCGTCATGCCTGCGGGCGCGTGCTCATTGAGCCGCACGATGGTATACGCCTGCTCAAGTTGGATCACGTCGCTGACATCTCCGGGCTTCATCGCAGCCAGGGCCTTGAGCACTTGCGGCGCCAATCCGTTGGCGGCAACGGGCTTGTGCTGGCCCATCATCACGTGGAAGTCATCTTCTGAAGTTTTCTCGGCGAGCAAGCCGAACGCCTCGGTGGTCTTGGCGGCCTTTGCCTGGGGCAATGCCTGTTCGGCGCGGGTTTGTCCCTCCCTCACCTTGTCGGGTGTCGCGTTGGGAGGCGGCAGAAATGAAATCGTCTGAAAGGTGTATGTTTCCTCGTGGCGGAAGAGCGCAGGATTCTTATCGTAGTAAGCCCTCACTTCGGCGGGGGTTACCGGACTTTTGTCTTCGATCTCGCTCTTGAGCAAGGCGTCAATCAGCAGCGCGCGCCGAATCTTTTCCTGAAACAGTTGTTCGGAGCCGTGAAACTCGCTCTGCATGAGGGCATTGAATTCCTCGGGCGTGGCGAACTGTTTGCGGAAATCCTTTTCGGCTTGCGCCATTTTGGCAGAAGAAACCGTCATCTTGCGCCGCTGCGCTTCCTGGTAAACAAGCTCCTCAAAGACGATCATCTGCAGGGCGCCATCGCGGATTTGGGGCGCCATCTCTTTGGGGAGACCGTTGTGCTGCCGCGCATACGGAAAGATGGAGTACTCTTCACGGACCAGGTCGATGTCGGTGAGCACGGAACCATTCACGCGCACAACCGGCTTGCCGACCGGGTTGAGAGCGACCATTGAGGTCGATTGCGTTGGAGCCGGCGCGGACTTGAAGACGGTGGGCGCGTGTGATGCGACCTGGGCCCCTGCGGCTGGAATGGCAATCAGAAACAAGATGCAACTGGGGAAATGGGGTTTCATTGTGGTTCCCTTTTTGCTCAAGAAAAAAGGGAGGGAGATTGACGCCCCCTCCCCTCTTTCGAAAGGCGACTTAGAAAATGGTTGGGACGTTGCCGCCGTGCATTTCGTTGGATTCGCCACCATGGCACTGGCGGCAGAATTGCGCATCCTGGTTGCTGCCAGAGGTCGCGGTGTTCGGATTGTAGGGACCGTTCACGAAGAACATCGACTTGTAAGTTCCAGGCGTGATGCCGGATTTCGGGCCGGTGGAAAGCCCCCGGTTGGTTGCTCCGGCGAGCACGACGACGGCATTCATTGAGTGCTGGTCGTGGCAGGTTGTGCACATTACGGCCGGCTTGTTGTTGACAACCGCCGGCGAGACGAAGAAGCCATAGTTTTGAATGAACGCCTGCATGCTGGGGCCGGGGGTAATCAGGCCGGCCGCAGTAATGGAGCAATCCCAGTTGTATCCCGACTCCGGATTCGCGGCGCTGTTGCAGCCGATGGTGGCGCTGGGGCCAACCGGATGGTCGTTTAGATAGTTCCCTTTGCCGGTGCCGTCGTTTCCAAGCAGGGTCGGTGGGTTGCCCGTGAAGCCCTGCTGCGTGGCCAGAGTCTCATAGGTGATTCCCTTCATCATGGCCGGTGTGGCGACGCTGCCGTCATGGCAACTCAGGCACAACATCACGCCCATCACGTCGGCTGTTCCCGCTGTCACGCTCGAGGGCAGGGCATCGACGTAGGTGCCTCCACCGGTGTTGAGGGTATGGCCAAGGATGTTGCTGAGGTCCTCGCCCCAGAGAGCGACGCTACCCGTGTTGGCCACATCTAGCGTGGGGGTCTGGCCGTTGCCGAAGGCGCCACTGTGCGGCGTGTGACACGCTACGCAGCCGCGGCCGCCGACGAGGTGGGCGCCGAGGATATCCTGGGTGGGTGTATAGAGCTGTGCTGACGCAAAGCCTGCGGCAGCAAGGAACATCAGGGCGATTGCAAAATTGCGTTTCATGTAGGTAAAGCCTCCTGGTCCGAATTCATGGTGATCGACCGCACTGGTATTGTGTTCAGTTCAGTCTTCATGCAAGACTTTTGCACGATTGCTGCCGTTGCTGCGGGACGGGTCGAATGTTGGGCCACATCTCGTAAGTGACTGTTGCGAAAGAAACTGCGACAAATTCTGGAGGAGTGAGCTGCAACACTTTTCGGACCCCGGGGTGCGGCATTGGGCCTTCTGCCACACTGCGGTTGGTGAAATACCCCAAAGAACGCTGATCCCGTGTGTATTGTTTTCATACGTGAGACCCATCACTATCGAGAAGCGGTTTGGCCTTCAGCTTGCCAGCTTGAACTTCCTGGAATGATGCAGACATCCTTCCACGTGACCAATGTCACGATCTGTGACGTGAATCACCCAACGTGAGTGGAATCACGGGGTGTGATATTCGTCACGCATTCCCGCCGTGCAAAATGATCCACTGAATCTGTGCTCCTCCCCGTGGTATGGGGCGGCGGCGCGCCCTAAGGCCGCAACTGGCGGCAAGGTTCCCAGGGAACCTTATCGGCGCGCCGGAGCGAAAGATCGCCGGAATTCTCAGAAAATTCCGCGTAAGGGACTAGAAAACATGGCAAACGAAGCAACCGTGTCCTCCAACGCTGCCGTTCCGCTACGGACGACACAAGTTTGCGGGATGGCTGGGGTCTGTCTTGTCGCCGGCCTGGCGATCGGATACTTGCTGCAAGGTTCGCAATCGGGGGTGCCCCCCGCAAAATCAGTTGGTAACGCACCACTAGCGGTTGCTTCAAGCATGGCCGCGCCTCCAGGGATGGCGCAGAATGCAGGCAATCCGGGACAACCGGCGGCCCATGCCGGTGCGATGCCCGCGAATCATGCTGCCATGGCGGCCAGGCGCATGCCGACCCTCCAGGAAATGAAGCAGATGGCAGACAAACAGGCTGCGCCACTGCTTGAAAAGCTGAAGACCAATCCCAAAGACAGTGCGACGCTTGCGCAGGTGGGGGCCATCTACCATGCGACCCATCAATTCAAAGAAGCGGCTGAATATTACCGGCGGGCAGCCGAGGCCGATCCGAAGAATGTCGCGCTGCGTACAAAGCTGGCGATCAGCCTTTATCGCGAAGGGGATGTCGATCAGGCTATCGACCAGTTGAGCCAGGCGCTTAAGCAGGATCCCAAAGACGCCGATGCGCTTTTCAACCTGGGATTCATCAAGCTTCAGGGGAAACAGGACAGCAAGGGAGCGATTGCCGCGTGGCAGCGTCTTCTGAAGTCGAACCCACAAATGAGTGAAGACCGCAAGGCCGAGGTTCAGAAGCTGATGGCGGCCGTTCTCACCAATATGGCAAACCAGCAGCCGGTTCAGGAAGCGGGCGGACATGAAAGCACAAAATAGATCTCCTCGCGGCGGATGGACGGTGAAGCAGGCGCTTGTTTTGGGCGGGCTATGCCTCGTGCTTGGAATCGCCGGTGGGTGGGCGATTCATGCCGCGCAGCGACCCGCGGTCGACCCATCCGTTCAGGGTGCAAATGCGGCTCAGGCCGGGATCGGGCAGGCAGGCGCGAATGCGCAGACCTCCGCGACGAAGGACATGAAGGCGGTTGCCGATGCGCAAGCCGCGCCGCAGTTGGCAAAGCTCAAAAGCGACCCGACGAATCCAGAGCTGCTGATCGGCATCGGCAATATTTATTACGACGCCCACCAATATCCGGTCGCCGTTCAGTATTACGCTGAGGCTCTGAAGACCAGGCAGTCGGACGTGTCCGTACGCACCGACATGGGAACGGCCTA
>PLTV01000114.1:34728-36073 GCA_003164635.1 Acidobacteriaceae bacterium
CTACGAAGGCCGCGACAAAGTGGAACAGATGATGGCCGAAGCGAAGAAGCAGGCAGGCGAGGCCCACTGAGCGAGTCATCCGGCGCGAAAGATGCCGCCGATGCGTGTCAAAGTTCCGCCAATCGGTAAGTCGCCAAAGCGGGCTATTCTGGCCCGCGTTTCTGGCCATCCACGCAGAAAGCGCTCACAGATCGGAAGAGTCCTCGACAGCAGGCAGAATGTCATCTTCCCGGGCAACCCAGACATAGAGCGTCGGCAGCAGGAATACGCCGATGACGAGGTTAGCCAGCAGGCCTCCGACGATCACAATGGCGAAGGGGCGCTGCGAGTCTGATCCGATGGCGTGCGAAAGGGCAGCCGGAAGCAGGCCGAGAGTGGCAACCAGCATCGTCATCATGATCGGCCGCAGCCGCAGGACAGCGCCTTCCACGGCTGCTTCAACCACATGCTCATGCGAGGACTCTTCCATGCCGCGGCGCCGCGCCCGTAGTTGATTGATGAATTCAATCATGATCACGCCGGCCTGCACCGATACTCCGAAGAGAGCGAGGAAACCCACCGCGGAAGAGACGGAGAAGTTGGTATGAGTGATGAAAAGCGCCAAGGGGCCACCGATGGAGGCCATTCCCACGCTGATAAGAATGAGGACCGCCCATTTGGCCGAGCGGAACATGGTGTAGAGGATGAGAAAGATGGCCAGCACAGTAATGGGAACGATGAGGGCCATGCGCCTGTTGGCGCGCTTTTGACTCTCGTACTCGCCCGCCCATTCCAGGTGGTACCCGGTGGGAAGCTGAACGTTTTTTTGGACGCGGGCGATGGCCTCTTCAACCGTTGAGCCAAGATCGCGGCCCTTGGCGGAATATTTGATCGCTATGTAGCGCTGGCCGCTTTCGCGATTGATTTGTTCCGCGCCATCCTCAGTGGTGGCGTGCGTGAGTTGCGCCAGCGAAACCCGCTCGCCGGTGGGCGCAAGAAGCCGGATGTTCTCGATGGCTTCGCGAGTATCGCGATACTGTTGTTGATAGCGCAAGGTCACGTCGAAGCGCGCTTCGCCTTGTTGCACCTGGGTGAGTGCGTTGGCGCCCACAGCGGTTTGCACAGCATCCTGAATATCGGAAATGTTGATGCCCCAGCGCTTCGCCGCTTTGCGATCAACCTGGAGATTCAGGTTGGGCTGACCGACAATGCGAAAGATTCCCAGATCGCCGACGCCGCGCACCGTGGCCATCTGCGCTTGAATCTTCTGAGCCGTGGCCTCAAGAGTGCGAAGGTCGTCTCCGTACAGCTTGACTGCCAATTCTCCTTTGACGCCGGAGACCGCTTCTTCCATGTTGTCGGAGAT
>PLTV01000171.1 GCA_003164635.1 Acidobacteriaceae bacterium
GCCAGCGGCAATCCCAAGTGCGCCAACTGCATGGTGAGTTGCGGCTACGAGCCCACGGCGGTCATCGACGGTTTCTACAGCCTGAAGGGATTGTGGGCCATGGCCAAGGGCAACTTCAGCATGTATAAAGACAAGCACGCTCTCAAGCAACTCAACGAGTGGCCTTCGCATTCGTCCACTCCGCTGGTGCAGATTACCGAGCCGGCCCGCACGCTTGAGGAGACCAACGCATGAGTGCCGAAGTGCTGAAGTACACGCGCGAACAGGTGGAGGCGCTCGAAGTGGCGCCCGGATTTGCACACGAGAACCTCGAGGGCTGGGTTCCCGAGTTAGCCGACGAAGAAGTACTGCGCCAGGCCCTCGAGAAGGCATTCGATTATCGCGGCGACGTGACGCTCACGCTCAAGTCCGGCGAATGCGTGGAAGCGTACATCTTCAATCGCCACACGGGTGCGACGTTGGCCGATTCATTCGTTCAGTACTTCACGCCGTCGGCCCCCGACAAGCGCAAAGCCGGCTACGCAGACATTGCGCGCATCGAGTTCACCGGCAAGGACCGTGCGGCAGGGAAGCATTGGGAAGACTGGGTCAAGAATTACAACGACAAGAAGGCAGCCGGCGTGAAGAACATCGCGCTGGTGCCGGAAGCGCTGGACTAGCACTATGATTGGCCGGGTGCAAGAGTGCGGCTGCATTGCGCTGCCTGAAGAGATTCAAAGGATGACGGGGCTCTATCCGGGAGTTTTTTACGAGATTGAAGTGACGGATGAGGGCGCGGTTGTCCTGCTTCCGCCCCAAGGACCTTCTCAGCCAGGCGAACCAACGACTGGAGCCAGATGCGGCTGAACTTCCGCAAGTAGATTCAATGAAAGTCTTCCTGACAGGCGCCACCGGCTTTGTGGGTCACCATGTGGCGCGGGCGCTGGCTTCTCATGGTGCGGACCTTCGCCTGCTCGTTCGGAAATCGAGCAATCTCAAAAATCTTGAGGGCATTGGCGGCGATACCGTCGTCGGCGACTTGCTCGAACCCGAGAGCCTAAAGGGCGCCATCGCAGGATGCGACGCTGTGATGCACGTTGCGGCCGATTACCGGCTATGGATTCGCGATCCAGCATCGATGTACCGCGCCAACGTCGATGGCACGCGCGAGTTGCTGCGCCTGGCGCGCGAGGCTGCCGTGCCGCGTGTGGTGTACACGTCGAGCGTTGCCACAATGCACTTCCGAACAGATGGCCTGGTGATTAACGAAGACACCCCGGTTTCGCTCGCCGACATGGTGGGCCATTACAAGCGGTCAAAATTCCTGGCTGAGCGCGTGGCAATTGAAGCCGCGGAGGCCGGCCAGCAGGTCATCATTCTGAATCCAACCACGCCGATCGGGCCGTTCGATGCCAAGCCAACACCGACGGGCCGCATCTTCGTTGACTTCCTCAACGGCAAGTTTCCCGCCTATGTGGATACCGGGCTGAATTTGGTCGACGTGAAGGAGGTTGCGCGTACTCATGTGGACGCACTGAAAGTTGGCAAGCCGGGAAAACGCTACATTCTGGGCGGAGAGAATCTGACGCTCAAGCAGATTCTCGACAAGATGTCGGCCATTACCGGTATACCGTCGCCCAAAACGCGAATACCCTTCGCGATTGCGGCGACGTACGCGTTTTTCGAGGAGTGGATTACTGGCCGCATGCGCGGCAAGGAGCCGCGGGCGACGCTTGAAGAGGTCCGCATGGGCCGCAAGAAGATGTTCGCCTCCAGCATGCACGCGCAGCAGGAGCTTGGCTTCCGGATTGTCCCGGTCTACCCCGCGATGCGCGCGGCCATTGAGTGGTTCCGGACCAATGGCTACACGTCCTGAGCCTTGCCGAAATATGATCCACAGTGCTATAGTTCAGAGTGTTAGAAGGGGCCGTGCAAGTCTACGTTACGAAACCGATGGCACGTTTCAAACGACGCGAACAGATTTAGCTTTCCAGCCTCAAGGAAGCCATTGTCCGAGCGGAATCGGGACTGGTAGACGCCGATCTTGGCGGCGGGCTCATCAAACAGCGAGTGGCTCGCCCCGGCCAGGGGCGTTCCGGTGGATATCGCACCATCGTCGCATATCGCAGCGCGGACAGGGCTGTCTTCCTCTACGGATTCGCTAAAAAAGAACGGGAGAATATTGCACCTGACGAGTTGGCCGAGCTTCGAAAAGTGGGCCTGAATTGGCTTACCGCTTCGCCGCAGATGATTGCGGAGGCCATCGAACAAAGAGTACTGCAGGAGGTTGACTGATGATAGCCACGAAGAACAGCACGCGGCTCAGCCACGCCATTCTTGAAATGGCCGCCGACCAACATCGCATTGGCGTGATGGATGACGCCACGTATCGCAAGATCACAGTGCGGCACCTGGGAGAGAAGGCGAATCGCCTTTCACGGCCCATCAGCCCGAAGCAGATCCGCGCATTGCGTGAACAGGCCAACCTGAGCCAGGCGGCTTTGGCCCAGGTGCTGAATCTGACGGTTGGCTATCTTTCGCAATTGGAACGGGGTGTTAAAGAGCCGAAGGGCCCATCGCTCGCGCTGCTGAACATTGTGCGATACAAGGGCATTGAGGCGATTCTTTGAGCCGGAGAAACTTGGTAAGGGAGATATGACCCGCGTCGCCATTATCTCCGCGCTTTCCGGCGAACTCAAGCCTCTTGTGAAAGGCTGGCCGCACAGCGAACGGGGGAACATCCAGTTCTGGGCACAGCGGACCGAAGAGGAAGAGTGGATCGCCGCTTGTGCTGGCATGGGCGAGTCGGCCGCAATGCGAGCGTTTGCCGCCATCGAAGACGGTGGGCCGATCGACCTGGTTTTCTCCGTCGGCTGGGCGGGAGCCCTCAAAAGCGAAGTAGCGCCCGGCTCGGCACACAATGTCGCCGGAGTGTTTGACGCCAATACCGGCGAGCGCTTCAACTGCGATGCCCACGCCGGTAGTCGCTGGCTGGTGACGAGCCCCAGGGTTGCCGATAAGGTCGAAAAGCAGCGACTGGCCGGTTCGTACCGGGCTGACCTGGTGGATATGGAGGCGGCCGCCATTGCCCGGCTGGCCTTGATGCGTTCCATCCCGTTTTATTGCATCAAGGGGGTAAGCGACGGTTTCGACGCGAAATTGCCCGATTTCAACCGGTTTATCGGCCGCAATGGGCAGTTCAACCTGATGGACTTGGTTCTTTTTTCCATTGTGAGGCCGCAGTACTGGCCCAGTCTGCTGAGAATGGGTGAGAATAGTAAAAGGGCTTCCTTGGCAATCCGGGAGTCACTGCTCAACTTCCTTAGTGAAAGGGCTTCCGACTAAGAGCGAATGGCGACCCAGACATCCAACTTCCAGAGCAAGGCAGAAAGCAAGATCCCAGCGACCATGCGGGCGGTCGTTTATCGCGGCATCAACGACATGCGCGTGGAAACGGTTCCGGTGCCCAAAATCGGCCCGGGCGAACTTTTGGTGAAGGTGGCCACCTGCGGTGTGTGCGGGACAGACCTGAAGAAGATTCACACCGGTTCTCACTCTGCCCCACGCATTTTTGGTCACGAGATGTCGGGGGTCATCGTCGAAACGGGCGATGGGGTCGACCGCTACGAGGTAGGTGAACGCGTCGTGGTGCATCACCACGTTCCATGCGGCGAATGCTACTACTGCCGCAAGCAGACGCCTACGCAGTGCCCCCTCTACAAAAAGGTCGGTGTGACTGCAGGCTTCGAGCCCTCCGGTGGCGGATTCGCCGAGTACATTCGCGTGATGCGCTGGATTGTCGAAGGCCGCGGCGTGGTGCGAATTCCCGAGGGAGTTCCGTTTGAACAGGCAGCCTTTGTTGAACCGCTTAACACGGTTCTGAAAGGCGTAAAACTGCTGAACCTCGTTGCCGATGATACGGTTCTGGTGATCGGGCAGGGACCAATTGGGCTGATGCATGCCGCTCTCGCCGTTCGCACAGGGGCGAAGGTGCTGACCAGCGATCTTTACGCGGAGCGCCATGCAATTGCAGCGCGATTCGGTTTGACGCATCCAATACATGCGGGCAGCGAAGATGTTGTGAAAAGGGTGTTCGAGGAGACAGACGGCCGGGGCGCCGATGCGGTAATTCTTGCTGTCGGCGGGAATTCTCTGATCAAGACAGCCATGGATGCGGTGCGGCCTGGCGGGAAAGTGATGCTGTTCGCACAGACGCAACACGGAGAAACGTCAATCGATCCGGGCGCCGTCTGCATGGACGAGAAGACGTTGATGGGGTCGTATTCATCGTCGTTCGAGATTCTGGATGAAGTGACGGACCTCGTGTTCGGTGGATATCGGAAAGGATTCGATTTGACGCAACTGATCTCGCACCGCTTTGCGCTGGAAGACGCGGTGGAAGCGATCGCGATAGCGTCGCATCCGGGGCCGGCATCTATGAAGATCATGATCGAACCGGTTTTGGGAGCAGGGGCAGAATAGGAGGGACTTGATGGCGACAACCATGAAGGCCGCGATCCTCCACGGGCGGGAAGATATCCGCATCGAGCGTGTGCCTGTGCCGGAGGCGGCAAAGGGCGAACTGATTGTGCGCGTGGGCGCGGCGCTGACCTGTGGAACCGATTTGAAGGTCTTTCGCCGCGGCTATCATGCGCGCATGATTGTCCCGCCCGCCCTGTTCGGCCACGAACTCGCGGGCACCGTGGTTCAGTCAGGCGATGGCGTCACAGACTTCAGTCCCGGAGACCGCGTGGTGGCGCTGAACTCGGCTCCATGCGGTCATTGTTACTTCTGCGATCGCGGTCAGGAAAACCTTTGCGACGATCTGCTCTTCAATAATGGAGCTTACGCGGAGTTTATCCGGATTCCGGCCCGCATCGTGGCCAAGAACACGCTGCACGTTCCCAATCACGTACCGCTCGAACATGCCGCTCTGACGGAACCGCTCGCCTGCGCGGTGCATGGGTTTGAAGACTCGAGGCCGCGGCCCGGAGACACGGTTGCCGTGATCGGCGGAGGTCCCCTGGGGCTTATGATTCTGCACGTGGCGGCGCTTGCCGGGTGCACGACCATCGCCATCGTGAAACACGACGGGCAAATGGAAGCGGCGCGGCAACTCGGCGCAACGCACGTCGTGCAGACCAGCAATATCCGCAAAGCCATCAAAGAGACGCGCGCTCTCACGCCCAAAAATCGCGGGGTCGATATTGCCATCGAGGCCGTGGGTGTTCCCGATGCCTGGGAAGAGGCCGTTGAGCTGGTGCGCAAGGGCGGCTGCGTCAACTTCTTCGGCGGTTGCGCCGTGGGCACGCACGTTACGCTTGACACCAATCGCATCCACTACAGCGACATCACGCTCCGCGCCACGTTCCACCATACGCCGGCCATCTGCCGAAAGGCTCTCGATCTGATTGCCGGAGGCAGGTTCCAGGCGCAGGCCTTCATCACCGGACACGCACACCTGTATGAGCTCAACCGCGTCTTTGAGAAGCTGATGAACCGCAGCAGCGAGATCAAGACGGCCATCGTTCCCTAAGGTGAAGCGATGATGAGGGTGGCCATCCACGAACGACAACGAGAGGCGGACGATCTGGAGCGGGAGACGTTGGATTGCCGTGTGGACGCACCCTTGCCGCTGGGACGATCGACACTGGCGCAGACCTTACAATCGCTGGTCCAGTCGCCAGTTTGGAAGGAATCGACAGATCCCGGCGAAAGAAGCGAGTCCCCGATCGCCGAAGCAGCAGCGGCCGACTATACACCGCCAGATTCATCGATTGGCGGAACAGTGCCGCAGGGTGTCATGCAGCCCGGAACTGTTTCCAACGCCGAAGTTTTAGAGCGTGGCTGGGCAGCGCTCCCTGAAAGCTACCGAATCCCCCCGACTGTGCCGACACTGGAAGAAGCGCGCGCCTACTGTCAGCGTCTCGCCGAGAGTCATTACGAGAATTTCCACGTGGCCTCGTGGTTTCTTCCCAAGGCATTGCGTCCGCACTTTCATGCCATCTACGCGTATTGTCGAATTTCAGACGATCTTGGCGATGAAGTAGGCGGCAGAGATGAGGCTCTTGCGCTTCTTGGAGTTTGGGGCGAGGAACTCGATGCCTGCTACGCCGGAACGGCCCGCCACCCAGTGTTCGTTGCGCTCACCGAGACCATCCGTGAGTGTTCCATTCCGAAGCAGCCGTTTGCCGATTTGTTGATCGCTTTTCGCCAGGATCAAACCGTTACGCGCTACCAAACCATGGAAGACGTGCTCGCCTATTGCCGTTATTCGGCAAACCCCGTGGGCCGGCTGGTTCTCTACGCATGTGGCGAAGCCGATGAAGAAAAGTTCCGGCTCTCGGATGCAACTTGCTCGGCGTTGCAGTTGGCAAACTTCTGGCAGGATGTGCGCGAAGACTTTGCGCGCGGGCGCGTCTATCTTCCGCAGCGCGATATGGAATTTTTTCAGGTTAGTGACGAGACGATCGCCGATCACCTTGCCACGCCTGGATTTCGCGGGCTGATGCGCACGGAAGTGGAATACGCGCGCGGATTGTTCAAGCAGGGACTGCCCTTGATCGGGAATGTGAACCGCGAACTGGCGCTCGATCTTGACCTGTTCAGCCGCGGCGGCATGGAGATTCTGCGCGCCATCGAACGGCAAGATTACGATGTTCTCTCGGCGCGGCCTTCCATTTCGAAACTCTCCAAGGCTGGTCTTCTGTTGCGGGCGGTATGCGCCAAAGTGTTTCCGGCACTTAGTCTCGGTAAGAGCCGCCTTCGCACCGAGCCTGCAGATTGAATCAGGAATTTCAAGTGACCTCAGGCACGACGGGATCGATGGAACTGGACGCTTCATACGCCGTGTGCCGGGCCATTGCCCGGCGTGAAGCCAAGAACTTCTATTACGCATTTGTAGCGTTGCCTAAGGCGAAGCGGAATGCGATCTGCGCGATCTATGCTTTCATGCGGCAGGCCGACGATCTCGCCGATGACAAGGCCATGCCGATCGAAGAACGCCGAGTTCGTCTGGATGCGTGGACAGCGGCGTGGAAGGCGACAAGTGCCGGTGGTGAGACGGCCGATCCGATTTTCGTTGCCGTGCGGGATGCCACTACGCGCTATCGCATTCCGGCAGTTTTGCTCGATGAACTGATCGCAGGCGTGACCATGGATGTGGATGCGGCCAAGTCTGGCGCGCCCGATACCTACGCGACGTTCAACGATCTGTATCGATACTGCTATCTGGTTGCGTCGGTGGTGGGGCTGGTGTGCATTCGCATCTTCGGCTACTCTGACCCGCGCGCCGAAAAGCTTGCTGAAGAAACGGGTGTTGCCTTTCAGTTGACCAACATTTTGCGTGATGTTGAAGAGGATGCGGAGCGCAAGCGTGTTTATCTTCCACTTGAAGATCTGGCTGCGCATGGGGTGGCACTCGAGTCGGTCCTGCTTCACAAAAAGGGAACGGGCCCACCCGAGAATGAGCGCGCGATCTTGAGGGAGATTGGACGCCGCGCCGAGCGTTACTACGCGTCCGCGCAGGAGCTTATGCCTCTGATCGACAAGGAGAGCCGGCCGGCGTTGTGGGTCCTGGTTGCGATCTACCACGCTTTGCTGAAGCGGATCGAGGCTGCGGATTTCGACGTGTACTCGCGACGCATCTCTGTGCCGACGGCGACCAAGATCTCGATCCTGATTTCAGGGCTGACGCGCATGATGTGGATGCGCGTGGCGGGTTGAATTGAAATCTCTGGAACATAGAGCGGGAACATCGACTGTCACCGTGATCGGCGCGGGGGTGGCTGGGATGAGTGCTGCGTGCGCGCTGGCGGAAGCCGGTTTCGCCGCGCAACTCATAGAGCGGCGCGCCTACCTCGGCGGACGCGCTTCTTCCTATTTGCATCCGGGCGTGGGCGAGGTAATCGACAACTGCCAGCACGCGCTGATCGGCGCGTATACCAATCTGCTGGGCTTCTATCGGCGCATCGGTGTTGCAGACTTGATTCACTGGACGCGCGAGATGACGATGATCGAGCCGGGAGGACGCAGGTCGAAGCTCGGACCATCTTGGCTTCCGGCTCCGCTGCATGGGTTGCCACGCCTGATGCGCGCGCATGCCTTCACGCTTGCTGACAAGGGGGCGCTGGCTCGGGCGTTTGCGGCGATGATGCGGCCCATCCCGCAAGACTCCACAGAGAATCTGGCCGACTGGTTGCAACGTCATGGACAGACACCCGGAGCGATGGAGCGGTTTTGGCGGCTGGTAATTGCGAGCGCGCTGAACGCAGACTTGGACGAGATCGGCGTGCAGTATGCGGCGATGGTGATCCGCGGGCTTTTCATGGAGTCCGCCGGCGCGGGCGCAATGGGAATGAGCACGGTGCCGCTGAGCGAACTCTACGAACCGGTCACTCCGTTTCTGGCGTCGCGGTCAGGAAGTGTCGCACTCAACACGTTTGTTGAAGGTGCGGATTGGAACGACGAGACATCGCAATGGACAGTGCGCACGCGGAACGGAAACGTCCTCTCCGATTTTGTCGTCTTGGCACTGCCGTTTGAAGCCACGGCGCAACTGCTGCCGGCATTGCCTCCCGCGGAAGGAGCGCAGATGCTGGCGCGGCAGCTTGAGAGCCACAAGCACTGGCCCATTTGCAGCGTGCATCTGTGGTTCGATCGCGAAATTACTGACCTTGAACATGCAGTGATGCTCGATCGCGAGATTCACTGGATGTACAACCAGTCGCGACTCCAGGGGCGCGGCGGAAACTACATTGAGCTGGTGGTGAGCGCGACGCGTGCCTTTGCGGCACTGCCGCGGCAGGAGGCGATCAACCAGGCGTTGCGGGAGTTGGCCGAGTTTTTTCCGCGCGTGA
>PLTV01000392.1:0-7797 GCA_003164635.1 Acidobacteriaceae bacterium
GTAAAACAGCTTGGCGCTGCGCACCTTGTAGCTGCGAATCTTCTCGATCTTCTCGATGACCTTGGAGTTGAACGGGAAGATGCGCTCCACGCCCTTGCCAAAGCTCATCTTGCGCACGGTAAAGGTGCCTTGTGCGCCCTTGTTGATGGCGATGACCAGGCCTTCGAATGCCTGAAGCCGCTCTTTATCGCCTTCCTTGATCTTGACCTGGACGCGAATCTGGTCGCCAGGGACGAACGCCGGGAGATCTGTGCGCTTCAGCTTGTCGGCCAGGCGCTGCATGACTGGATGGATTGACATAGTTATTTCCTGCTCTTGGACTCAGAACTTCCAGTTTATCAGAGATTCACCGTTTTGTGCGGGTTTGCAGGCAGGGCAGCAACCGCCGCGAAAATCAGGCTCGCCCGGCTATGCGCGCGGCCAGGCGATTAACACGGCCAATTCCGCTTGCGCGATGCTATCCTGTAGCCTCTTCTGCACTTTAGGAGTCAAGCACGATGAAAACGAATTGGATTGCCCCCATCACCGCCGCCCTCTTCGTTGCGGCAGCTGCTTTCAGCTCAAACTCAGCCTCTGCAACCACCCCCGTCCAACCCATGCCGCAATACCAGAACGGCCAGCCTGGTGGCTGGGAAGCCCCTCCGGCGGAATTGAACGAAATCCAGCGCCGCGGGTTCCATGATGGCGTCGAAGGCGCTCGCAGGGACTCTGAAAATCACCGGCCACCCAACGTCGAGAACCGCGAAGAATACCGCAACGCCAACTTCCCACCCGAGGTGCGCGAAGTCTACCGCGACGGCTTCCGCCGCGGCTACAACACAGCGGTGTCGCACCTCTACCCACAGCCTGGTGGGATGCAACCGGCTCCCATGATGCAGGCCGGCCCTCCAGGGCAATTCCATAGCTGGGAAGGGAACCAACCGGTATTCAATGAAGTCCAACGCCGCGGATTCGAGGAGGGTAAGGTAGGCGCACAACGCGACGCCGAAAATCATCGCCGCCCCGACCCCAATAACCGAGACGAATATCGCAACCCACCCGTCCCCCCGCCGTTGGTTGAGGATTATCGCGAGGGTTTCCGCCGTGGCTATGAAGAGGCCGTCTATCAGTTGATGGGCGTGGTCGACCAGGGCCCGTGGGATGCCCCTCCAGGAGTTTTCAGCGAGGTAGCGCAACGCGGGTTTCAAGACGGAATCGTTGGCGCACGCAAAGACATGGAGAACCACCGCCGGGCTGATCCCAACAACCGCGACGAATACCGCAACCCCAACGTTCCGCCCCAACTCGCCGACGATTACCGCCAGGGATTCCGCCGCGGCTACGAACGGGCTGTGGCTCACCTCTATGGTGGCGAGTACCCGCGCTAACCAAACCAGCTACATAAACTGCACCCATCCGCGGTCTCGGATTTTTTCCGGGCCCGCGCTTCGGGTTGCGCGGCAAAACTTCGAGGCCGCGGTTGGTCAAGACTGTAGTCCAGGGTCTGTTTTGCGCTATAGTTCCGGCTATGGAACCCAAACGTGAACTTCTACGCCATACCCTCGCTGCGCTCGCCTATCGGGCCACACGCGCTCTTGAGGGGGCTCCGGAACCCTTCGCCGGATACGACGGTGCCGGACGCACCCCCTTGCAGATTCTCGCGCACATGGGGGATCTTTTCGATTGGGCACTCAGTGCCGCACTTGGAAAAGAGCGCTGGCACAATGTGCATCCGCGCCCATGGGTTGAAGAGCAACAGCGCTTCTTTCAGTCGCTGCAGGCCTTCGATTCCTACCTCGCGTCCGATGGCGATTTGCACGGCTCAATCGACGCGCTGATGCAGGGCCCCGTTGCCGACGCGCTTACCCATGTTGGCCAGTTGGCCATGCTGCGCCGTCTCTTCGGCAGCCCAACCCGTGGAGAAAACTTCTACATTGCCGCCGTCGCAATCGGCCGCACCGGCGCCGACCAGCCACCGCCAGTCCAACCCTTCAAGTAGCCATCAGACCCCGGATCCCGGATCATTGCTTTCCTGCGCGCAGCAACTCAATCGCCTGCCTGTACGTTAGATCGGGCGGCAGCGGGGCAAAATCCGTGTAGTCCTGCACAGAATTTGAGTTTTTACTTTTGAACAGAATGCGCCCGTTCATCACCAGCTTCAAATGCACGATGCGCCACTCGTGGCCGCCCACGTCGGCCTGCTCAATCTCCACCCATCCGCCCTTGTCCAGTTCCGCAAGACCGAGTGCAATCTCCTTGTCCTGTTGCAGGGTTCCGGCCAGGCGCACTACCCGCTCCTGCACAGGGTCAATCCAGATTTCGCCCACCATCGCCGTGAGCACGCCTGTTTCCAGGTCCGGCGGTTCGAATTGCGGGTTGGGCTTGAACGTGAATCGATCGGCAGACCCGTTGGCCGCGTCCGCTGTCCCCGCGAATTGATAAAGAAACGCGGTCGGCAGCACCCGCAGCACTTTCAACGCGCGCGCCGTATCGTTGTCTTCGCTCTGTTTGCGGTGTTGTTGGAGGCCGGGATTATCGTAGAGCGCTTGCAAACGGCTCTCTTCGCGCTGCGCGTCGGCCGGCCCCAACACCTGGCTGTTGATCTCAAGCGTGCGCGCCACGTCGCCCTCGCGCGTCTCCACAATCTCTTTTGTCGAGGTGAGCCGCGGGCTCACCTTATGCAGCCGATAACGCATCAAATGGCTGCCATGACTCAGATCCTGCGCAGCGCGCGATTCGGTCGCCAGCACGCGTTCTACCAGCGCCTGGGCCTGTGCCGGGGTAAGCGTTGCTGGGGCCTGGCCCTGAATCAAAAGGGGAAGCCCGCTCGCGCATGTCAGCAAAAATGCGATTCGCGATGGTCGGCGCACAGCAATCAGTGTAGCGGGCATAGGTCACTCGCCTGCGATGTCGGTGGTCACTGCTGTTTTAGACGCTCGAGCGGCGCCACGGATTCTCAGTGGAATTTCTTTACCTACAATGCACATCTCATGTGGGAAATGGGTTATTCCGGGCCTCTACGATTGAAGGCGAGCGGTCCGGTTGCGTATAGTGCGGGCAGGGCCCCCTTTTTGGCCCCGGAAGGAATCGCATATGGCAGGTGAGAATGGTCCAGCGCGCATCGGAAAGAGCGTTGTGATTAAAGGTGAAGTCAAGGGCAGCGAAGACCTGGTTGTGGATGGGCGCGTGGAGGGAACAGTCGATCTTGCCGAAAGCCGGTTGACAATCGGTCCCAATGCCAATGTGGCTGCGGATTTGTCCGCCAAGGATGTGCTGGTTCAAGGCCATCTGCAAGGCAACGTAGTGGCCAGCGGACGGGTCGAACTGCGTGCCGGCAGCACGGTCGAAGGAGACATCCGGGCCATGCGCCTGGCCATCGAAGAGAACGCGGTCTTTCGGGGCAGGGTCGAGTTGGTCCCTGGAGCCAAAGGCGCCGAAGGCACGAATTCCGGAGAATCCGTGTGATCGGACGACTGATCTCCGGTCGACCAGACTTTTGCCTGTTTGACCTTAAGGAGACTTCAAGTTGCTAGGCCGCTGGTTTGAGAAAAAACAGGAGAATGCCCCAGCGCAGAATCCCGCGTTGTCAGGACCTCGCGTCCCCAGACATTCGGGCGGCTGGGCGGCGGTGCGCAAGCGCCTGGAGGCAGAACAGGGCTTGCGGATCATCGACGTGGGTTACACCTCGCCGTCCAATATCAACTACCTTACCGAGCTTGGACAGAGCGTCTTTCTCGCCGATCTGGTTCCAGATGCATGCAACGGAAACTGGGTCAAGGGCGAGGATGAAGAGGGAAAGCCGGTTTGGGATGTGCAGGGTTTCCTCGACCAGACGTTGAACTTTTCCGGTCGAATGTTCGACGTTGTCCTGCTATGGACGACGCTCGATTATCTTCCCGAGCCGTTAGTGGCTCCTGTGGTTGCGCACCTCCACACGTCCATGAACCTTGGCGGACAGGTGCTCGCCTTCTGCCATACCCGCACCAAGGGTGAAGAAACAGTCTTTTGCCGCTTTCATCTCACCAGGGGCGATGACGTGGAAGTGCAGCTTGCGCAGCCCTTCCCGATTCAACGCGCATTTACAAACCGCAGCATCGAGAAGCTGTTCTCGGGTTGGTCCGGACACAGGCAGTTTCTGGCCAAGGACAGCGTTTCTGAAGTGATCATGACCCGCTAGGCCTCTGACCACTGGTTTTTATGCCACCTTGGGTGCCCCAGGTCTCCATTTTGAGACCTGCGAAACCGAGTTGCGGAAGTGCCAATTCTCGCGCTCAGAGTCCTGGGTACCGGCCAGAATTCAGACAGAAATCCGGAGGCGCGACTCAAAACTCACCTCGCGACCACCGCGCGCAACGCTGATGCTCTGTGCGGCATCTCCCATTTCGAGCATGGAAGACATTTCCAACGGAGGAACAATGAGTTCATCGCAAGAAACAAAGATCACCTGGCTGGGCCATGCAACTGTGTTGGTCCAATCGGCCCGAGGGACCACGATCCTGATCGATCCCTTTATCGAACACAATCCAAAATATCCAAAGAGTTTCAAATTACCCGAGAAAGTCGACTATATCCTGCTTACCCACGGCCACGGCGACCATATCTCCGATGTTGTCCCGGTTGCATCGAAGCATGGCTCGACGGTGGTGGCGATCTATGAGCTGGCGGCATACGTTGAAAGCAAAGGCGTGGAAAAAACGATTGGAATGAATCTCGGCGGGACAGTGCAATTAGGCGATGTCGCCGCCACCATGGTCGAGGCACGCCACTCGTCGGGCGCGCAGGACGAAAAGGGAACTCACTACGTCGGGGTTGCGGCCGGATTTGTGCTGACCCTGGAAGATGGGCCGGTGCTCTATCACGCCGGAGATACAGCCGTCTTTTCCGATATGCAACTTATCCGCGACTTATACCGGCCTGAGATCGCGATGCTCCCTATTGGCGGTCACTTTACCATGGGTCCGAAAGAAGCCGCGCTGGCCGTAAGTTTTCTCGCCCCGAAAAAAGTATTGCCGCTGCACTTTGGAACATTTCCGCCGTTGACGGGGACGCCCGCGGAACTGGCGAAGCTGGTAGGCGCGGGAGTTGAAGTCGTATCCTGGTCTCCCGGCGACTCGGCCTGAAAACCTTACAACATTCACGGGCCAAGAAAATGGGGCCGGCGGATATCCGCCGGCCCCATTTTCTTTGTATAGCTCAGCTGGCGCCCGTGCGCTTCTTTTGCTCGGCCCAACGTCGTTTCACGGCCTCGGCAATTCGGCGGCGTCCCTCTGGGGACAAGTTCCTTTTCTTTTTTGCGGTCTTCCTAACCGCCGGCGCCGCCACGGCTTTTCTTGGAGCAGGCTTCTCATCGCCTGCCAGCAAAGCTCGCGCGTGTTGCAGTTGAGCGATCTCTTGATCGATTTGGCCCAGTATTTCTGATAAACCCACGCATCCTCCTCTTAGTTCCGTATAAGTGGCTAGCATAACCGGAGTTATTAGTCCGATTCGAAGATCGCCGGATAGTTATCTTCTTTCAAGAACACTACCAATCGTGCGCTATCCGACTCGGATTTTGTGACCATGATCTGCCGAACTTCCCGTATAGCCAACTGAAAGAACCTGTGTGCGGGAGCCACTCATCCTTTTTAGTACGATAAACAAATGTAGACTCTTTTACAAACAAAAAAAGGCGGCCATGAACGAATTTGCAAACAAGCTGGCGTGCTTCCGGAGCGCGCTCATGAGGCCTAAACACAACCTTACACAGATGCATGCGCAACCGACCTCGTGCAAACTCAGCCGAGTCGCCAGATTTCACAGCAGTTTATGACTGCAGGCCTGCTTTTTGACGGGACAAAAGGCTCCTCGGTCTGATAAGAGGCCTTAGATCGATCCGTCTCTCGCATGTAGTTATTTGGACGAAACGAACCAATCATTCGCTCTGGATTTCATAAGGAACTTATAAGGACCGATTCGATTACGTAGGTCCGGGGGTACCGCGGGGTTGATAGGTGTCGAATCTTCCCTCGGATCCAACCGTCGATCCTAGCCGTTGATCTTAGGTAAGCGCGGTGGCGCAGCGGGAGATGCCGGACGGCCTTGCTGCGGCGTAGCAAATTCGGGTGGGCCTTCGCGCAGCGTTGACGGCGAATCTGCAGCGCGATAGTTCCGCAGGTCGCGCAAGATCTCCTGCTTCTCGCGCGCATATTGTCCGGCCAACCGCGTCAGCGCATAGGTGATGATGTCGCTATGGTGCAGGTCGGGCATGGACGGATCGCGCCGCATGTTCAGCCAGAGCCTGTGCACTAGTTGGACATCGTCAGGGCTGAGGTTGGGCGCGTGCGGCCCAATGTAAAACACTTTCACCGGGCCGCCAGGATCGACAACATAAAAATTGAACTGACGCTTGGGCTCGGGCAATGCTTCCCAAGCTTGTCCCATGTGAAACGCCTGGTCCTCCGCCGTCATCTTCGAAGAGATGCTGGAGACGACCGAATCCACTTCCAATGAATTCGCTCCCTGCACAAGAGCAGCGAATACATCGCCGGCAGGCACCACCAGCAGCGAAACCTTCTTGCCGAAGCTTTCAGCTACTGAGACCGCCTTGGTGAACACCATCTGCTCGTGTTCGCTGAAGCTTTGTTCTTCTGCGCTCAGATACTCAGGCCCGCCGACGCCCATCATGCGCACGCTGATTACGACCACATCCTGGTCATCGGTTCCGGTGCGCGCCAGCGTCCACTTCAGCGCAAATGGATTCGACGGATCGCGCATCGTCACCATCACGCCGGCGGGGCGGATGGCCACCGATTCACGGCTGATCGTGTCCTGGTGCTCAAGCTGGAAGTGGTCTTTCATCTGCCGCGCAGTAATCGCATGCTTGCGCAGATTTTGCCGCTCGGAAATGGTAAAGATGACGAAGAACGCTGCGGCAAAGAGGATTCCACTCACCGTGGCGACTGACTTGGTGAACAGGTTCACAATTGCCGTGGAAAGCAGAACAAGGAAAACCGAAAGCAGCCCGATCGGAATCTCTGTGTTCCCAATGCGGATGTTCGGCGGAACTTTCCATCCGCGCTCTCCGTGGTACTTCCAGCGCAGCACGAGCATGGCAAGGCTGTTGAACGTGAACGACCAGATAACGCCGAATGCATATGCTTCGCCGAGGGTGATGACATTGCCGCGGCTGGCAATGATCGTGATCATTTGCAAAATGAACACGAGGTTCACGATCCGGGAGCTGGTGCCGAATCTGCGATGCGGCTTGCGGAACCAGTCGGTGAGCACGCCATCTTCCGCCACCCGCATTAACACGCCGGTGGAGCCGATCATCGACGTATTGATGGCGCCCGACAAAATCAGAAAACCCACCAGCACAACGAAGATGCGGAACGCGATGCGCCAGAACATGGGGCCGACCATATACATGGCTAGTCCGGCAATCAGGTTGTCCTGGAAGACCTGCGTGCGCGGCACAGTCGGGATCAACATCGACGCCAGCAGCGTCGCGCCTCCGGTAAAGATGAGGCTGTNNATTTCGCGATTGACCTGCGCCAGGCTTTCTTCACCGCTCATGGCTAGAATGGAATGGCCGAACGCCATCAGAATTCCGAAGAGCCCGAAGACTTTCAGATGTGTGCCCTTCAGAAATCCAAGCGCCTCAGTGCTGAAGCGCAGATTTGCAGGCGTTGGAGGGGGCGGCAGATGAGCGCCCGTCATGAAGACCGAATACACACCCCATATCAGCAGAATCACAACCATCACAGTCGTGATTTGCATAACCCGCATTGCCTTGCCGCTCGACTCTTCAATGCCCTTGATGTTCTGCCACCAGTAATA
>PLTV01000392.1:7869-10810 GCA_003164635.1 Acidobacteriaceae bacterium
CCGGTCAGGATGTAATCGAACATCAGAGCCGAGACGCTCAGCTTGGCGAACGTTCCGCCCAGCGCCTCTTTCACCACGCGATAAACGCCGCCGCGGGTAAACATGGAACAGCTTTCGACGTACACCGCGCGCACGGCGAAGCTGAACAGCATAATGCCCAGAATGAACCAGGGCGCGGCTGCGCCCACGGCCTGTTCCGCAATGCCGCCGGCATAGAATGCTGAAGATCCAAGATCGTTGAGAACGATGGCGGCCGCACGCCAGAAGGAAATGAACGTCAGCATCACCGACGATGCCACTATGAGCCGGACGCGGTCAGAGGGCGGGGCTACGGTCGTTCGGGAGGATGCCATGGCATGTGTGCCGGAGCGATTTCCGGCCTTCTAGAATCCAGTGAGCGCAATCATCCGCCGCCCTTGGTGAGTGTAAGTCCGAATCATGACCGAGTCAACTCGAAACCGTCGGCCCAGGGGGCGTCCCAAACGGCTGAAAGAAAGAGATAATTTACTCGTCTTTTCCGAATAACTCTTTTCCATCTTCGATAAAGCTGATGAGCACCACCACGGACGAGCCGATCAGTCCCACAAAAAACATGACCTCGAGCACATCCATCGCCAGCGCTATAAATTGCATGTCAGACATTGTACCGCGCCTCGAACCAAACCCCTAGGAATCTCGCGAGTGCAGCTCGAACGCGTTGATGCGATGAAACCTTCGCTCAACCCGATCCGGCGGCGCCATGGTCTAAACTCGCACCTGTATGCCCCATATCCCGAGGCGCGTGAAAGCATGCATCCCGTGGCTTGCCGCAGTGCTTTGCGCCGGGCTGCTCGAACTGCCATTTCCCATCGCCGGTCCGCTTCCGTTCGGTCGAGCCGTGTTTGCGTGGTTTGGCCTTGTTCCGTTGTTATGCGCCATCTTATCCAAAGACGCAATTCGCCATAGGCATCCCTTGCGGCATGCTTTTCTCATCAGTTATCTCTGCGGCTTTCTCTGGTACACGGGGAACTGCTACTGGGTGCGCGACACCATGGCCAAGTATGGCGATCTTCCCGCCGTGGTGCCCGTCTTGCTTCTCATCGGATTCAGCCTGGTCCTGGGCCTTTACTTCGGCTTCTTCGGCCTCGCCCTGGCACTGGTGCGCCAACGTACCGGAAGCACCCGCATCGCGCTGGCCGCCGCACCGTTCTTTTGGGTCGCGCTTGAGCTTGCTGCCGCACGCATCACTTCCGTTCCATGGGACCAGCTCGGCTATTCGCAAATCGATAACGCGTTGGTCAACCAGCTCGCTCCGTGGACCGGCGTCTATGGAATCAGTTTTCTGCTCGTCGCAGTAAACGCGCTCATGGCCGGTGGCTTCGTCATCGACCGCTGCCCTCCGCGACCATTTTGGCAGAGCCCCAAGCCGTGGGGAATCGCCGGCGTTCTCCTGATGATGGCTGGCGCCTGCGGGCTGTTTGTTACCCCATCGCACCCTACACCCACGGCCAGCGCTGTCTTGATCCAGCCGAATCTCGATGTCTCCGGAGACAACAAATGGTCGGGGCCTGGCGAGTGGGAGCAGCACATCGCTGGCTTCAACCATCTTGCCGGTGAACAGTGCAAGAGCTTCATCAATGGAATTCCGCAGACCGAAGCACCTGTCGTCGTTCCGCAGTGTCCGTCGCCCGCTGCAAACCCGCACGCCGACGTGATCGTCTGGCCGGAATCGCCCGCGCCTTTCGATGAATCTGATCCGCGCTTCGAGAGCGCGCTCGCTTCGATTGCTCAGTCGGCACACGCCGCGGTAATCGTAGGCAACATCGGCTGGACCCGCGATGCTCAAACCGAAGAGTGGAACTACTTCAACTCCGCCCTTGTTGTCGGATCCGATGGAGCCCGCGTCGGGCGCTACGACAAAATCCACCTCGTGCCCTTCGGCGAGTACATTCCGTTTGCCAATCTCCTTCGCTTTGCGCACAAGCTTACGGGGCGGGTCTCCAGATTCAGCCGCGGCGATGGGGCAAAAGTTTTTCGACTTGCCACCACCAAAGACGGCGCGCATCGTTTCGGAGTGTTCATCTGCTATGAGTCGGTCTTCGCCGATGAGGTTCGCCATTTTGCGCAACTCGGCGCCGAAGTGCTGGTCAACATCAGCGACGATGGCTGGTATGGCGACACCAGCGCACCCTGGCAGCACCTGAACATGGCGCGTATGCGCGCTGTCGAGAATCGCCGCTGGCTTCTGCGCGACACCAACAACGGCATCACCGCCGTCATCGACCCCTACGGCATCGTCCGCGAAAGCATCCCCCGCCACCAGGAAGACGCGCTCCCCGCCCAGTTCGCCTTCCGCGACGACGTCACCTTCTACACCGCCCATGGCGACGTCTTTGTCTGGCTGTGCGCAGCACTTTCGGTTGTGGCGCTTGTCGTGGCATTGAAATCACGGAAACCTGCGCGCTCGCGCGACTAGCTCCGCTAACCCCGCTAACTCCGCCCGCTTGCTATACTCACCTCAGGCGCCCTCCTTCAGCGAGGCGCTCATTTCGCTTCAAAAGTCAGGTCCAGAGCCAATATGTCGTCCTTGAACGATCTCGAATTCGCATATGCTCCCGTGCGCGACCAAACGCGCGACCTGCGGGANNTATCTTTGACCCGCCTCGCATCCGCAAAGAACTCGCAGACTTAGAAACCAAGCTCGCCGACCCCGCCCTCTGGAACGACCCCGCGGCTTCAAAACCCCTCATGCGCGATCGCAAGCGCCTCGAGAATCTTGTTGCGGACGATGAACAGCTCGTGCGCCGCACGGGCGATATTGATGCCTACTTCGAGTTGGCGCGCGAAGGCGAAGACGTGCTCGCCGATCTTGAGCGCGACATCAAGGCATTGTCGACCTTCAACGAAGAGCTTGAAGCGCGCACCATGCTCAACGGAGAGGCCGATCCGCTGAACGCCATCG
>PLTV01000212.1:0-15518 GCA_003164635.1 Acidobacteriaceae bacterium
CGGCCATCGCCGGAATGTCTTCCCGATGTTCCCGCAGCGGCGGCATCGGAATATGAAAAACATTGAGACGGTAGTAAAGATCTGGCCGCAGCTGCCCCTGGTTTACCGCACGATCCGGATCGTGGTTGGTGGCCGCAAGCACGCGCACATCGATGTCCTGCTCGACGCGCGACCCCAGCCGGCGCAGCTTCCGTTCTTCCAGAACCCGAAGGAGCTTGGCTTGCGTTCCCAGCGGCATCTCCGCAAGTTCGTCAAGCAGAAGCGTTCCGCCCGAAGCCAATTCGAAACATCCGGCACGACGCTCCAGAGCTCCCGTGAACGCGCCCTTTTCGTGCCCGAAGATCTCGCTCTCAATGAGCGTTTCCGGAATCGCAGCGCAATTGACTGCCACAAAGGGCTGCGTCTTGCGTGGACTCAGATTGTGCAGCGTCCGAGCAACCAATTCCTTCCCTGTTCCGCTCTCTCCCGTGATCAGGACCGATACGTTCGACGGCGCAATCTGCTCGATCAAGCTGAAGATTTCGCGCATAACCTTTGAACCGCCGACCAACCCGCCTAGCACTCCCGATTCACGCAGCCGCCGCCGCGCTACTTCAAGTTCAATTTCGGTCTCGCGCTGTCGCGCCGCATTGGCAAGAATTGTCCGCAACCGGGTTGCGTCCACAGGCTTCTGAAGAAAGTCGTAGGCGCCCAGCTTCATGGCATCCACGGCCTGCTCGATTGAACCCATGGCTGTGAGCACCACGACGGCAACGCTCGCACTTAACCCCGAACCCTCCTCAGACAGCTTCGTCAACAGTCCGATTCCATCCATGCGTGGCATTTTCAGGTCAGTCACCACGATCGCTGGATTCCAGGCCACTGCCTTTTCCCAGCCCTCCATGCCATCGCGCGCGGTCTCTGTCCGGTACCCCCATCCGGAGATCAATTCCGCGAGCCCCATGAGCGCGTTCGGTTCATCTTCGACTATGAGGACTTTCAGGGGATTCGCCATTCACACTCCGAGCTCAAACAAATTGGTGGGCGCGGTCCTTTGGCGTGGATGCACCTATGGACCGCAAATTCGCTCTACCATCCGCCTGCTAAATATTGAAACTGCGGTAGGCGCTCTTTTCAGTTTACAAGCAGCCCCTCTGTCGATCCGCATTCCCTGCGCTTCCCCATTCAAAAGGGGAACCTTCTCCGACCCCTCCCGCCGCACTTTTCGCCGCGAAGCCATGCCTCAGGGTAAAGACACAATCGCGAAAGGGCACTCCGCATCGCTCCGCTGCATGCCGATTTCCCCGTGGCCGAGTTGAATGCACATGATCTTTTCATTCGCCTGTTGTCCGGCCCTTCATGCGGGCCTTTGACGAAAGCAGCAACAATACACCAGACCCGCAGCGATCGTGGACCTGCCAACCATGGCGTCCACTTATCTTCTTCTTAGCTTCAGCACATCACTGGACTTATTCACATAAGGGCTCTCTCAGAACCATAACTTGTCTTACTAAAACGAAAGTGTTACTGGAAACGAGACCGATTGCTTCGCGCCCCCGCTCACATCCAATTCCATGACCCACTAATCCAAGAGGATGGCCCGCGAGCGAAGTTAAGAATCTCGATAGGCCCATGCCTAAAATCTCAGCATGCCTCATGAAACTTACCTAATTCTATCCGCCATATCACTAGTAACATGTTTATTTTAAGTACCATACAGGACTCCAAGAATTCTCCTAATTCCTGGCACGGCGATTGCCTTTCTTCAGGCCAAACCTGAGCAGAACGGAATCCGAAAGGCTCTTAGCAAACGATGCGCGCGAGACACCCACACCAGTAAGCGCGGTAACTCTCGCATCCAGCTTAGTCCCTCCGAATCCGGCTTCGCGCTTGGAAAGCATTCCTGGAGGAGACTTCGTGAGAACTTACTGCGTACCTTTACTACTTCTGGCCGGCATAACATCGGCTTCCGCCATCACCGTGAAATCCCCGGCAAGCGGGGCCACCGTCAATTCACCTTTCAACGTCGTTGCAAGCACCGAAACCTGCCACGCAAAGCCGGCCGTCTCCATGGGGCTCTCCATCGACCACGCCAAGGCCACGATCGAGCTCACCAACTTCAGCGCGAAAGTTGTCGCATCTGAAGGAGCCCATGTTTTGCATGTCAAGTGCTGGGGCAAGGATGTCAACGACGAAGTGCTTCTGAACATCAATGTTGTACCCACACCTCCCACCCAGCCGGCAGCTACGCCAGCGTTTTCGCCGGCGGCCGGCAACTACACTGCAACCCAGTCGGTTGCTCTATCCGACGTCACGGCAGGCGCAGCAATCTATTACACGACGAATGGGTCTGCGCCGACCACGTCGTCTGCCCAGTACACCGCGCCGATCTCCGTCTCTGCCTCGCAGACAATTGAAGCCATCGCTATTGCCACGGGGTACACAACCAGCGGCATGGCCAGGGCCGATTACGTGATAACAACTCCACCGACAGGCCCCACCGTTCCGTCAAACGCCATCGTGGCATCGAGCATACAGACGCGGAATAACTGGCACTTCAACCATGATGCCGGAACTCCCGGCAACGCCGAGGGCGAAACAAGCCTCGTAAGCACCCCCTCCCTCAGTGGCAACGCACGCGAGGTCAATTCCTCCTATACCGACGCGGGCGGCGAAATCTACAGCGTGTCTTATGCCAAAGACACCGTCTCGTCGCACTTCCTCTATGACGTATATGTGTGGATCGAGGCAGGAAGCAAGATCGCCAACCTCGAGATGGATTCGAACCAGGTCACGTCGAATGGTCAGACGGTCATCTACGCGTTTCAATGCGACGGATACGCAAAGGTTTGGGATTACAGCGGCCCCGGAGCAAAATGGGTCAAGTCCAAGCAGCCTTGCGATGTGAATACATGGTCAACAAACGCATGGCACCATATCCAGATCAGCTACCAGCGTGATAACTCCGGCAACGTAACCTATAACTCTGTCTGGCTGGATGGAAACGAGCAAGCCCTCAACGCAACTGTTCCATCCTCCTTCTCGTTAGGCTGGGCAGCTGGAGTTGTGCAAACCCAGTTCCAGGTCGACGGACCCGGAGCGTCTGGCTCATCTACTTTATATTTCGATAACTTGACAATATCTCGGTGGTAATCACCGGCGAGAGGCGCACCCGCCGTTCTTTCGGCGGGCGCGCCTTTCCCGGTTCTAATCCGGACGAGTTTTGACGAAACGCAATTGCCGCAATCAAACGCGGCTCCCGTTCAAGTGCCTTGACCAGCCGGTAGAAACGTTCCGCCTCCGCCGCGCGGGAGAATCCTCTGCATCACGATCAAGTCCACGTCCCCGGACTCATCGAAAAGCGCCTTCCGTATTTTGCGCTCCCCAGAACTCTTGATTAGCTTCTGCAAATTTAGACCGCCGCAACAGATGAATCAAAGCCCCCGCGAATCCTGCCTTCACAATTCCTGCGCATGCCGCCGCGCTTCTCTGGTACTTTCATTGAGAAAGGTCCCGCTCGTGAAAACCAGTTCCTGTCTCTTTGCTTTGTTGCTCGCGCAGTGCCTCTGTTGCACGGCGGAAACCCGTCCGCAGCCGATGGTGGTGGGTTACATCTTTACCCAGGACGCTCCGCTGCAACCTGGCCAGGTCGACGCCCACTCCATGACGCGCGTGAACTATGCATTCGCCAACATCAAGGACGGGGTCATGGTCACCGGATTTGCATTCGATGATCAGAACTTCGCCATTCTTACTGGACTTCGAAAGCAAAACCCCGCGTTTACAGTTCTCGTTTCTGTTGGCGGATGGCTCTGGTCCACCAATTTCTCCGACGTCAGCCTCAACAAACAATCCCGCGCGCGGTTTATCCAGAGCGTCATGATCTTTTTGCGAAAGTACGACCTTGATGGACTCGATATCGATTGGGAGTATCCGGGGATGATCGGGGCCGGTCATCCTTTTCGCCCTGAAGACAAGCAGAACTTCACTTCCCTTCTGAAAGAATTGCGGAAGACATTTGACGAGGAAGAACATAAGACGCACAGAAAGCTCTATCTCACGTTCGCCGCAGGCTCATCCGACGACTTTCTTGCCCACACGGAGATGCGAAAGCTTGTGAATTACGTTGATACTGTCAACCTTATGGCATACGACTTCGTCGAGCCCGACTCCGATCCGCTTACCGGACATCACGCGCCACTCTTCCGCAATCCAGCCGACTCTCGCAACTACTCCACCGACGCATCTGTGCGCGCTTTTGAAAAGGCGGGGGTGCCGCCCGAAAAACTACTGCTTGGAATGCCCTTCTACGGCCACGCATGGGGCGATGTTCCTGACGTCAACCATGGATTCCTTCAGCCCGGCCATCAGATACCCAACTTCTATACGCCTTTCAGCTTCATATCAAGCAACCTGCTGAATCAGGGCTATGTCCGCTATTGGGACCCAATCGCATCGGCGCCGTATCTTTATAGCTCAAGCACACATATTTTCGTCACATACGACGACTCGGAATCGATTACCGCGAAGTGCCGCTACGTCTTGAAGAATGAACTCGGCGGCGTCATGTTCTGGGACTACTCCGGAGACCCAACGGGAACGCTTCTCAAAGCCATCGACCAGTCCCTATTTACCAGCTCCTCAATCGGAGCGACCGCTCAATGAGTATTTCTGCCCAGCCAGAGCTCCAATCGAGCGCCGCCCAAATCGGCGATCAGCGAGTCGTTTCTATCGACATCTTCCGCGGAGTGACGATGGCGGTCATGATCTTCGTCAATGCTCTCTCCGACGTGCGCGGACTGCCATGGTGGACCTATCATGCACATGCCGAAGAAGACGTGATGACCTATGTGGATATGGTCTTCCCCTTCTTTCTGTTCATCATTGGCATGTCCCTCCCGCTCTCCATTGCGCGCAGACTCAGGCGCAACCGGTCGATGCCTTCCCTTTGGCTCCATGTATTGATTCGCTTTGTCGGATTGCTTGCGCTCGGCCTCATCCTGGCAAACGCTGAAAAATGCGACCCCGCCCGAATGCCTATCAGCGGAAACGCCTGGGGGCTCCTTGGCCTGCTTTGCGCCGGTCTCTATTTGAATGTTTATGAGAAAACCGGCCGCCTCGCGAGCTATTCCTGGATGGTGCGCGGGCTCGGCCTGGTTGGCGTCATCGTGTTGTTTGCAATCTTTCGCCGATCAACCGCCGATGGGCAGGCCGCCTGGATTGACTTTTCCTATCCCGAGATACTTGGCCTGATCGCGCTAAGTTATCTTGCTGTAGCTATTTTGTATATTCCCACTCGTCGATGGCGTTGGGCACCCGCCGTCTGGTTTACTTTGCTCCTCGCGTTGTGCGTTCTCTCAACAGGGAAAGTTCTCGCCTTCCCCGATCGTATTCCGCTTTATCTCTGGCCCTTTGGAAATGGCGCCATGGCATGCATCATCATGGCCGGCGCGGTAACTTCATCCATCTTCTGTGGACCCTTTGCTCTTGCAAAGCCAGCCCGCGCCATCATGACCTCAATGGTTCTCGGTATCCTCATGCTGATGGCAGGCTGGATTCTCACGCCCTTCGGCATCTCAAAGATCCGCGCCACACCCACCTGGTCGCTCTATAGCATCGGCGCCGCGATACTGATGTTTACTTTTCTCTATTGGGTATGCGACTTGAAGCGATGGACGAAATGGGCCTTGATTGTCCNNACTTTTGCTTTTACCGTTTTTATTCTCGCGCTCGCCTCAGCTCTGACACGCGCAAAAGTTCGTCTGCAATTCTGACCGATGTCATGAGGGACCTCAAAATAGCTGGCCCGGGAACGCTTTCGGCGTTCCCGGGCCTTCTTGCATTCAATCCTTCGCGCGAAACGTCGACGCTCTAGAAATTGAATGACATCTGCAAATTGATGCTCCGGTTCGATGCCGCCGAAGAGAAGAATCCCCCCGCCAGTGCATTGGATTTGCCGAACAACTGCGAATCGAGAACACCAACCGGCTGCGCAAGGTTCACGTTGTTGAAGATGTTTCTTCCCATCGCCGTGAAGTTCAGAGAATATTTCCGCGCCGCTGCTTGATCGAATCGCGGCGGCCCATTGCTGCCGCTCAATCCTCCCGGTCCCAGTCCGCCGCCCGGAGGGCCACCACCGCCAGGTCCTCCACCTGGAGGCGGCCCGCCTCCTCCAGGTCCGCCGGGGCCACCTTGATTGCCCGTTGCACTTGCCACTTTGGGCCCGATCCCGATCGACTTACTTACCCGCATGTTCATGCTGAACTGGCCCGGCCCGTTCCCGTAGTTATAGGGAATGCGCGGTTGGTTCCATGCCGGGTCCAGATCGAACGTTCCATAGTTGGTTTTCACAACATCGGTGCTGGCTGAAGTGGCAACAGCGGGCCGATCGTTGAATTGATTGTCGCCATTCAGATCTTGTCCAACAACAATGTTGAATGGCTGCCCTGAATCGGTCACCAACATCGGGCTGAATGAGACACCGTACGGACCCTGCAGGTTGCCTCCCAGGAGGAAGCGATTATGGACATCGAAGTTAGCTCGCCCGTAATCGGCGCGCGGGTCGGACTGGTTTGAAGGAAAGTACGTAGCGCCTGACGTATCGGCATTCGCGAAGTTCATCATGTAAAAGCCGAACAGCGAAACCCGCTTCGCACGCACACTGTAGTTCAACGTGAGCTGGTTCTGGTTGTATACCCCCGCGGATTCAAACTGATAGATGTTTTCATTCAGGCCATTCGGCCGTGTGCCCGTGCCCGTTGTTGCGTCGTAGGTTGAGGGGATATATGCGTTGATGTTGTCGCTCAAATATTGGTGCGCCCCATGTGAATTGACGTAGGTCGCTGAAAGCGTCGCAATCTTTCCAAATTGGTGCTCTACTCCAAGAGCCGTTTGCATATTCACGGCCGCCTTCAAGTTCGGCGCTACCTCATAGATCGTCGGCGCAGTTGTGCTCAACGACGCGAGCTGGGTCGGTGAAGGAGCATTCTGATAAAACGTAGGATTCTGAATCACATACTGCTGCTGGTTCACTCCATTTTCGCGAATCGCCGTCAACAGGTTGCTTTCCGCAAACCTGTCGAAAAACCATCCGTAGCCGCCGCGAATCACAGTCTTCGCCGGTTTGCCGTTTGCTCCGCCGGGAGCCCATGCAAACGAAAGCCGGGGCGCCCAGTCATTATGATCGCCTATCCCGTTTTGTAACTCGTAGCGCGCGCCGTAGCTGACAGTCAAATTTGGCCGCACCTTGAAATCATCCTGGAAGAACAGCCCAGCGTCGTAGTAGTTTGTGCCCGCCGCTGCGTTGCCTGCCGTTACGCTGTACTGTGTCGGTGTGTTTGCTTCGTACGCCGCCAGGGACGAATAAATATACTGGCCGTTGAATCCGGACGTCGAGACACTCGCGTCCCGCGTGAAGCGAAGCCGGCCACCTGCGCTAATGGAGTGCTGCCCCTTGCTGAGCATCGTTGTGTTCTGCAGTTCGTACCGGTCCTGGTTGTCGCGGACCACGCCCTGGTTGTTTCCTCCGCCCGTGAAGGCTCCCTGCACCGTGACCGTCGGATCGCTGCTCTCGGCCGTCTGATTGTTCCGGTCCCGCGTGTACTGGAACTTGGTCTCATTGATCAGGTTGGCATTGATGATCTGCGTGTCACTCAATTGCAGGGTATTCTCCTGGTTGGCCACGTTATATCCCTGGCTTTCCAGTGCAAATTGCGATACTCCGCTGTTTGTCTCCATCTGCCGGTCATACATATAGCGAACCGTCAATGTATTGTTCTTTCCCAACTGAAGATCGAAGCGAGGACTTACATCAAGCCTCGATTGCGGGTTAGACACAGCCGCCGAGTAGTTATAAGCTGAGCCTCCGCTATTCAGAAGCTCTGCATTGATGATCGAATTCGATTGATTGTTTCGGTCGAATACGCTGGCAAACCACGAAGCGTTTTTGCCTAAAGATCCGCCCACATTCCCCATCAGGAAGGTGCTGTAGTACGGCGGCTCGCTGTTCACAAAAGGGTTAAGAGAGTTGAATGCCGAATCATTGCCCATCAGCATCATGGACCCGTGCAATTTGTCGGTTCCTGGCTTTGTCAAAATCTCAATTCGCCCGTAACCGAGTTTGTCGTATTGCGCCGCAAATGGATTCTGATTGATGCGAATCTCGCGGATGGACGATTTCGGCGGCAGCTGACCACCCGTGAAGCCATCGATATAAACCTGGCCGCCGTTCGGTCCCGCGGCCGGCCCGGCCAAAGCATTGAGTTCGTCCTGCAGTTCATCCGGATCGTCGGAGAGCGCATCCAGGTCCTTGCCCTTGATCACCAGGGAGTTCGCATTGTTTGTCGGACTTGTATCAACGTTCATGCCCTCATCCGATACCTTCACTTCCTGCGTCTCTGTTTCAATCTTCAGTGCCAGCTTCTGCGTCGACGTCTTGCCGCTGAATACCAGCACTTCAATTGGATCCAGCGCAGCAAATCCCTGGGCCGTCGCGGTAATGAAGTACCGACCCGGCTCCAGTCGGTCGATCTCGTACGTGCCGTCGGCGCCGCTCGTCGTTGTCTTCGACAGTCCGTCCTTGTTCGAAAGGCTAACTGTGGAATTGGGAATCACAGCCCCTGTCGGGTCTGTAACCGTTCCGTGGATGCCTCCGGTTTGCGCAACCGCAATCACCGGCAAGCCCGCGAAGAGGAGAAAAGTACTGAAGAAGAGGGAGCGAACACTTCGCTTTGTCATCATGCATCCTTTCAGCGCCATCACGACGTTGCATTTCCAGAAGACACCGAATCGCACCCCCACGCGGTCACAACGGGTAAAGCTATGTAACGAATTGTCACGACCGCAGTGACCATTTATTACATTTCTCATGTAACCCACGCGGGAAGAATGGCGTACGCTTATTGCGTGGGCAAGATACTTCGCAATGGATGACATTCTCCTCATCGACGATGATGTTGAGCTTTGCTCGATGTTGACGGAATACCTGGGCCGCTACGGCTTCCTGGTAACTGCTGTACACAGGGGTGACTCCGGGCTCTCCGCCGCTCTCGAAAGGCCCTATGCGCTTGTTTTGCTCGACGTAATGTTGCCTGGTTTGGATGGCTTTGAAGTGCTGCGCCGTATCCGCACTGCATCCGCAGTCAGCGTTCTGCTCCTCACGGCGCGCGGCGAAGATGTGGATCGCATCGTCGGCCTCGAAATCGGAGCCGACGACTATCTCTCCAAACCTTTCAACCCCCGTGAGCTTCTCGCGAGGGTCCGCGCCATCCTGCGCCGCGCCACCGTCAACCCGGTAAAGGCAGAGCCTGGACTTCTGCGCGCCGAGGGCCTCGAACTAAACCCCGCCGCGCGCACTGTGCACTTCAATGGCGCCAGCGTCGATCTCACCGATGTTGAGTTTGCCCTGCTTGAAGCGTTGATGCGCGCACCTGGCACGGTCGTCACGCGGGAAGACATCTCTGAGGGCGTCCTCGGGCGCAAGTTTCATCCGTTCGATCGAAGCCTCGACATGCATGTGAGCCGACTGCGCCGCAAACTCGCAGATAGCGGCGCTCCCGAGGCCCAGGTCAAAACCATTCGCGGTGTCGGCTATCAGCTCGCTTTGATCGCCAATCCGCAGAGAGCGCGTGCCTGAGCCATGCGCGGACTCTTCTTCAAGGTTTTCATCATTTTCTGGATCGCGCAGAGCATGATCTTCGTGATTTCGACGGCTCTCATCGTTCGCCATCACTTCGACCGGCCCGATGTCGCCTTCGATGCACTCTACAACGTCCTGCAATCCGACGCCGGCAAAGCGGCCAGCGCATTCGAGTCCGGCGGCTGCGACGGCTTCCAGACTCTTGCTGCCAGCATCGCGCAGACCATTGCCCTCGAAGACTCAAACGGACAAGACCTCTGCAATCCTTCCGGTGTTCTCGTGCCCAGTCCGCGCCAGCCCATTCCGGCCCGCATCATGGGAACCCAGGTGGGTCAGCAATATGTCTGGAGAGTTCCAACTTCATCTGCCGCCGGAAAGCAATATGTCTTTCTGCTCAGCCGTCCGCACCAGAAACCGCCCGATAACTGGTACCACGATTTATTGCACTTTTCGTTTCCGCAGTTGCCCGTCGCCATCGTCATCGGCGGACTCACGACCTTTGTGCTCGTGCTGCTCTTCACCCGCCCCGTTGTCCAGCTTCGAAAAGCTGCGCGCGAATTAGCCTCAGGCAAGCTAAACGCCCGCGTCGTCTGGCCCAGTTCCCAGTCGCCCGTCTTCGCTGGCGATGAAATCTACGCGTTGATTCACGACTTCAATCATATGGCCGAACGGCTGGAATCGCTTGTCGACGCGCAAAAGCTTCTGCTGCGCGATGTCTCGCACGAACTACGTTCACCCCTCGCGCGTCTCAGCGTAGCGCTCGAGCTGGCCCGCGAGGATTCCGACCCTGCCGCCGCTCCGCACCTCGAGCGCATCGAACGCGAAACAGAGCGCCTCAACGCCCTCATCGGTCAGTTGCTTACTCTCTCAAGCATGGAAGCGATTGAGAGAGTCGAGAACCTCGAAACCATTTCGTTGAACACCATGATCGAGCGGATGCTTCCCGACGCCGAGTACGAAGCCCGTCAGCGCCAGTGCACGGTCACGTTCAACGCCAAAGATCAGTGCAGCCTGTCGGGGAACCAGGAGCTTCTTTATCGAGCCATTGAAAACGTGGTTCGCAATGCCATCCGGTACACCGAAAACGGAACCGAAGTCGAAATTACCCTCGGTCATCTCGTGGCGAGCGGAACTCGGCAGGTCGAGATCGAAATCAGCGATCGCGGCCCCGGCATCCCCGAGAACCAGCTCCACGCGATCCTGCGCCCGTTCTATCGCGTCGACTACGCCCGCAGTCCGAAAACCGGCGGCTTTGGCGTGGGGCTCGCCATCGCGGATCGCGCCGTGCGCCTGCATCACGGTAACCTCAGCGCGGCCAATCGGCCCGGCGGCGGCGCAACCTTCCGCATCCTGCTTCCGCAAAATTAAGTAGCTGCAAGTTCCGTAAACTGCTTTAGCAGGCTGCGATTCGGCTTGACCACCTCGAGCATCTGCGAAGTCGTGGTCGCGAGCTAAGCTGCGGCCGACCCCGTTCTCGATCGAGTACAAACTTCAACCCCTTTGATTCACAACTTGCACTCAGGATCCTCAAACATCCTGCACGCTCAGCGTCCGCGGGTCGTGGACTCGCTGCATGAGAACCGCCGCGATGAGCATAAAGATGCCGCCCGCGATAATCGCGTAAATGCGATTGTTATTCAACAGGTGAATCATGATCCACCCAAAGAACAGCGATGCCAGGATCTCGGGTGTGACCACAAAGAAGTTGAATATGCCCATGTAGACGCCGGTTCGTTCCGACGGAAGCGAAGCGGCAAGCAGCGCGTAAGGCATTGACAGCGTACTCGCCCAGGCAATGCCCACACCCACCATGGTAAGCAAAAGCACGTACTTGTTGTGAATCAACACTACCGACATCAGGCTCACGCCACCGCACAACAGGCAAATCGAATGGGTGTATTTCCGGCCCAGCCGCTTTGCAAGCCCGGGAAGCACGAACGAAAACGCGAAGCAAACGGCCGAGTAGACAGCAAAACAAACGCCTCCCCATTCCACTCCATCCTTGTAGAGTGGCGAACTGGGGTCGTTTGCGCCGAAGACGTTGTGAGCCACGGCAACCGGAAAATACAGCCACATGCAGAAAAGGCCAAGCCACGTGCATAACTGCACCGGACCGAGTTTGCGCATCGTATCCGGCATTTCAGCAATGGCGGCAAGAATCTCCTTTGCGTTTGCGGCCAGCCCGGCTTTTTGCAACTTGGCTCGACGAAACGCTTCCAAGTCTTCCGGCGGATATTCTTTGGTCGTCACAATCGTCCACAGAACTGCGCTTAGAAATGTGGCAGCGCCAATATAAAACGACAGGCGAACGGTGGTGGGCACCACCCGCGTATCTCCCGCGGCCTGCTGCATATGGAAGACGTTTGTCAGCAGGTACGGCAGGGCCGAAGCTATGACGGCGCCCGCCCCGATGAACAGGCTTTGCATGGCGAAGCCCGCGGTGCGCTGGCCTTCGGGCAATATATCTGCGACAAACGCGCGAAATGGTTCCATGCTCACATTGATTGAAGCGTCGAGAATCCAAAGCATACCCGCGGCCATCCAAAGCGCCGAACAATTGGGCATGAAGACGAGCATGAGCGAGCTCAGGATTGCGCCGGTGAGGAAGTAGGGGCGACGGCGACCAAGCCGGCCCCATGTCCGATCGCTCGCGTGGCCGATAATGGGCTGAATCAGTAAGCCTGTTAGCGGAGCGGCAAGCCAGAGAATTGGAATCTGGTCAGCACGCGCGCCCAAATACTCATAGATAGCGCTCATGTTGGCCATCTGCAGCCCCCAGCCAAACTGGATGCCGAAGAAGCCAAAGCTCATGTTCCATATCTGCCAGAAGCTCCGCTCAGGTTTGCGGAAGTGTGTAACGGTCTGCGTTGCTGCGGGCTTGATTTGCGATGCGCTCATGGTCTTCCTACTGGATCTGCTTCGCAAACACGCGAGCTCCGAAAGCATTCAACGAGACAAATAAAATTGTCCCCGGCTTGAGCCGTTCCGGAGAATGTCGAGCCGACTGAGCCGCAATCGCCTGCTCAGGTTGCTGGGCGAAGCAAGCCTTTCCAACGTCAAAACCTGCAGCAAGAAAGAAAGCGAGAACAACGAACAGCCTCAGCTTCATAGCGCGCAAGTATAGCATTCGCCGGCTGAACACCGCCACGATGCCTCCAGGCTATGCGGCGGAAGTACTCCCGGTGGTTCAGGAGCCTTCGCCCGCATGGCAACGAACTGGCTCTTCAATGCGATAACCCTTCTCTACAACTTTCGTTCCCTCGGCATCAATCGCATACCACCCTCATGCCCATTTGGTGCGATGGAAAACTAGGTACCCCCATGCCAGACTCAAGAAGATTGGAAGAACACATTGTATCGAGGATATGGCAGGAGCGAGCCCTCAATGGCAGGAAGCAAACTCACACGTGCAGTGGAAGGAGCAATAACGCTCACCGCTCTTTGCCTGCTTGCTGCTTGTTCAAGTCGAAATAGTTCCATTGCCGGTATCACTCAATCCACGCCAACACTTACCTGGACGACTCCCGCTCCGGTGACAGTCGGAACACTACTGGGAACAACGCAGCTGAACGCCGCGGCCAATGTTCCAGGGACATTCACCTATTCTCCCGCGGCCGGAACTGCTCTAAACAAGGCCGGCACAACTCCGCTTTCCGTCACCTTCACTCCAGCCGACACGCAGACATATACCACGGCGGCCGGGAGCGTCTCCTTGACGGTGAACTCCGCAGCGCCTCACGTTACGTGTGCCACGCCCACCTTCTCTCCGCAGCCAGGAAGCTTCTCCTCTGCGCAGGAAGTAACCTTATCCACCTCGACNNCAGTGATTGAGGCAATTGCAGTGAACTCAGGCGATGCGAACAGCGGCCTGGCCCGCGGAGATTATGTCATCGGGCAGTCCTCGACAACTGGCCCTCAAATTCCCGCCGACGCGACCGCGGTAACGCAGATTCAAATGATGTCCGGTTGGAATCACAAACATGACCCGGGTACGAAGGGTTCTTCCAGCGGATCCATGACGCTCGTCAGCAATCCAGCGTTGAGCGAAGAAGCTGCAAAATTCAGTAGCACCTTTGAAAACTGGGGCGGCGAGATTTATGCGAAGACCTGGGGAAACGATCCAGATGCGAAAAACTTCCTCTATGACGGCTACGTTTGGATCAACGCCGGAAGCATCGTTGGAAATCTGGAAATGGACAATAACCAGGTTATGGCCAACGGAGACACCGTAATCTACTCCTTTCAGTGCGCTGGCGACCACAATACCTGGGATTACGGATCGAATGCAGGGACAGCGAAGAACCCGAATGTCAAGTGGGTCCGATCCACACAACCATGCAATCCTGCAAACTGGGCCAGAAACACCTGGCATCATGTGCAGATTAGCTATTCGCGCGACGACAATGGCAATATTACCTTCAACTCTGTCTGGCTCGACGGAATAGAGGCACCCATCAACGCGACTGTGTTTGGCGCATTTTCCCTCGGGTGGGCCAACGGCGATCTTATGACCAACTTTCAGGTCGACGGCGCCGGTTCAAGCGGATCGTCAACCCTCTATCTGGATAACCTCACTTTTTATCGCTGGTAGTCGAGCGCGGCTGAGGCTGCCTAGAAGCGAGCACATCCGCGTCCACCCTGATGCTGTCCGCCCGTTCCTGCTTCCCGTTAGAACGTGATCTTGCCCGTCACCACGAGTACCCGCTGCGTAATCGCCGCGCCCTGGAACGAGCCATAGGGGCTGGTAGGAGGGGCCTGGATGCTGGTAATCGAACCGAAGCTTCCATCGCCAATCGTGGTGTTGCGGTTGCCGAAGTTTGGATGATTGAAAATGTTATACGCTTGCGCACCCAGCGTGAGAGTCAGACCCTCTGCTTTGACAATTTGCTTCGTCAGTGTCGCATCCGTGTTGGCATAGTGCGGACCGTAAAACGAATTCCTGCGCAAATTACCAAACGTGCTTTGATCCGCTCCTTCGTATTGCGCCGAATCCAGGCACGGAGCATTGACCGCCGCATGAGGATTGCTCCCGCACGTGTTTGTCAGCTGAAATCCAGAGACCTGCGGCATCAGTGTAGTTCCCGGGATCGTCGCCAGTGTCGGGAAACCGGCCACCACATTACTGTTCACAACCGAGAATGGCTCGCCCGATCTGAAATAGGTCTTTCCGGCGATCATCCACCCGCTCACGAGCGGATTCACTATCCGGTTTTGCACTTTGAACGGCTCCTCATACACGGCATCTCCAACAAGATTGTTTCTAATGTCATAATCCGCATTGGAATAGCTTGAAATGCTGGATCGGACCGCCGATACATTTGCGTCTCGCTTCACGGTGCAGTCAGGGTCGCGCATTCGAATTCTACCCGCGGAAATTGTAGCGTGGATCTCAGCTGCGGGGGACTACGTTGAATTACACTCCGAAGGCCACAGTTATCTCATGCGTGAAACCATGGCTTCGCTCGAGCTTAGGCTGGACCCTGCGAAGTTCCTGCGCATTCATCGATCGCGCATTGTTCAATCAAGATCCATCGTCGAGTTGCGCTCGATCGAAAACCGTGAATTTACAGTGACGCTGTCCGATGGGTCGAAACACCGATCCAGCCGCACCTACGCTGACCGCCTTGAACGCTGGCTCGCCCTCGGCCGGGTTTAAGTCTGGCAGGGTGTCGCTCGCGCTGGCGGCAAATGGATCCCCGTGGAATAGTCCACCCATCCAATTGAATGCCGCAGCTTGCTGAGCGTAGCCGCACGCCGCCTCCGAAACAGATTACAGTAGGTTTGTCTGCAATTCGCCAAAGAGTGGCAGCCAAGAGAAAAAGCTGGGACCATGTTTTTGCCAGGAGGAAACCATGCCCACACTATCGAGAAGAGAATTCATCCGAAGCGCTGCATCCAGCAC
>PLTV01000212.1:15537-18610 GCA_003164635.1 Acidobacteriaceae bacterium
ATCGAATTGTGCTCGCCCGTTGGGTACTCCGATTCTGGCTTCGCCGGACTCAGCAAATTCAAAGGTGCCGAGCTTCGAGCAATTCTCAGCGATGCAGGCCTGACCTGCATTAGTAGTCATTTCTCCATTGATGAATTGAGAAAGAGTCAGGACGACCGAATCTCCTGGGCAAAGGATCTCGGGTTGACGCAAATGATGGTCCCAAGCCTGGACGGCCCTAAGAAACCCACCATGGATGATGTGAAGCGAGCGGCGGAAGAGTACAACCGCATGGGGGAGCGGGCAGCCGCGGCCGGAATTGTGCAAGGACTCCACAACGAAGACTTCGAGCTTACCTCTGTGGATGGAAAACGAACGTATGACTTGTTGTTTCAACTCCTCGATCCGAAGTTCGTCAAGTTTCAGTTCCAGATATCCACAATCAGCGACGGCTACGATGCTGCGGATTACTTCACCCGATACCCGGGCCGTTTCATTTCCATGCACGTTCAGGGTTGGTCTGCGGTCAATCGCAAGATCGTTCCGGTAGGTCAGGACAGCCTCGATTGGAAGAAAATCTTTAGCGCAGCAAAGAATGGTGGCATAAACAATTATTTCGTAGAAATGGATTTCCCGCTTATGAAAGCCAGCGTTCCTTACCTTCGCGGTTTGCAGGTAACCTAACGATCAGGACTCCACCGTCTACTGAGCCGGCTTCGCAGCCGGTTTGGTTGCCGGTTTGGCCGCAGCCGAAGGGTGCGTCGCTGGGGGCAGGGCCGGCACAATGCGTGCTAACTTGATCCGGTCGATGTCGCGAAAATTCGCCTTCAAATAGGCATCCCCCTGGTCCTGGATTGAATCCTGGCGCGGAGATTCCCCATAGGCCGGAAATATCTTGTCCACCACAGTCATCCCATCCACAACACTTCCGAATGGGGCAAAACCCATCCCGTCGAGGCGAGCGTTATCGGCAAAGTTAATAAACAGTTGCGTCGTGCGCGTGTTGGGACCGGCCGAAGCGAAAACCAGATTGCCGCGCTTATTGCTTTGAATCACAGGATCGTCCTGGATTTTCGCGTCCTTCCATACCTTGTTCACGGCGGGATCGGCGCTGAGCCCAAACTGTACAACGAATCCGGGAACGACTCGAAAGAAGGCAGCGTTGGTGAAATAGCCGTATCGAACCAGGTTGTAGAAACGGTCGGCCCCGTTGGGCGCCCAGGCGCGATGCACCTCCACCACAAAGTCGCCCGCGGTTGTCGTGAATTTTGCCTTGAACACGGCGGGGGCCTTCGCCTTGAGCGACGAGGGGTTTAGCAGCGATGGACGGGGTCCGGCAGACGCCGCGTGCGTCGCACCACTCTTCGCGGCAGCGCTTTTGGGAACAGGAGTCTGGGCAGCCACGAGGAGGCTCGAACACAAAACAACGAGAGTCGCAATTGCTTTCATGATTCTCGATTGTACGAAATCGAAGCGGCCCTGGCTGCTGAAAAGTAAGAGCCGGCGGGCCGGAATGCTGCCGCTTGGAATTGCCCCCGCCAGAGCGTACGACCACCATGGCTCGCCGCCTCGGCCAGACCACAACTCATTCCTGATCTCCAATCCCGCGGAAGGAACCGCGACCTGGCTTGCCATCCTCCATCTTTCGATGGAAGCGCGCCCTGCACCACTCGGCGTAGGATGGAACCGTCCTGCTTCCAAAGCAAATACTCTTAGTGCCGATTTTCCCCTTTTGAATGGAGGTTCGTCCCTGGCTTTGCCCCGCAAGATGGAGATGACCGCCGCGAGCGTGCCGCCCAGTTTGAGGGGCACGGTTATGTAGGGGTTACCGAGGCAGCCATTGCCGGCATGCACCGTTAAGACCCGCATAAATCCATCGCTAACTGCTCAGTCGTCGATGGGCACGCTCTTCACGCTGCAATCATTGTGCTCCGAGGGAATGCGCGTCCATGCCTGATTCAGCAATCACGTCAATCGGCCCCTTGATCGATGAATCCGATGTCGCTTATCCCGGCTGGAAGATCGTCCTGGCCGGTTTTTTTGGCGTCATGGTCAGCTTCGCGTCGATTGTGCCTTACACATTCGGGCTCTTTCTCAAACCGCTCACTGCAAGCTTCGGCTGGCATCGCGAAGCCACCTCTGCCGGATTCAGCATTGCCGCTTTAACCGTGGCCGCTGCATCGCCAGGCCTCGGTTTCCTGCTTGACCGCCATAAACCACGCAGCATCGTGTTGCCCTGTATCGTCGTCTTTTCGATCGCATACGCTTCACTGGCCTTGCTCACACCGCACCTGTTGCATTTCTATCTCACGTTTTTCATCATTGGCCTGGTGGGCAACGGCACTGCTTACATCGGATACTCCCGCGCCATCTCCACATGGTTCAACCGCAGGCGAGGATTCGCTCTCTCCATCATGCTGGCGGGAAGCGGGCTCGGGGCCATCGTGCTTCCGGTGCTGGCGCAAGCCGTGATCACGCACATGGGATGGCGCAGTGCCTACCTGACTCTCGGCATACTCGCCTTTGTGGTCGGCTTTCCACTCACCGCAGCTTTCGTCCGCGAACGTCCTGCCGCGCATCAGGATCAGGATGTCTCCACTGAAGTAGGCGAGCCCGTCGCCAAGGCCCTTGCTACGCCTGCCTTCTGGATCATCGCCGCAACCGTCTGTCTTTATGCCATCAGTGTCAACGGAGCCATCGCACATCTCTCCGCGCTGCTTACCGATCGCGGCGTCTCGCCAAGCGGCGCCGCCTGGTCGGTCTCCATCATCGGCGCCACCAGCCTGATCGGGCGCGTGCTTACCGGACTTTTTCTCGATCGCTTCTTCGGCCCTCGTGTTTCGCAGGTAATGTTGCTGATGACGGTTCTCGGCATTGCGCTGCTGTCGGTGGCCAACAGCCTCTCTTCAGGTTTATTTGCGGCTGGCCTCATCGGATTCAGCATGGGCAGCGAAGGCGATATTACGCCCTATCTTCTCGGGCGTTATTTCGGCCTCAAGCGCTTCTCGACTCTCTACGCACTTACCTGGACCACCTATGCAGTCGGGGGCGCCACTGGGCCCATCCTCGTCGGGCGCGTTTTCGATACGATGGG
>PLTV01000264.1 GCA_003164635.1 Acidobacteriaceae bacterium
ATGTTGTGGGTAGAGGATGATGGTGGCGGATGGGGTTGTGGGTGTTTCGTTGCCCATTGGAAAGTTTCGCGTGAGCCGGATCACGATGAGTCAGCCAGCACCCCAAAGATCCGCATAGGCGACTCCGGCGCAATATCAGAAATTGACCGGTCTTCGACGGAGGGAGCAGGGGCCTTCAGGCTCCTGAACGCGGGCGCGTGATACAAGTGGCTTTAGCCGCGGGCCTTTCGTTTATGCTGCACAGGTACGACGGGCACCGCAAGAAACGCGTACCTTCTTGCCCGGGCCTGAAGGCCGCTTATCTAACTGCTGCTTTCAGGGGCCTGGAAGGCCCCTGCTCCCTCCGAAATGAAGACGCGAATCAAGACTGGCTTGCAGCGGTTTTCTTCAAACTTCCGAAGGCGATCGCGGCCAACAGCCCAACCACGAGCACAAGCCCAACCCACAGCAGCGCGGGGTGCCGTTCGGTGAAGGCGCGCTGGTCGGGACGAGGCTGCCAGACAGGGTTAGCGATTTGCGCGCCCAGCGTGCCCTTGGCCGCACTGGACTGGGCAACAAACAGGCTCGCAAAATCGTAGCGCGGAGCCGTCAGCGCCGGGTCGCCGATATAGAGCGTATAGCTGCCGCCGCCTGCCGCGTCGAAGCACAGATCCCGCTCCAGCATTTCAAACCGCACCGAGTCGATCTTCAGCGGCGCGTCGTCGCCGTTGTCGATGGTGATGGTCCATTTGGCCGGGGCGTCGAACTCCGCCCGCGGCGCATCAACGGCCACGCGCTCTTCATCAATGCGATGCCCATTTTGCTCGCTGTGTACCCGCAGCAAATTTCCCGACGCTGTCTCTACACTCGGGTACCGAGTGCTCGCGTCGCTCGGCGAATTCGGCGAGCGCTCAACCTCGATGGTCACCGGCCGGCTGAATTGCGCCGGCTGCGCAGCCACCGCGAACACCACCCGATCTACCGGAACACGGCCGCCAAGTGAAATCTCGAAGACCGTCTTATGCCCGTTCTGCTTGCCCTGCGCAGCCTGACCCACCGCGACGTACCGCGGCTGGCTCACAGGCAGGCGCAGCACCGAGAGGCCCGTCACTACATCCGGCTTCAGCGGGCCGGCAATTCGAAAATGCAGGTATTTGAAATCGGATTCGGGAAGATGAAGCACAGTGCTGCGCCCGAGCTTCTGTTTACTCAGATCGAAGACCGTGTAGGAGCCGAGCCTGGTTTCCGCGCTGCCCGTTTGCTCCCGGCTGCCCGCAACCTCGACCGTCGCAATAAAATCGTGCTGCACAACCGCGAGTTCCACGTCGCTATAGTGCCCGTCGGGCAACTCCGCATCGAAGACCGTCTGTCCCGCGCGCACACCCTTGTTCAGCAGTGCGATCATGCCGCGCGATGCGGCAACCGGCGACGCCTGGTGAATCGCATACGGAACCTCCGCGCCGTCGCGGTAAAGGCGCAGATCGGCGAGGTCAGCCGCCGATTGCGCAAACAGATCCGCGTCGAGCACGACGCATGCCTGACCCGCCTGCGCGGGCAAATTCTCCAGCGGGCGCTCTGACCGGAAATAGCGCATCTCCGGAACGGCCGTCACCATCCCCAACAGCAACAAGGCCGCGGCCGCTCTCATGGCTTCGATCCTTCGGCGCTCCCAGTCTGTTTTCCGCGAAGGTTGAGCCAGTCGCGTTGATACACAAAGCTCACTCCAAGCAAAAGCACGCCCAGCCCCAAAAAGCTGAGGATGCGATAGCCCTGGCTGAGTGCGCTCGTGTCCACCAGAAAAACTTTGCCGATGGAAACGGCCAGCAGAAACAAGCTCTGCCAGCGCAGGAATGCCGAGCGGCGTGCGAATCCGACAGCCAGCAGAATGGCCCCGAAAAGCATGAACCACGCCGAGTACGAGAACTCCGCATACATGCGATGCACTTGCAGTTCTTCCCAGTACGCCTGCACCCGGCCCGAGTGCAATCCGCCCCAATGCCGCGCCCACCAGAAACTGTGGATCTCAAGGCCGACGGCCACCAGGATCAGGAAATTAACAATCAGCAACGATGCGGCCGCAATCGCTTCCCACGACACACCCTCCGCGTGCTCTGCGTGACTCGATTCGCGCGCACGCCCCGCCACCCAACCCGCAAACGCAAATACACCGATGGCCACACAATAGGTTCCGAAGCGCGCATTCAAAAGCGGCATCGTTGTCGTATCCGGATTCACGAGCAGCAGCGCGCCCAGTCCAAGCGCAAGGCAGCCCAGCGCCAGAAACTTCAGCAGCAGCGACTGCAAGCGCGCCGAAACCCACAGCAGCGCTGCACCCTCCGCAAGCCAGCCAATGGTGAGCCACCTCCCCTTCGCTTTAAGCGGAATGGCGATGGTGAGGAAGACAACCGCGGCGGCCAGGTGCAGCGACTCGAGTGCCTTCGGGCTCTCTTTCAGCCGGCCTCGCGCCGGCAGGCGCAGCAAAAGCAGGTAAAACGCGGCGAACGCCACGGCCAGCCAGGGCTGCGCCCATTCCGTCTCAGGCCGGTCAAGCAGCGTGAGAAATCCCCAAAAACCAAGCGAAGCCGTGGCGACCGGAAGCACCAGCACTGCCAGCGCATCCCATCCCCCAGGGTGCGCAGCATCGTCCCCGCAGATGCGGACCAGACGTGGCGCAAAGGCAAAAATCACAAAGAAACAGGCCAGAAAGAAGGCCGTGCGCGCAAACTGCGCGTCGCTGTAGTCCCCGCTCCACCACCCCAGAAAAATCAGCGTCGTCCCCGTAAATGCAGCGAACAGAAGCCGCGACCATGGTTTCAGCGCCACCAGCACGAGTACCGCAACGTCGAGAATGAGCAAATAGCTGAACAGCGCGACTTCGTGATTTTCGCCTGTCGAAAGCAGCAGAGGTGTGCTCAGGCCGCCCACAATGGCGTACAACGCCAGCAGTTCCGCGTCCTGAACCCACGCCATCAGTCCGTTGAACGCCGTCACCAGAATCATGGCGGCGAAAGCCACGCCGGCAGGCAGCAGTTGGTAGAGCGAGAAAGCCGCCCAAAGTGAAAGGTAAAGAGTGCCGCTGCCGATCGCCTTCAGCGAATACGAAAAGACCGCGTATCCCCGGCTGCGGAACCGCTCGGACCACGCGATCAGACCCGCGCCGGCCACCAGGCCAATCAAAATGCGCCCCAGCGGTCCAATCCAGTGGTTATCGATGGCAAACTTCAAAAACCAGGCCATGCCGATCAGCACCGCCAGAATGCCGACGCGGTTGAACCA
>PLTV01000152.1:0-8661 GCA_003164635.1 Acidobacteriaceae bacterium
GTGGTGGTCCAATCCACATCGACGTTGACCTGACCTTGCGATACAGGCACAGCCAGCAACCCATCGTCGCGCGAATCGGTTGGCTCGGCTGCCTTTCCATTCACGGCAACCCGCCACGCCGGATAAGCCTGCAGCCGCAGAACCACAAACCCCGCTTGCTGCGCGTTCAGGCGAACGCGGAGCCGCCTCGAATCCCGATACGAAGCCCGCGCGATTGCAAGGCAACTTCCCTGATCCGCATGCCATGTAGGCACGGCATTCGGAGATGACGAAATACCGAGGATTGCATTCCAGTCCGAAGTCAGGCACGCATCCGGAAGCCCGGTCGCAATCTTCCAGTGGTCGCTATCGGGAGGCTCATACTCGTCGGTGCCTTCGAGTCCGCCTTCGGAGCGGAACGATTGAAACAAGTCGGTTGCCGTATCGCCTTCCTTGCACTGCCGCAGAAAATTTCGGGCGTAGTATGCGGTTGAAGCAACGCACAAAAGCGCGCAGATTCCAGCCACCGCCGCCTTGATCCGGAAGCGTGTCCCAGTCAACGGCCACACGGCTGCGGCGACAAATATCCCCATGGGAGCTTCCACCACAAGCACCCAACGCCAGGGGTACTGAAGAAACCTAAGCTTGGGCAGAAAATTCCACACCGGCGTCGATAAGGGCGTCAACAAAAGCAGCACCGCAAACGGAATCGCGCCCAGCAAAATCCATCGCCGCAAATTTGCCGGCTCAATCCGACTGCCACGCACATCCGCGGCGCTCTCTTGCTTCCTGCGCAGAATCAAAATCAACGCCCCAAGAACCGTTGCGCCGATCATGCAGGCCGCCAGCGCCGACGCACGCTCCAGCACCATTGCAAACGGAGACAAGGCGCCATTGAGGTGCTGCCCGAACAACCAGTTGTTCTCGATGCGGAATACGGGATAGTCAATCGCGGCGCGCAGATCTGCCCAGCGCTGCTCCCACGCCGCGGGAATCAGATACGCACCGGTCAGAGCCAGACCTAGCACGCTGGCAAGCGACGCGCGCACAAATGGCGCCCATGACCGTGCCAGAACCGAAGCACCCGTAGCGACCGATGCAAGCAGATAGCTGCCCATCACGCCGACCGGTCCATCCGAGAGCCAGCATGCGGCCAGCACCAGCGCCAACGGCAGGGTAGAGCCATCGAGTGCGCGCCGCCACAGCTTCGCGTCTGCCCTTCGATCGCGCAGACCGTACAGCAGCAGCAGCGGAATCCAGAAGCCGCCCATCATTTCGGCAAAAGCTGTGCGCTCATACGCGCTGAACAGCGCATAGCCCGAGAGAAGCGCGAAGCACCCGGCCAGCGTCGCAGGTGCATCGGGCAGCGTTTCGAGCGCCAGGGCGCGCACAGCAAATCCAGTGGCCACAAGAAACAAGAAAATCATCGCCACGGGCACAAGACTCCAGGGCAGCGCAGACCCCAGTGCCGCGCCCAGGATCCACGTCAGCGGCGGATAGAACATGAACCGCGGCTCGCCCGCGCCGTAGTTGACGCTCTGCATCCAGTGCGGAATCGCGATCCCATGCTGCCAGCTTTGCTGCACGTCGAACCACGACACGATATGGAACTCGAAATCGTCGCCGCAAAACGGCCCGTGCAGAACAATCGGCGCAACCGCGCAGGCCGCCGCAGCAAGAAGGACGACCGGCCCGAGAAATCGCGTAACCTTGCTTCCCCTCACTGCGCCTTCGTGTTCGCGATCGTGGCTCTTGCTCGTCATGGCAACAAGCGCAGCGTGTGGCGGGTTTGCCCCGCCACGGCCTGCGCAGTGTAGGGCAGCGCAAAGGTCCTTCCGCTGTAGTAGTCGTTCCACTGGTCGCAGAAATAAGCACTGTACGGGTCGCCGCTCTCACCGAGAACAATGTTCTCAGTCGATCCATCAATGTTGTTCCAGTCCATCGTGAAGCGCTGCGAGGGCCCGAAGTCCCTTCCCACCTGTTTCACCGTTGTAGTGTCGCCGCTCAGTGGTTGCGCGCCCGTTCCGGCGATCCGCCCGATCATCGGCAAAAACGCGGCGAGCGGATGCTCGATATCCACAACATGCCAGCTTCCGTAGGTCCACCTCGCCACATTGCCCGGCGCTTTGCCGTCCTTCATGCCCTGGCGCACGGCCTCGGTGAGCAACGCGTCCCAGTTCTTGTATGCCGGCGGAAGCCAGTCCGCGCTGCCGTGCATCAGGATCTCTTCTTCGGCAAAATTCGATTCAGACCAGCTGTATTCATCGGCATTTTTGCCCAGTTTAGGCTCCAGGATCAGCGGCCAGAACGCGCGTCGAGCCTGCGTCACAAGCGAGGCAGCCGCCGAATCGGTCGTCACGCGTCCGTCCCAGTTGCGCATCAAGTCGGCGGCCTGGCGCAACGATTCGTTCACGCCACCCGTGTGATCGATGGCGTACGCCAGCCGGTGCCCGATCTCCTGGTCAACCTCGCTGTAAATATCGGTCTGCACGGCGAGCATGTCCTGGGCCGTAAGTTTCTCGCGCCCCTGCAGCGCCTTGTAGATGCGCTGGGCGCGATAGGGATCGGCCCATTCCAGCGAAAGCGGGTAAGCCGTTCCGTCGGTCGTAACGCGGGAGTTCGCCGTGGCAAGAAAACCGGAAGGCGGATCAAAGGAGCTCGGCATCTGTTCGAACGGAATGTACCCCTGCCACTCGTACTTCGCATCCGCCGCTGTCCTCTCTTCAATCGGCAATCCTTCGAGACCCGCCGGCCGCAGCGGAACACGCCCCACGGCATGGTAGGCAATGTGTCCCTGGTCGTCGGCATACACCACATTCAACGTCGGCATATTCCATGTGGCCAGGGCAGTCGTCACCTCCGCCACGCTCGAAGCCGTGTCGAGCCCATAAATGGGAAGCCCGCTCAACGATGTGTCAAAGAGCGTCCACTTCAACGCAACCGGATGCACATCCCTGCTGAAGATCGAATTGAGAATCGGCCCGTGCGGAGTGGACGCCACATCGAGATGCACGTCGTCTCCGCCGCGCACCACAATGAGTTCATGATCCACGACAAGCGGCTTCCATGACCCGTCCGCTGCCTTGTAATTGCCCTTGCCGTCCAGCGTTTCCACGTAAAGGTCCTGCACATCGGCGTAGAGCGCAGTGAATCCCCAGGCCACGTGGTCGTTGTGGCCCGCAACCACGAAGGGCACTCCCGGCAGCGTCACGCCCGCCGCATGAAACCCCGGCGCACTCAATCCCGCCATGTACCAGATGTTGGGCTCAGTAAGCCCAAGGTGCATATCGTTTGAGAGCAACGGCTTTCCGCTCGCCGTGTGGCTGCCGGCGATAACCCATTCGTTCGATCCGGAGATACAGCCTTCGCACGGCGCCAATCCGAGCTCAGCACCAAGATTGCCCAGGCCCCTCCGATCCGTGATCAGGTGCGCCTGCGACCGATCATCGTCGTCATCGTCGGAGTTGGCCGAGGGCGCAGGCTCGGGATGCGGCTGGCTCAGGTCCACGATTGCGCCGTTCGGCGGATGATCGCGCCACGAGCCGACAGGATAGAGGTCTGCCACGAGCTTCGCATTGTGCAGCTTTTCCGCAATCCCTTCCCGCATCAGTTTCGGAACCCAGTGGTCATCGAGTGTTTGCGACATCATCGCCACGCCGATGCCGATCGAGTCCGCGCCGGTCCACGGCTTGGGTCGATAGTGCAGCAGCCGGAACTCGGCTGGCAGTGCGTCCTGGTGCTGTTCAATGAACAGGTTCACCCCGCGCGCATAATCGTCCAGGCGAGCCCGATCTGCCGCAACCCCGTTCGCATAGATATGCTCGGCCATCAGCCGCATCTGGTAAACACGCTGCATCTTGTCATGGCGCACAAGCGAAGGCCCCAGGATTTCGGCCAAATCGCCGTCCGCATTCCGACGCAGGACGTCCATCTGCCACAGGCGGTCCTGCGCCGTCACATAGCCCTGCGCGAAAAACAAGTCGTCCTGGCTGGCGGCTTCAATGTACGGCACTCCATGCCCATCGCGGCGCACCGTCACCGAAGCGGAAAGTCCCGGCAGACGCAGATCGCCATCCAGCACCGGGAGCGCGGACTTTTCGGCAGAACGCAGCCAAAGTACACCGGCGCATGCCGCAACCACGATCAGCACGATCACGAGGATTACTGTCCGCAGCAGGATTCGCGGCCAACGGCGTTTGCGGCGGGCGGGTGCATTGGGATATCGGGTGGACACGGGGTTCAAGGTGTTGGCATTGTGCATCGGTCAACAACAGGATAACGCCGCAGCCATACGCCACGTTTCACGGCACCCGCACAAATCGCTCACCGCGGCGCTGCTTGCGGCAGTCATTCGTCAACCTGCACGACGCAAGCTTTGCAGGAGACGGCGCCCCGTTCGCGCTTTTCTCGCGTGCTAGCCGGAATGACCTATCCAGCCGCCAGTTCGTTGACGGGAACAGGGTCACGCGCATCTCTGGCGCGCCCATAGATTGCAACAAGAGCCACGATCAGCATTACGATTACGGCCAGCACCAGCACACTGCCCTCCGGCCCGTCCGTGCCTCCGCTCCACAGTGCCGATCCGGCAGGAGCCGTGGTCAGGTAATGGCCCGTGGCCACATTCCCGCTGTCGGCGGCCCCGTAAAAAAACGTCTCCGTCCAATCCCAGGCCGCGTGGCAGCCAATGGCCCACCAGGCTGAGCCCGTTACGCGCACGCTCACCACAAAAGCAAACCCGATGCCCGCCGCGGCGAAAATTCCGATCCAGTTCTCCCCGTTGTTGCCCGTATGCACAAATCCAAATAGGGCCGACGTGACCCATGCAGCCTGCCAGAAATTCGAGCCTTCAACCTTATTCACGTGGAGCAGCAGGCATGGGACCAGGCCGAGCAATGCCAGCAGGTAGACACCCCACACTGCGTTCCCTTTGGTCGTCAGCGCCAAATACAGGCAGATTGCACCAACCATGCCCAGCGCCCACCAGAAATTCACTCCCCGCGTGAGCGTGGCGAGCAGGAAGCAGCGAAACATCCCTTCTTCTACAAAGCCGACCAGCAAAAACGCGATGCCCCAAAGAGCCGCATATTGAAAGATCTGTCCCCCTGAAAGCGCAACCGGGCCGAAGTGCAGCCACCCTCCCCACGCGAGCATTCCCACCAGCCCAGAGAGGGCGATGAACCCGGCAACCCAGCCTTCAAAAAAGCGCCACGCCCGGTTCGGCCCTCCCAGGTTGTAGGCCAGAACGTTGCCGCGCTTGCGCTCCACCAGCGCAACCACCACCCCTGCCGCCACCATGGCCAAAAACGAGACAAGTTCGCCAAACAGCGCGGCCCTGGCCGTGAAATGATCCCTTGGATCGATCAGGTGAAGATCGAGGAAGATCGAGCCCACTAACGCAGTGAGGAGAAAATACACCCCCGCAAAAAGGGCGATCGACCAGCCCGCGCGCAGACCTTTCCGTCCCAGCAGAATCCCAAGCAGGATGCGCGTCTCCAGCGGCTCGGTTTCGTTCGCTTGCGCATGCGAAGAGCCCACGGCGTCATCGGCATGTTCGGCCGGCAGCGAAGATTCTGTCGTTCGAGCCTCGGGGTCCACCAGAGCCATGCAACCTCTTCCTATGCCATCCGGATTTCTCTCAGCGCCGATTTTACAGGCAGATCGCCGCACATGCCGTGACAAGCAGAGGAATGCGGCCGCCAAGGGATGACCACCCTGCCGCGCGACATTGAGGGCCGCCCATCGACTGGACCGCCTTCTCTATTCGTCGCGCAGTGCTGCCATAGGATCGATCCCCGCCGCCCGCCGCGCCGGCAGCCAGCTTGCAATCAGCGCCACGGCCGTCACGGCGAACGTGATTGACCCAAACACGACAGGATCGTTGGGGCTCACCTGATACAGCAGGCTGGCCACACCGTGGGCCAGTGCAAACGCAAGCACCAGCCCGGCGCATACGCCCACACCCGTCAGCCAGCCGGCACGGCGCAAAATCATACGTAGCACGTCTTCGCGCCGCGCACCCATGGCCAGCCGAACGCCGATCTCCCGAGTCCGTTCGCCCACCAGGTTAGCCATTACGCCGAAGATGCCGATGGCCGCCAGCAGTAACGCCACCAGCGCGTCGAAGCCGAGCATACCGGCAACGAAGAAAATCCCCGTCAGCTTGTCATGCAGGAACGCCGTGTAGGTCTGCACTCCATCGAGCGGCAGCGTCGGGTCAAGGCCGGCCAGCGCCTTGCGCACTGCCGGCGCCAATGCCAGCGGGTCGCCGTGGGTCACAATCGCGTAGGTCATGTTGGGCCGCGGCAATTGCGCCTCGTTCACATACACGGCTGCGGGCCGCGAGCGATCCCACAGCGAATAGTTCACTTCGTCTGCTACGCCCACAATCGTCACCCAGGGTGTGCGATCGCTGGGGTTGCCGCCCAGCCGGATCCGCCGGCCCAGAACATTCTCGCCGGGGAAGAACCGCTGGACGAAGTTGCGGCTCACCACCGCCACCGGCTGCGCGCCTATTCCGTCGCCAACCTCAAATCCACGCCCGGCCACCAGCGGAATGTGCAGGCTCGCAAAAAGTCCCGCACTCGCCGGAATCCGCTGCGCGTTCTGCGACTGCCCCGGAGCCACAGGTCGATTTTCAATCTGGAATTCGTCGAGCCACGCGTAATCGCTGTAAGGCAGCGCCTGTGTGACTTCCGCGGTCTTGACGCCCGGCAGCGCGCGCACCCGCTCCAGGCTCTGCGCATACCACGCCGCCTGTTTCTCGGCCGTGTCGTAGCGCGCCGCCGGCAACTGCACGTCGAAGGTCAATGTCCGCCCCGGCTCGTACACATCCGCCAGGTGCATCATGCCCATCATGCCCTTCGCCATCAGCGCCGCGCCAATCACCAGCGCCACGGCAAGCGCAACCTGCGCCACTGCCAACGCATTGCGCAGCCAGCGTCCACGACCTGCGCCCAGAACAGAACGCGAGCCGGCCTTGAGCTGATCCACAAGATTGATGCGTAATGCCCCAAGCGCCGGCGCGAATCCCGACACCAACCCCGCGCCTACCGCCAATACCAGTGAGAACACCAGCGTGCGCCCGTTCAGCGAGATGTTCGACCAACCCGCCATGTACCGAGCCACATGCTCCGGCATCGCCATCATGCAAATCCGCATGTAGGCCAGAGCGAACAACAAACCGCCGAATCCGCCCATCAACCCTAGAACAAGGTTCTCCGTGAGAAGCTGCCGCAGCAAGCGTGCCTTTCCAGCACCCAGCGCTGTGCGCATGGCGATCTCTGGCCGGCGGCGTATCCCGCGCGCAAATTGCAGGTTCCCGATGTTGGCGCACACCACCAACAGCACAAAAAGCGTCGCCCCCTGCACCAGGTTGAAGTAGAGGTTCGTGTACTCGCCGTTGATGTCGTTCAGCAGCGGCTCAACCTTCGCGCCCCAGTTCTGATTGGTAGCGGGGTAGGCAGCTGCCAGCCGCGTGGCAATCGTGTTCAAATCCGCCTGCGCCTCCCCCAGCGTTATGCCCTTGCGCATGCGCCCCACCACCAGGTAATTGTGCGCTCCGCGATCTGCCAGCTGACCCGCCGTGGGCGCAAACGGCAGCAGCACATCCGCGACCGAGGGGTACTGCGTCGACTTCGGCATCACGCCGATCACCGTGTACGCATGCTGGTTCAATTCAACCTGCCCGCCCACCACGCGCGGGTCTGACGCAAAATGGGCTTTCCAGAATGCATAGCCAAGCACCAACACTTGGTTCGCTCCCGGCTGCGTTTCCGCGTCGCTGAAAACCCGCCCCAGCATTGCGTCCGTTCGCAGAATGTGGAAGAACGAGGGCGATATGTATTCCGCCTGCACGTGAACCGCATCGCCGGCCCCGGTCAGGCTCATGTCATCCCGCTCCCGCACCGCGAGTTCCTCGAACGACCGATTCTGCCGCTGCCAGTCTTTGAAGTTCGCCAGCGTCACCTGCTGCCCGTCGCCATGGTTCTTCTGCTCGTACACCACGACCACCTGCTTCAGGTCGGGCACCGCCAGTGGCCGCCACACCACCGCGTCCATAATGCTGAAGCCGCCTGCGTTGGCGCCAATGCCGATTGCCAGCGTCAGCACCGACGCGATCGTGAAACCTGGCGACTTCCAGAGCTGGCGGAACGCGTATCGAACATCCTGGATCAAATTTGGGATCAAACGTTGCATTGAAGCCCCCTTTGAGGCGGCGGTCGAAGAGCAAGATGATTTCAACCAGGATGTACCGCAATCGGCCAGCCAAAGCAAGCCTTTCAAAACCGACTGATTCTACAACGTTTATCATAGAAGTTCACCACCCTCCCCGCCCCGCGCCTGTCCGCAACCGCAAAGCTTCGTTCGTTAACGAACACCCCGCGACGCACCCATGCTTTGCCGCGATTGCCTCCACGCCTTGACACAAACGCCCAAGCCCTTGATCCTTAACAGTTCCAGTGGTTCAACTTTTCACCTCTTTGGGAGCGCCGGTCTTGCGGGTTCGCGTCTTTTATCACGACAAATGCTTCGACGGAGCTTGCTCAGCGTCGCTGTTTACGCGATTTCACCGCGAATGCATCGGCCGCGGCTCAGACTCCTACGAATACCATGGCCTCGTCCACCGCGCCGGCGCACTCTTCGACGAAAGCGATTTCACCGGCGACCAGAACGCCATCGTCG
>PLTV01000152.1:8676-11551 GCA_003164635.1 Acidobacteriaceae bacterium
TGCACCAGCTTCCTGGCGCACATTGCCTCAACGGAATTCGGCTTCGACACCGCGCCCGTTGCCGAGCTCATTCATTGGGCCGACATTGTGGACGGCGCGCAGTACGAAAGCCCCGAAGCGGCGGTAGAAATGGCCGCGCCCGCCATGAAGCTCACGCTCATCATCGAGTCCACGCAGGATCCCGCTTTCATTCCTCGCCTCATCCCGATGCTCACCGCAATGCCTCTCGCCGAGGTTCTCAGCCAGCCCTTCATCGCCGGCCTGCTCCCGCCGCTTCTCGAACGCCACAAAGAGGCGCTGGAACTGATTCGCAGCCGCGCCGAAGAACGCGACGGCACCATCTTCTTCGACATCACTGACCATCAGCTCGAAGGATTCAACAAGTTCATCCCCTACTACCTCTACCCCAACGCGATCTACTCCATCGGCCTCTCTAAATCCAGCTTCCGCACCAAAGTTGCCGTCGGTTCCAACCCTTGGACCACAGCCGACCCCTCCAAGATGGTGAATCTCGCCCAGGTCTGCGAGCGCTATGGCGGAGGAGGACACGCACGCGTCGGGGCCATCAGCTTTCCGCCCGAGCAGGCCGACCGCGCCCGCGCCGCCGCTCAGGAAATCGTCTCCCAGCTCCGCGCTAACCCGCTGCCGGGCTGATGGCAACAGCCGCTGAAGGCCGCGAGAAGAGTCAAATCACCGGCCTTCGTGATGGGCACGACATCCTCAGCCTGCCCTCGGCGCCAAATCATAACTCCGATTTGGCAACGATACAGGCAGAGCTCAAAAGAAAGGAACAATCCTGAGCTGTGTTGACGTAGATCGCATCCCGTTGGGGGCGCTTCAGATGAAACTCTTTTCGCACGTTGGTAACAGGCGGATTAGGCGTACAATCGTTGTCGTTTTTGGAATCAAGAAGAAGATTCCAGCCTGAGGTGAACATGAAACCTTCACGATCCCTCTGCTTAGTTCTCTCTGGTTTGTGCCAATGGCTTTTGCTTGTGACCCCAGCCCTTGCGCATCCGGCCTCCGGTATCGTTGTCGACGACCAGGGCCACATCTATTTTCTGTTTGACAGCCTCTATCGAATCGATGCTTCGGGGAAACTCTCCGTTGTGCAGGAGAATTCGGGCGGGCATTGGCTCGCGTTTGATGCCAAGGGCGCCTTCGCCCACGCCACACCGAAAATCTACAAGCGGGCGACCCCCGACGGTGCGATACCAGCGTTGATTTATGGCGATGGCGCTCCGCTGGTCATCGGCCTCGATGGCAACCTCTACTATGGGAGCAACGGTTCGCAAGAGGACTCGTTTCCGGCGGGCGCGATGACGGTTGCGCGCATGTCGCCCCGCGGCGAGCAGAGCTTGTTTACTCCTTCGCTCAAGCAGACTCTCACGAATTTGAACGACGGAATCACAGGATTGACCTCCGGGCCGGATGGTTCCATCTACGCGGCGACCTGGAAGGGGATCGTAAAGTTGAGTAAGGATGGATCGATCGCGAAGATCATGCATCCAATTGCGGTTAAAGACTGCGATTCTGATCCTGCCGACCACAAACCGGCTAACGCATCTTCCCCCCTCTTTCGCGGCTTGGGAGTGGATGCCGATGGCAATGTGTACGCGGCTGCGACGAGTTGCCATCGCGTCGTCAAAATCACTCCCACGGGTGAAGCCACATCGATTCTGATTTCGGAGCGGCCGTGGTCGGCCACAGGTGTTGCGGTGAGCGGGCAGGACGTGTACGTCCTTGAATACACCAACGCCAACGGCCCAAAGACGGAAGGCTGGAGGGCCCGGGTGCGGAAAATCGCCGCAAATCATAGAGTAACGACTCTCGCGACGTTTTCTACACTACTACCTTCGCCGCCGGCAGAACACTGAATCAAATTTGATCTCGACCCGGCTAATATCTCCAAGGCACGAATCGAGTATTGAGTGGGCGAATTCCGCAGTTCCGGGCGAATTACGGGCAAAGCGGAAATTACTGGTCAGGTATTACTCGCAAGAATATTAACCAAGACATAATTTCCGAATAGCCAACCATCCACTCGGAACGTGGAAGACTGCGACCATCCGACGTTTCATTGCAGGCCGGGGCATGATTCCGTTCATCGTGATTCTCGCTTGAGAAGGATGCCCGTGGGAATTCAAGTCCAGTGCTAGCTTGAGGATTATCGTTTCCTCCGCTAGGCATGAACTGCGTATAGTTCTGGAATCGGCTCTCCCCGCATTCTGAGGTCATGCAATGGCACGACGCGCCGTTTTCTCATTATGGGTGGCAGGCGTTTTGGTGTGCGGTGGCTTGGCTGCGGCCCAACCCAGAACTCCGCCTGCAGCCCCGTCGGCAACCCCGTCCGCTCCGCTCGCGCAGCCGGACACTGTCAACATCACCCTCGGCCAGGCAGCCGTACCGCTCTACGGGCCATGGAAGTTCACTGTGGGCGATTCGCCGCTTGACCCGAAGACAAGCAAGCCTCTCTGGGCCGACCCCGGCTTCGACGACTCGCAGTGGGAGACTGTGGACCTGAAGCCGAAGGACTGGGCCATTGACCCGATCACCGGGCTGTCAGGGTATGTGCCCGGCTGGACGGCCAAGGGACACCCCGGCTACTTTGGCTACGCCTGGTACCGCATCCGGGTGCAGGTAGAGGCACGGCAGGGTGCGGAACTGGCTTTGGCGGGCCCGGCTGATGTGGACGATGGCTACCAGGTCTTCGACGACGGGGAGCTGGTCGGCCACTTCGGCAACTTCACCGGCAGCAAACCCATCGTCTACTTCAACCAGCCCAAGATGTTCCCGCTCGCGCAAGCGAGAAGTCGCGAGACCGGAACCGGACAAGATAGAACCGGGCAAGACCGAGCCAGACCAGACGGGACCA
>PLTV01000152.1:11574-13199 GCA_003164635.1 Acidobacteriaceae bacterium
TGTTTGGTCTGCTAGCCGTGGTCGCCTTCTCCCTCATCCTCTTTGACCGCTCCGACCGCGTCTACCTGTGTATGGGGGTTCTCTTCCTGCTCATTGCTGTCTATGCCGCCCTCGAAGTCATCAGCGACTGGACGGAAGTTCTGAGCGTCTCCACCTCCAATCTGCTGGTCGAGCCTGTCGCTTCGCTGATCTGGGCCGCCTGGGTCATAGTGTTTTGGGTATGGTTCGGGCTCCATCGCCCGCGGTGGCTGCCCCGGCTCTCCGCCGCGCTCGCCCTGCTGTTGATGATCTCGTATATTCTCGGCGACGAGATCTTCTTCGCGCTTGTTCCGCACCAGGTAGCTCTCCACTTCCAGACCGTCTCCCTTGTGCTCAGGCTGCTCCTCTTCGCCCTGATGCTGTGGGTCGTGGTGGAAGGCATTCGCCGGCAGGGAGTGGAGGGATGGCTGGTTCTACCAGTCGTCGCGTTGCGAGGGATCAACGCCTTTTCGCCCGAGCTCAGCCTTCTCCATATCCGGATGTATTGGTTCCCATTCGGTGTCCAGATCGGCCTTGGCGCAATCGCGAACCTGCTGGTCGCGGTGGTCATCGCCCTTCTGCTGCTGCGGCGGCTTTTGCAATCGGTGAAGCGCCAGCGTCTGATGGCGCTGGATGTGAAGCAGGCGCAGGAGGTGCAGCAGGTGATCCTGCCCNNGCAGCGTGCTGATTGTGGCCGGAGACGTGACCGGCAAGGGACTCAAGGCCGGGATGCTGGTGGCGCTGCTGATTGGCGCAATCCGCAATCAGGCCGAACACAGCTCCGACCCGTTGTTTCTGCTGCAAGCTCTTAACCGGCGACTTATGGGCCGCAGCGATGCGCAGGCCACTTGCCTCGCTCTGCGCATTGCTTCCGATGGCGCAGTCACGCTGGCCAACGCCGGGCACATGGCGCCTTATCTCAATGGAGATCCTGTCGCCATGGAAGGCGCGTTGCCGCTGGGCATGATGGAAAGCGCAGAGTTTTCCCTGATGCATTTTGAATTGAAACCAGACGACAAGCTGGTGCTGATGTCCGACGGCATCGCCGAAGCGACGGATGCCGAAGGTCACCTGTTTGGATTCGAGCGCGTACACGAACTGCTGCGCAGGGCAAAATCCGCCGCGGAAGTTGCAAACGCAGCGCAATCCTTCGGCCAGGAAGACGNNGCAATAATTGACTTGACTCGCCCACAGGCGTAGAGTCGACTAGTGCCGATGAAATGGAGATTTCATCGTGCAAAAGCCCTATGGTATCCCGTGGTTTATCGCGGGAGTTGAAGGAAGCGATATGAAGCAAATCAACACATATGCGCTCTATCAATTGGCGAACCAGTTAGCGCCGTTGCGGTCAACGCCTCTGACGGGTCTTGAGGTCACCAAAGACCACGCAATGCAATTGCTCTTTGCGGGCCACTGGATTCAGCAGTTCTTTATCGATAGCCCTGTTTTTCCTCTAGAATTGTCTGCCGATGCCGCCAAAGCATTGAGCGAAGCGATGAATACCGTTGTGAACAAGGCGTGGACTGATCCACCGACAGAAATTTATGACTGGGAGTGTCGAGCGATTCAAACAGGATTAGCCGATCTAGGAACTTGTTGAAATAGGT
>PLTV01000004.1:0-171 GCA_003164635.1 Acidobacteriaceae bacterium
GGGATTCGTACTGCGCCAGAGTTCGGCGAATCTCCTGCGCGAGGTTATAGTGCCGATCGCCAACGATGCCGGGTGTGGCCATTTTCGAGCTGGACTGGAGCAGATCGATCGCCGGATAGAGTCCTTCGCTTGCCCGTTTGCGCGAAAGGACAATGGATGCGGAAAGGTGAG
>PLTV01000004.1:249-2706 GCA_003164635.1 Acidobacteriaceae bacterium
GCTTGAATAAAGCGGAAGATGTTGTCGATTAGAAGGAGAACGTCGCGATGCTCATCGTCCCGAAAATACTCGGCCATGGTCAGGGCCGCTGCGCCGACACGAAACCGGCTGCCCGGCGGCTCGTTCATCTGGCCGTAAACCATCACCATGTTGTTCAAAACACCAGCGTCTTTCATGCCGCGATAGAGTTCTTCGCCTTCACGGCAACGCTCGCCGATTCCNNTGGCCGATCATGTTGTGGATCATCTCGGTGAGAAGCACCGTCTTGCCTACCCCCGCGCCACCGAACAATCCAGCCTTGCCTCCGCGCTCAAGGGGCACAAGCACGTCGATGGCTTTGATACCCGTCTCGAAGATCTCGGATTTTGTCGAACGCTCCGACAAGGGCGGTGGAGTCCGATGGATTGTCCGCCATTGGACATTTTGCGGCGCCGGTTTGCGATCGATGGCGGAGCCGAATACATCAAACATCCGCGACATGATTTCTTTGCCTACCGGCACCTCGAGCGGCCTTCCTGAATCTTCAAACTGCATTCCTCTGGAGAGGCCATCAGTCGGCGTGAGAGCAATGCCCCGAACCCGGCTCGCGTCGAGCTGCGCCATGACTTCGACGATGATCTTGCCTTCTGGACCAGCATGTAGGACGGAGAAGATCGGAGGCAGGCAGCGATCAAATCTCACATCGACAACGCCCCCGCGCACCGAGACGACCGATCCGAGATTCGGAGAATCTGTTTTAGTCTGAAACCCGACTGCCACGCTAGCCTCAATTCAAGACATCAAACACCATGGGGTAGGCCTTTGGTCGGTGAGAAAGAAGAGAGTTGGGAGAACCTGCTGAAGGCCGGCGATTGAGAACCCCTTCAGAACGAAGAGCACGAGTTCGCAGCGGAACGCTGGGAAATCACGCTAAAGACTCATTGTTCTCTCTAACAAGGGCTGAGACTGTGCTCTCTTGCTCAGTTCCGAATGAATGACTCGGATGCTTCTCGCCAATCGGCATCCTGAACCCCGGAGCTGAGAGAACGGACCTATCCCCTGAGCAATTGTGACCTGAAATCATGAACTAGCCTGTTCGATACTGGCGACGCGGCGCAAGAGAATTTGCGTTGGTCTGAAAAAGCTCTAAATCGAGAGACGATTTTGGAAAAGATGCCACAAAGTTCGTGCACTTGCGCATGGCCGAGCAGCCCATTGGGGGCGAAGGAAGAGGAGTCATGAGAGTTCTAATGGCAGTTGACGATTCGGGGTTTGCCGAAGATCTCCTTGGTGCTATGGTGGCCGGGATCCAGCATGAGAATACGGAGGTGCTGGTCTTACGCGTGCTGCAACCGGTTGACACTGTGCCCCCGCCTCAGATGGCCCAGGGTTATGCTCCTGAGTTGGAAGATGAGAAGCAGCCCGCTCGAGCATTGGTTGAGCGAATTGCGGCCGAACTGCGCAGGTCTGGATTTGCGGCAAAGTCTGATGTTCGGATTGGAGACATAGCAAACACAATTCTCGACCAGGCAGCGGAATGGCATGCCGATCTCATTGCAGTTGGTTCGCACGGGCAAAGGAGCATTCACAACTTCTTATTGGGCAGCGTGGCGGAGTCGGTAGCTCGTCGAGCCGGATGCTCTGTGGCTATCGTTCGTACAGCGGCCAGCAAGCACTGAGTGCGTTAGCGCAAGTACGAGGGCCTATACCACTGCGTCGCTTGGGATGAGAATGCGGATCGTGTTCTAAACAACAGAGCCCTCAAGAAGTTGAGGGCATGTTCGGTTAATAGGAGCATTTATTATCACCACGCAAAAGTGCGAACACCCTGGCTGCAATTGTCAGCCCGCCATCGGCAAGAAGCATTGCAGTACCACATGTGCAGACGCAAAAAAGAGTTCAGGGAATCCGTGCCCTTGCAAGCACCCGGAATGCAGCGATGTAGGACTCAAGATGTAGGTTGGCCTGAGCCTGACTTAGCTGTGAGTCGAGAGTGCAGCCTGAAATTCAGCCCTTTTCAAAAGCGAAAGGTAAAACGCGCCATGCCAACTTCTGCAGCAGTCGCAACAATCGCTGCTCCGCCCGCATTGGATGAATTGTGCATCAACACGCTCCGCTTTCTCGCGGTCGACATGGTGCAGAAGGCCAACTCGGGCCATCCTGGGCTGCCCATGGGGTCGTCAGCCATGGCCTACGCGCTCTGGGACAGATCGCTGAAGTTCAACCCGCGCGATCCACGCTGGCCTGACCGCGACCGATTCATTTTGTCGGCCGGCCATGGGTGCGCTCTGCTCTATGCTTTGCTTCACGTCACGGGGTTCGATCTGCCTCTTGAAGAGCTGAAGAAGTTTCGCCAGTGGGGCAGTCGCACACCGGGCCATCCGGAGAATGGCAAGACTCCGGGCGACGAGGCAACCACAGGGCCTTTGGGTCAAGGGCTTGCGAACGGGGTGGGAATGGACATTGCCGAAGTGGCGC
>PLTV01000333.1 GCA_003164635.1 Acidobacteriaceae bacterium
AACATCGATATCTTCGGCTGGCTCGGCTATCCCATGCAGATCAAGCTCAACTTCCTCTGCCGCGACTCCATTCTTGCCGCACCCATCGCGCTCGACCTCGTGCTCTTCCTCGACCTCGCCAAGCGCACACCCGAGCTGCGCTCGCGCGGCATTCAAGAGTGGCTGAGCTTCTATCTCAAGTCCCCGCAGACCGCCGCAGGCCTTTACCCCGAGCACGATCTATTCATCCAATCCATGAAGCTCAAGAACACCCTCCGTCACATCATGGGCACCGACCTCATCACCCACCTTGGCCTCGACTACTATGACTGAGCACCTCTGCCATGTAGGCATACGTTCTCGCGGACGAACAAAAAGCCCCATCCACAAAGATGGGGCTTTTTGTTCTCATGAATGGGCTCAAGCTGCCATCGCCTGCGCCAACCTCCGCACTGTCAGCACCGTAATGTCGTCCTCCTGCCCAAAGGCCTTCGCCGCATCGGCAATATAAAACGCCGACTGCCCACTCAGGTTGTGTACACGGTCGAACCCAAACAGTTCGCCTGAGGGTTGCCGCGCCTCCACCACGCCATCCGACATCAGCAGAATGCGATCGCCGGGATGCAGATAAACGCGCGTCTCGTCGTACGTAATCTCCTTCAGAACGCCCAGCGGCAGTCCACCGGTAATCGCCACTTCCTGGCTGTTCAAATACGGCGGCAGATGCCCGGCATTAGCCAGCACAACTTCGCCGTTGGGGCCAAACCAGACAGCCTGGCATGTCGTGAAGCTCTCACTGCCTACCAGCACGCGATTCAGCGACTCCAGAATCTTTCCTGGGCTCTTTTCCGTTGTCCGCCGCAACGCTCCCATCAGCATCGACACGTTCATCGCCGCCTTCAGACCCTTGCCCGCCACGTCGCCAATAATCACTAGCAGCCCGCCATCCTCGGTTGACTGCACATGGAAAAAGTCTCCACCCACTTCGTTCGCCGGGTTGTAAATCGATTCCACCTCGAACCCAGGTGTCCTCATCTGCTCGTGAGGAATCATCAACTCTTGCACACTGCGCGCCGCCGCCAGTTCGCTCGAAGCGCGCTCCTGGTCGCGTTGTACCCGCAAGAAACGAATGAAAACGATCACCACAATCGCCAAAATCCCCGCGAAATCCGCGATCGATGCAAAGTGAATCGGAACCGGACCGGCCGCAACCGTCAGCGGAGAATGGTATGCATGCCCGCCCCACTGGCTTATCCCGCCCGTCACAATCGGCTCGGCAATTCCCACCATGTCCAGCACAAGCGGAATCAGCAGTAGGCCCGCCTCAAAATTCCGCTTCACCGTCGCGATAATCAGCGTCAGGAAAATGAAAACCAGCCAGCCCTGAAACCAGATCACACTTACCAGGATAGTCAGTCCAAGCGCAATCGCCCACCCCGTGCTGTGTCCAACGGTGAGAAGCAGCGGCCCTACTCCCAGCAGCACCGGCGATGTGTAGCGCAGCAGCTTGATGTACCACCGCCGCTTCAAATCCAGGAACGAAATTAAGAACTCAAAATAAAAGTAGGCCGATATCAGCACCAGTTGCAGCAACGTCGCCGCGTACCAAATTCGATCCATGTGCGCTGTACTTCCAGCCAGCTCCACCAGTCCAATCGGNNAGCACCAGCAGCAAAATCGAGTTCACAATGCGCGGCAGTCGCTCAAACAGCTCATGTGTCCGCCACAGCTCAAGCCGCCGATCTAACTCCTCTCGATGTCCAAGGTGAAAACTGCGCGTTCCGAAAAACGAGGTATACGCCGAATAACCGGCAGCTACGTAAATCGTCCTCAACACCACGACTAGGTCTGTCTCCGACCCGCTCGGGTCCAGGTTGTAAACGCGCGAAATCGGTTCGTAGTGCTCCGAATCGTCCCCGTGCGGCCCCTCCGGCTTTACCTCTTTTCCATTTGCGAAAACATCCAGCCCCAACCCGCTTGAGGTATCGAACATGGCCGTATTTTGTGTTACCGGCAACTCCACCAGCAGCGCCAACGGGCCGTGGCCGGGTGCCAGTTTTATATGGATCCGGAACCATGCAAAGGGCCGCTGGTGGCCTTTTCCCGGTTTGAAGTCCGAATCGGCGTCCGGCGGCTTCTCGCCTGCCGGCGGAGGTCCCGAATGGTCCTCGTCCGGCACGTCCGCAATGGCTTCCTGCGCGTCCCGAACTGCCCACTTGCTGTCATCGAATGCCGGGTTGGCCGCCGCTTGGTCAGCCGTAATTCCAACCCGCCAACCCTTGTTCAAAACAATCGGCGACCCCAGGTTGCTCGCGTCCAGCGCAATCTCCGGCGTCGAGGGCGCGTCCGCCCGCGTCGGCGGCGCGTGCCGGCGGCCAGAAAGCAGCCCATCGAGCGGCGATTCCGCGCGATTCGGAGGAGCAGGCTGCCCCAGCCCCGGTAGCGCAAAGCAAACAGCGACAACAGCTAGGCTTAGAATGCTTCGGCGCAAGAACCCTCCCTCACTCGGCTTGCTCTCCACTTTAATTCAGACGAATGCGCGCTCCAAGAAGATTGCAGCCGTATCCGCCCATACACTCCAATTCCTCCTCGAACCCGTTCAAGACGGGAAATTGATCCGCGCCTTGATTTATTCCTTCCCCCTTGTTACCAAAGAGGAGGATACTAGCGTCTAAACAATGGAGCGAAGCGGCAGAATCGCGCGGTCGTGCCGGAGGTTGGTCATGGAAATCAAGGCGAACGGGTTGCGTTCAGGAATGTTCTTGGTACTCGCCCTGGGATTGGTGTCTGCCGCCGCCGCGCAGAATACCAGTACAAATACCACCACTCCTTCCACCACCCCACAGGCCCAAACCGCCCCCGGAACCACCCCCGTCCAGAGCGATACGCCGGCATCTGACCCCGGCAAGCCGTCCAGTTCAACTCAGGCTCAAACCCCTGCGCAAGCCCCGGCCCAAACCGGAAACACCCCTCCTAGCACCCAGCCCACCCCGGGTACAGTTCCCGTGGGCAGCGATACGCCCCCCACCACCAAGCCCCCCGCTCCCGGAACCACCCCTGTTGGTAGCGATACGCCTGCAACTGACGTCAAGCCCGATAAAATCGTCGAGCCAGGAAGTCAACCCGCCAAAGTAAAACCCGGCTCCATCGACGACGTCAGCGCGGTTGGCAATCGCGACATCGGCGCTCGCGGCATGGGCAACTGGTACTCGGTCGATACCGAAATCAAGATGGGCAAAATGTACGCCGAAGAGATCGAGAAAAGCACCAAGTTCATCACCGATCCCGTCATCGTCGAATACGTCAACCGCATCGGCCAGAACATCGTCAAGAACTCCGATTGCAAGGTGCCCTTCACCATCAAGATCATCGACTCCGACGAAATCAACGCCATGGCCCTCCCAGGCGGCTTCTTCTACGTCAATTCCGGCCTGATCCTCAATGCCGACGAAGAAGCGGAAATGGCTGGCGTTATGGCCCACGAAACCGCCCACGTCTGCGCTCACCACGCCGTGCGCGAGCAGACGCGCATGAACTACGCGCAGNNGAGCAGACGCGCATGAACTACGCCCAGTTGAGCACCATCCCCCTCATCTTCATCGGTGGATGGACAGGCTACGGAATCTACGAAGCAGCCGGCCTTGCCGTCCCCATGACCTTCCTCAAGTTCTCCCGCGACTTCGAGGCCCAGGCCGACTACCTCGGCATTCAGTACATGTACCGCGCTGGCTACGATCCCGGCGCCCTCGTCTCCTTCTTTGAGAAGGTCCAGGCCCTCGAAAAGCGCAAGCCCGGCCTCGTCGCCAAGGCCTTCAGCGACCATCCCCAAACCCCTGACCGCATCGTTCACACCCAGGAAGAGATCGCCCGCATCCTCCCAGCAAAGGATGAGTACACCGTCACCACCTCGGAGTTCGACGACATCAAGGCCCGCCTCGCGCGCGTCGAAAACAAGCGACGCCTGACCGACACCAAGGACAACAAAAAGCCCTCCTTGCGCCGCGCCAGCACCAGCGATCCCAACAACCCCACGGCCGACCCCAACAACTCCGACGACGGCCCGCCCACCCTTCATCGCCGCGAAGACCAGAACTAAGCCAGAATAAAACGGGAAAAATCCCACCCTGGGAAATCCGCCCCTGCCGGCACATTCGGCGGGGGCATTTCCGTCTTGTATCGCCAATCACTGCGCCGTAACGTTCTCGCAGAGACACTCGACTGAGCCGCAGCCCCTTTCGGATTCGAATTTGGGTATGCGGAGCAGAGCGCCTTCGCTTGCACTCGCTGCAAGGCCCTGAGCAAGTCTTGCCCGCCCCCCGGGACACGAAGAGCAAGCGCATTGAACCAATGTTGCACCCTGCCCGTTGGGGCTGCCCGTTCTGCTTTGAACGTCACCCAGTCAGGACATCCTCGCGATGAAGAAGATCGCCGTCTACGCCGCCGCTACGCTGTTTATCCTCCTTCTTACCAAAATCGCCAACCAGGCTCCCGTTGACCCGCCTCCCGGTACCGCCTTCTCGCTCAAAGCCCAAAAGGTTGTCGAGTGTTCTTACAGCGAGATCACCCTCGTCGACAACCACTACGCCACCACCCATCTCGATAAGGACTCGAGCTGGCCCGACTGCTCCGCTATGGAGCCCGGCAACGCCTTCGACTTCTACCTCTCCCGCGGAGAAAAAACCCACTTCCTCAGTGACGAATCTACCGTCTGGTGGCGCAAAGCACTCTGATTGCCAACTGGCCGTAACATATTTACAAACAGCGGCTTATGGATGAATCTTCCGCAGTCAGTTTAGCCCTTTAGGCTTGCTATTCCTCAGAAATGTCGGACTTTTTCACCAAGCTGTTCAGTCGTGCCCTTTCAAAACATTGACCTCTGCGGACTCACTTTTCTTGCTGGTGTAGGAACTGGAGGATGGTCGTTTCGAGGATCTCGCAGGCTTTCGGGACGGCATCGAGGACTGCTTCGCTGAGGGTCTCGCCCAATTCGGTGGAACCGGCTCCCACGGTGAGGAGTTTAGCGGGGCGAGGCCCGGCGTGGAAGAGTTCCCGTGCCAGGAAGAGGAGCTCGGGGGCGCCCTGGTGGTGGGTGGCGAGGCCCTGCGCTTGCTGCCTTGGTTGGATCTCCACGATGTTTACGGAGCCGGGCGCGGAGTCCACCGAGCAGTCGACGAAGAGGACGAATGCGCAGTGGGCGATGTCTTCCGCGAGGTCCGGCGTCCATTGCTGGCGGGCGAGGACGCAGACCGCGGCGTTGCCGGCGAAGCGTTCTTCCGCCCACTCGGCGAGCCAGGGGCCGATACCGTCGTCGGAACGGAGGGTGTTGCCGCAGGCAAGGATGAGGCAACGGATTTGCGGTTGAGGCATGGAATGATCGTAGACGGATGGGGTCGTGGTTTCCCATCCTTCGCAAAGAACGCGAAGGATGGGAAACCAGAATTTACAGCGCGCTTGAGAACGGATCAGCGGATGAGCTGGTCGATTTGCTCACCGGCGGAGTTCACCAGCGTGAGCACCAGGGGCATTTGGCCCAGGGCGTGGGTGGAGCAGCTGAGGCAGGGGTCAAAGGTGCGCACGACGGCTTCGACGCGATTCAGGATGCCCTCGGTGAACTTGCCGTCCTTGATGTAGTGCTTTGAAGCCTGAAGGACACCGAGGTTCATGGCCTTGTTGTTCTGGCCCGTGGCGATAACGAGGTTGGCCCAGGTGATGAGGCCATTCTCGTCGACTTTGTAGTGGTGATGCAGCGTTCCGCGCGGGGCTTCCGCCTGGCCGGCGCCTTCGAGACGGTTGACGCCGGCGATGGCGCGCACGTGCTTATCGAGGATGAGCGGATCGGTGAGGATCTGCTCGATTTTCTCGATGCCGTAGAGGATGTCGATGAGCCGGGCGTGATGATAGTGGAAGGAGCTTTGCACGGGGCCGAGAGCGAGCTGCTTGAATTCTGCGAGTTCGACATCGGCAAGCGGGGTGCCCATGCTGCTGACGATGTTGAGGCGGGCCAGCGGGCCGACGCGATAGCTTCCGTTGGGATAGCCGAGCGGCTTGTAGTACGCGAACTTGGTATAGGAGTAAGGCTCGACGGCCTCTCCGATGACCTCAGTGAAGCGGTTGGCAGTGATGCCGTCTTCAATGACGTGGCCGCCGGGGCCGATGAGGCGCAGGGCACCGTCGGTGAATTCGATGGATTCGTCTTCGTTGATAAGGCCGAGATAGTTGGTGGGAAAATTGGCGAAGACTTCGATTTCGGCTTTGAACGATTCAGCAATCTGCTTGTAGGCGCCGAGAGCGAGGCCGATGTCGGCGTAAGCCTGGGGAATCATGGCCAGGATTTCGTCGCGCTTGGCGGGTTCGAGCGGCTCAGTCACGCCGCCGGGGATGACCCAACCGGGATGAATGCGTTTTTTGCCGAGCAATTCAATGATGTGCTGCCCGAAGCGACGCAGACGGATGCCGGCGCGGCCGAGTTCCGGCTTGGCTGCGACGACGCCGAAGATGTGGCGAGCCGCGGGATCGGACTCCATGCCGAGGAGAAGGTCGGCGGAAGAGAGATAGAAGAAGCTCAGCGCGTGTGATTGAATCATTTGCGCCAGGTTGAGCATGCGGCGCAGTTGCGCCGCGGTGTGCGGAATGCGCACGGACATGATGGCTTCGCAGGCCTTTGCCGAGGCGATTAGGTGCGAGACCGGGCAGATGCCGCAGATGCGGGCCATCAGGCTCGGCATCTCGTAGAATGGGCGGCCCTCGGAGAATTTTTCGAAGCCCCGAACCTGCGTTACGTGAAAATGCGCATCTGCGACTTCACCCTGCTCATCGAGTTGGATGGTGATTTTGCCGTGCCCTTCGAGGCGGGTGACGGGATCAATGGTGATAGTCTGTGTCATGAATCAGGCTCCAAATCGGGTGAGCGCGGGAATGTCCAGCGGCGCGCCTTGAATGAGTGCCGTCAGCGCGGTGTAGAAGGTGTCGGCCGAGGGCGGGCAACCGGGCAGGAACACGTCGACCTTGACGAATTCATGGATCGGCTTGACCACGCGCAACAATTGCGGCACAACGACGCAGGGAATCTGCGGCTGAATGGTTGCAGTCTCAATATAGGCGCGATCGAGAATGGGCTCGGGACCGAAGGGATTGCGCATGGAAGGAACATTGCCGGCCACGGCACAGTCGCCCATGGCGACGAGCATTTTGGAGTGCGCGCGAATCTTGCGAATCTTCTTTTCGTCGTCGACCGAAGCCACCGCGCCTTCGACAAGCGCGATGTCGACCTCGTCGGGATAGTCCTTGGTGTCGACGATGGGGCTGTAGACGATATCGACGAGTTCGGCCAGCGTAAGGAGACGTTCATCCATGTCGAGGAAGGACATGTGACAGCCGGAGCAACCATCGAGCCATACCGTTGCCAGTTTCAATTTGCTCATTGCGCTTCCCTCATCAGGTTCAGGTAAGGCAGAAAGTCGGGATACTTGGGGTGGTCGGAGCCGACCTTGCTCTTGTCGAAGAGGGCTCCGGTGGGGCAGACCTGAACACACTTGCCGCAGCGCGTGCAGCCGGATTCGCCCCAGGGCTGGTTGAGATCGGTGATGACGAGGGAATCGATGCCGCGGCCCATCACATCCCATATATGCGCGCCTTCGATCTCAGCGCAGACACGCACGCAGCGCGTACACAGGATGCAGCGGTTGTGGTCGAGCGTGAAGCGCTCATGCGAGGCGTCGACGTGCAGTTCGGGGTTGCGGTACTCGAGGCGGATGTGGGTCAGTCCCTGGCTCTGGCCAAGTGATTGCAATTCGCAATGGCCATTGGCGACGCAGACCGAGCAGATGTGATTGCGCTCGGCGAAGAGCAACTCGAGGATGGTTTTGCGATGTTTTTGCAGGCGCTCAGTCGCGGTGGAGACTTCCATTCCTTCTTCGACCGTGGCGACGCAGGCGGGAAGAAGCTTGTTGCTGCCCTTGATTTCAACCAGGCAGAGGCGGCAGGCGCCCACGTCGCTGAGGCCGTCGAGATGGCAGAGGGTGGGGATGTCGATGTTGTGCTCGCGGGCGACTTCGAGAATGGTCTGGCCGGCGCGGGCGCTAACTTCCTGATCGTCGATGGTGAGGGTTTTGACGTCAACGGTAGGACTCATGCCAGCACCTCAAACGGGGAAGCGGGGGAGGGTGAATCGCTGGGATCCGGAGCCTGGATGTTGCAGACGCCAGCGGCACAGCGCTTGTGGACGATGTGATCGAGGTACTCGTTCTTGAAGTATTTCAGCGTGCTCAGCACGGGGTTGGGAGCGGTCATACCGAGGCCGCAGAGGCTGGTCTCCTTGACTGTTGTGCAAAGATCGACGAGCAGGTCGAGGTCGGCCATCGAGCCTCTGCCCGCACAGATGCGGGAGAGAATGTTGAACATTTGCGCAGTGCCGGCGCGACAGGGAATGCATTTGCCGCACGATTCGGTCATGCAGAACTCGATGAAAAAGCGGGCGACGTTGACCATGCACGAGGTGTCGTCCATGACGATCATGCCGCCGGAGCCCATCATGGCGCCGACTTTGACGCGGGCGTCGTAGCTGACGCCGATGTCGAGCAGT
>PLTV01000172.1 GCA_003164635.1 Acidobacteriaceae bacterium
AGGCGGCGCACTTGCTGCGCCTTGAGGTAGTAGGCGTCGTAGTAGCCGGCGCTGAGCGCGTAGGATCCGAGCAGGATGCGGCGCTTGACCTCGGCGCCGAATCCCTCGTCGCGCGAGTGGCTGTACATGTCAGACAACGTGTTCGACTCGCGCGAGCGATGCCCATAGCGCACGCCGTCAAAGCGAGCCAGGTTAGCACTTGCTTCCGCCGTGGCGACGAGATAGTAGGCCGGAATGGCGTATTTCGTGTGCGGCAGAGAAACCGGCTTGATCGTGCAGCCAGCCGCCTTGAGCGCGTCGATGCCGGCTTCGATGCGCGCCCGCACTTCCGCGTCGAGGCCCTCTGCGAAATACTCCGCGGGAATGCCGATGCGCAGGCCTTCGACGGTCTTGTCGGACTCGACAGCAAAATCGGGGACGGGCGCGGTGGAACTGGTTGCGTCCTTAGGATCGTACCCCGCAATCACGCTGAGCAGAGTCGCGGCATCGCGCACATGTGCAGCGAACGGCCCGACGCGGTCGAGCGATGAGGCAAAGGCGATGAGGCCGTAACGCGAAACGCGGCTCCAGGTGGGTAACACGCCTACCACGCCACAAAAACTTGCCGGCTGGCGAATGGAGCCGCCGGTGTCGGTGCCCAGCGTAGCAACCGCCAGGTTGGCCGCCACAGCCGCCGCCGAGCCTCCGCTCGAGCCGCCTGGCACCCGCTCGATGTCGGCCGGATTGCGCACGGGCCCATAAGCCGAATTCTCATTCGACGAGCCCATGGCGAACTCATCGCAATTCATCTTGCCGAGGAGCACCGCACCGGCCGCATCGAGTTTCGCTACGACGGTCGCGTCATACGGAGGCTGATAGCCCTCAAGGATCTTCGATCCCGCGGTAGCCGGTGCGCCCTGCATCACGAGCACGTCTTTGATGCCAACCGGAATTCCGGCCAACGGGGGCAGTGGATCGCCCTTTGCTGCCAGAGCGTCAATCCGATCGGCCTGCGCAAGTGCGCGCTCTTTGGTCAGGCTGAGGAATGCGTTCAGATGCGGATTGATGCGCTCGATGCGCTCGTAATACGCGGCGGCCAGATCGGATGCCCTGGTGGCGCCGGAGATAATTCCCGCGCGCAATTCCGCCAGCGTTTTCGGCGTCTCAAGGTACGTCGCAGCCGTGTTCCCTTCCCTTGGCAATTCGAATTTTCCTCCCTGAGCCGCCGTCGGGTGCGCGGCTTTAACGTTCACTCGCGGAGCTCAGCGTTCAATCACCTTGGGCACCTTGAAGAAGCTGCCGTTCGTCTCCGGCGCCTGGGCGAACACAGCGGCTCGGTCGAGCGACGGCGCAAGCCGATCGCTGCGCAAGCCGCCGCCGGCCGCGGCCATCAACTCTGTCACCTGCGCCAGAGGAGCCACGCCCGCCGTGTCGATCTGGTTGAGCTCGGCCACATAGTCGAGAATGGCATTCAAATCGTGGAGCATCGGTTGCAGCTCTTCGGGCTTGAGTTTGAGGTGGGCAAGTTCAGCCACGCGCTCTACGTCTTCAACGGTTACCTTTGCAGTCATTCTGCGTGCATCCTTGTTCGTTGTTACTGCCGGCTTCGCTGCGAATGCGGTGCCGGGCGGCCAATTTGAGTGCTCCCGGAAGGTAAAGTATACGGTGTCTGTCGAGCCCGCATGGATAGCCGCGCGCGACGCTGTCTTCAATCGACGGTCAACGTCACGGTTGCGCTGTGCGTCACTCCCGTGGACGTGACTGAAACAGGGATTGCATAGGTTCCAGCCGGTGTGAGTCCTCCCGGTCCCGGCCCGGTTGTGTCTCCTCCGGTCCCGCCGCCGGAGATTGTGCAACTGGCAAGACCTGAAAGCACAAACGCCAGCATTGCGAGAGCTACAAGCCTATTCCAGGAAGTCCCACGCAATTTTCGCCGTCGAAACACAAGCGCGAAGCCGCAGACAACCGGCAGAGCGCTCCATTTCCAGGGCCCTGGAGCGCGCGACGCGGAGCTGGAGCTGCCAGTGGAGATCAGCACCACTACGTTCCCTGTGGCTCCGGCAGAAAGTGCCTCCGCCGGCGGATTGAAGCTGCAGAGTGCATTCGCGGGCAGCGCACCACACGCGAAACTGAAAGGCCCCGAGGCACCATTCAGCGGGGTCAGGAAGAGCGTGAAGCTTGCCACTGCGCCCGCGCTGACGGTCTGGGAACCTGAACCGGAGAGCCCTACCGTGAAGTCGAAGCCCATGCCTTGCAGCGGCACCGAAGCGGCTTTGGGAAGGGTTGAGGTGCTTACGGTCAGGCTACCTGTTTGCGCGCCCGCGGCCGTGGGCGCAAAAGCGATTGCCGCGGCGCAGGCGGCTCCCGGCGCAAGAGTGGTGGCGCAATTGTTGCTTACGAACTGGAAACCGGCCGGGACGGTGAGCGAAAGATCGTTCAGAGTCGTGAGCGAGCCTGAATTTGCGACCGAGATTGCGACGGCGCTGCTCGCTTGGCCAACTCCGGTTGTGGGAAAACTAAGCGTGGCCGGCGTTACCGTGATTCCGGCGGCCACGGTGCCGGGCCCGCTGAGCTGCACTACGGCAGAGTTTGCGATGGATGCGGAACTCACGGTGAGCGCACCGGTCGCGAGCCCGGTGGAAACGGGAGCGAAAAGAATGCCGACCGTGCAGTTTGCTCCAACGGCAAGGGTACCCCCGCAGGAATTTTGGGCCAGGGAGAACGCGCCGCTCACGGCCAGTGAAAGATTGGTCGCTGCCCCGCCGCTATTGTTGCTCACCGTGACCGTTTGCACGGAACTGCTTGCGCCGGCAATGGTGGCGGGAAAGCTCAATTGCGCCGGGACGGCGTTAAGTCCCGAAACGGCTTGCCCCGCGCCGCTCAAGGACACAACGATCGGCGTCACGCCCAACGTTGAGGAGGAGACGGTCAACGCTGCCGTGTTGCTACCTGCCGCAGCGGGTGTAAAGACGACCTGCACCGCACAGCTTGCACCGGCAGCCAGCGATGCGGGACACGAATTTGCCCCGACGCCAAAGCTCGTGGCAGCCGAACCAGAAATCTGAAAGCCTGTATTCGCTGCCGCTACGCTGCCGGTGTTGCCTATGGTCACCGAGAGAGGCGTCCCAGCGACGCCCAGGCTTTCACTCCCGAAGTTCAGTGCGGCAGGATTCGCCGCCAGCGTTGCCGGCTGAACGCCAGTTCCAGTAAGAGATACGGTTTGCGTGCGCAATGCATCGGAGACCGTCAGGATGCCCGTCTGGGCTCCAAGCTGTAGCGGCGCAAAGATCACGCTGATGGTGCATGTTGCGTGACCCGACAACTGGGTTCCGCAGGTATTGGAACTTTGAAAGGCTCCGCCCACCGAAAGTGCGATCGAGGTAAGCGGAAGGTCGCCGGCGTTGGTCAGAAGAACCGTCTGCGCGGCGGAGAGTTGACCCGTTGCCGTTGGGGAGAAGGCAATGGCCGTGGATCCGAGCTGATCTGTCGCCGGTGCGGCGCCGGTTCCCGTGAGGTTCACTGTCTGCGTGCCCGCGCCATCGATGAGAGTGAGAGTCCCCAATGCGGCGCCTGCCTGCGTTGGCTGGAAGTTGATCGATATCTGGCACGAAGCTTCCGCGGCCAGTGACTGGACGCCGCAGGAATTACTAGCCAGGACGAAGGGCGCTGTAACGGTGACAGAGGTGACGGGGACTGCAGCTCCAGTCGCGTTGGAGGCGTCCACCGGGAGCGACGATGAGACCGTGTTGACTTCCACCTGGCCGAAATTGATCGAAGCCGGCGTCAGGCTCACAGCACCGGCGGCGGTGCCTGTGCCGCTCAAAGCTATCGCGATTTGTCCGCCGGAAACGTTGGCGAAGATGGTCATCGCGCCGGAGAGGCTTCCGGTTGCCAGGGGCGTAAACGTGACCTGGAGGGCGCAGCTTGATCCCGCGGCAATGGTGGCACCCTGGCACGTGTCGCTCTCGCTGAAGCTGGCGTTCTCTTGCACCTCAGTCACTTTGAGTGCGGCGGTTCCGGTGTTCGTCAGTGTGACGGTTTGTGGGTTGCTCGTGGTTCCGTAGACCTGGCTCGCGAAGGTGAGCGAATTTGGATTCGCGGTGACGGTGGTGGGACTGGAGTCCGCCGACCAGAGCGGAATCTGCCATATTCCGCGGCCATACGTTCCTGCGGTGAGCACATGCGCGGAGGCATTTGAGGATGTGGCGCTGAGAGCAACGACGGGCGCCTCGGGCAATCCCGACCCAAAGACCGACCAGCAATTTGAGGGCAGGTTCGCGCAGGAAGCGACATTGGTTGTGAAGTAAACGCCCAGGTCTGTAGCTACATACACCGTGTTCGAGTTCTGCGGATCGACGAGAATACTGTTGACCGGGGAAGGTGGAAGGTTGGCCGTGATTGCCGCCCAGTGCGCGCCGCCGTCGGTGGAACTGTAGACCGCCTGCACCGGTTCCGTGGAACTGAGGAAACCTTCAACCGTAACGTACACCGTGTTCCCGGTGGAGTCGTGGCTGTCGATGTAGATGCTGGAGATGTCAAAGCCAAACTCATTCAATCCATTTGGCGAATTCGTCACTGGATTCAGCGTGAGATCGTGCCAGGCGGGCATCGACGCACTCGCGGGATTCAGCGTCGCGGTCAGGATGTGTCCGGGCAGATTAGCGCCTCCGTTCAACATGCCGTACATGCCCACGTACACGGTTTCTGTACTGCCCGACAGTGGCAGCGCGGCGATGGAGCGGATCAGGGCATCGCCGGCACAGGGGACGCCGGTTGCCCCGTCATCAAGCACCGGGCTTATGGCATTGGCCGCAGTCCAATCGAGGCCGTTCGCCGGCCCTCGCCACACACGGCACGTGGCAATCAGCACGTCGGTTGAATTGAGCGGGTCGATGAGGAACTGCGCAGGAGCCGGCATGACATTGCCGTCTCCGCCGACATCGGCGTCGACGACCACCGGGCTGTTTCCAAATTCTGCCGCATCGCATTGCGTGGGATCGGAACAGAGGTAGATGGAGACTCCATTTTGATTATTGACATACCAATTTGTCGCGTTCCCTGAGTCGATTGCCACGGAGCCCCCATAGCCGGCGAGAATCTGCGGCCACTGCGCGCCCGCGTCGCCGGCACTCTTCACGCCCGCGGTTCCGTTCACGCCAAGTCCTGCCATCAGCACGCCGGGCAAAGACTCCGAGGCCGCCAGGCTCTCGACTTCAGCCAGTGATCCCAGACCGCCATTCAGATTCTGGAAGTGCGCGGCATCGCTAGGGGCACAGGCCTGTCCTGTTTCGCCAATGGCATCAAGCGAGCGCCAGAGACCGCTATCGTTACCGACAAGTATTTCCATCGGATTGCCGGTATTCCAAGCCAACGCGTGCTGGAAACCAGCTACCTGCGAGCTCATGCAGGCGGTTGCGTTGGTCGTGTTGCGCCATACGCAGCCATTGGCCAGGCTGCACTTCCACAAGTCATCGGCTCCGGCAAGCAGCCATGTGTCCTGGCCTTGCCCGAGCCCTGCCGGCACGGCTGCCAGTGCCAGCGTGTAGTTGCCGTTGACGATTGTCGCGGCTCCATACGCGGTGTCAGTTTCCAGCGCGACGGTCGGCCACCGCCGTCCAAACGCCAGGTTCGGATTGCTGCAGTTGCCGGCGCTAAGCGCGCACGCGTCCTGCCAAAGTCCCTGGTCCTGGTTGTAGAGATCCACCGTCCAGGCGAATGTGTCTCCTGTTTGCGGATTCACTGCCAGCGTTCCGCGGAAGATCGGGCAATTGATCGATCCTGCCGCACCGATATTCACAGGACAAGCCGCAGCCGTGAGGCCGGTCCCGGGTTGCGCTGCGAGCCGGGTCCACGTGATGCCGTCGGAGGACTGGTAATAGCCGTGAAGCCGTACTGCCGCGATGAAAAACTGCCGCACCGGGTTCCACACCACAGAAGTGGCGGCATTGCCGTCGGGCTGCGCGAACAGTTCACCTGGCCCTTGCACAATTGCGCCGCCATCGGCGATGGTGGCCAGGTTCCAGGTCACGCCGCTGTCGGCGGAGTAGTAGAGGCCCTCGTAGCTGCGGTCAGGAACCTGCGCATTGACCAGCGTGCTCTCATACGCTTGCGAGACCGCGGCGACCACGCGTTGAGGATCGACCGAACTCCAGGCAAACCCGGCGAACCCTTCGCCGATGAAGCTCCAGTCGTTATCGGCGGTGAATTGTGCCAGGGTCCAGCTATTGCCTGCGTCTGGCGAGCGCAGAATCCCCGCGCCATAGTAGGAGTCGAGAGCATCGTTGGTGTCCCCCGTTCCCGCCAGAATGACGCCGGTACCGCCGGGCTGCACGGTCAAGGCTCCGATGCTAATGGATGGATCCTGCGCCGAGAGCAATGCGGCCACGTTGTCGGTGAGCGGGCTGAACGCAACCAGGGACGCGTTGGATGAAGCCGCGTTCTGCGCAACCCAGACTCCACCGCCCGTGGTTCCCACGTAGAGACGATTGCCTGTTGTGTCTGCCGGATCGAGCGCTAACGCGGATACTCTGCCACTCACAAGACCGTACGCCGGTGTTAACACGGCGTTCGGTCCTACAGGCGTCCAGGAACCAGAGCCGGCTGCAACGGCTCGCGGTGCGGATCGTGTTTTTGCCGGGCGGCCCGTTCGATGACTCACGGAAGCCGGATGCGTACCGCGCATACTTCCGGTGGCCCATCCTCGTCTTGCCAGAAAGCGCTGTGCCTGCGCCATGCGCGGGGGTGAATCGCGCTGGCTCTGCGCCGCTGCCGATTGCTGGACTTTGAGGCCCGATCCCTGGCTACTGTATTTCAGATTGAGACCGGTTTGCGCGCCGACGGCCTCAACAAATAGAGGGGCATCGGTCAAACCGGCACACAGCGCGATGAGCAGGCAGGCGCCCACGCCGGAGAGCCTCAAGCTCGTCTGAATGAAAACCGTTGCACGTCTGCCCAGAACGACAGGCAGGAAAGAAGCGTTCCCAAAAACCCGCATCGCCACACACGTCCGTGCTTCCGGTACCGGCTTCCCCTCTTTCACGCTCCAAGGGAGATTCGCACGGCCCACGATTTACGTCATGTGAAACACGCAGAATTTGGGCTTCGAAATTGTGGAACGGATTATAGTACGAAACGCAGGCGGGCGATGTGAGAAGCGCGACGCCGCGCAAAAACCGCAATTGCCTGCGAAGATTGCCGGGAGGAAGGCTCTTAAAAAAGCTCGGGGTCCTTTTGCCCCCCTGCTTCGCCGCCGTTTTGGCGGATATATGCGGCAGTGTCGAATTTCTTTGCCTGCGCCGCGGCGGACATGGGCCGGATCAGCCCGAAAATCGGGCGGTCGAACCAGGGCCGATCGTGCCGTCCGACAATCGCCCACGCAATGCCTGCGTAGCCGTTAGGGTCGCGCCCGTCAAGCTCGTAGCGATCGTTCAGCGTCACGGCCCACTCGAAGGCGGCTGCCGGGTCGGGTGCCCACTCCAGAATCTTTTTTCCCCAATACATGCGCATGTAATTGTGCATCCAGCCGCCCTGAACCATCTGCCGCTGCGCCGCATTCCAAAGGCCGTCCGCTGTCTCAGCACGCTCCAGTTGTTTCAACGAATAGCGATGCGGCCTCGCATCGCGCGCATGCTCGACAAGCGTTTTACGCGACCAGGGCGCCGCGCATTCCCAGTTGTCGTAGTTCGGCTCGTGGCGCACAAACAGCACCGCAAGTTCGCGCCATCCAATCAGCTCATCCAGATACTTGTCTGCCGCATCCTGCGTCGCTTTCCCGTCGGCCACGGCTTTGTTTGCGGCCAGCGCAATTGTGATCGGCCCAATATTGCCGAAGTGCAAATAAGGCGAAAGCCGGCTCGTTCCACTCGTCTCGGGATGATTGCGCCTGGACGCATAGTCTTTCAATTCGAGCGATACGAAATCCTGCATGCGTTTCAGCGCTGCATGCGATCCGCCGGTGAATGTGTCCACAGGACCGATGCTGCGATCAAGCTGCTTGAAACCGCGCGTGATGTCGTTGTCGAGGTTGTAGCCAGTCACATTTTTGGCGTGCGTCCACTCATGCTGGGGCACAACCTTCTTGAAAGGCACCAGGAACTTCGGCATCTCCGCCTTGAGATGGGGACGAAAGTGGTGCAGCAAAACATAGGTGCGCCCGAAAATACGCGATGGCACCACGACATCCGCATCCACCGTCCAAAACGGCAGCTTGAGCCGCTTCGCAAGCACCTGCCGCCAGCGTTCCGGCTCACGACAGGGATTTTCGTCGCCAATAAGCAACGCCGCGTTCACCTCTGCGAGAAATGCTTCGAGCGTACTCTCCGGCGTGCGCCGCACCACAAACCCGATACCGCGCTCAGCGGCGTCTTCCGCCACATCGCGCAACCCCTGCTGAAGAAAGTGATAATGGCGCAGATTGGCGTTGGGGTAATTCGGAATCACTTGAAAATAGACCACCACGGGCAAACCCAGCTGGTTCGCCGCTTCAATCGCCACATCGAGTGCGGGATTCTCAAAGATGCGTTGCGCCCGTTGCATCCAATAAACGACGCAACGCCCGCCCTCAAGCGGTACGCCCCAGCGGCGCACCACGACGCGCGGTTGGGCAGCAAGCTGGGCGATGGCTTCGGGCATTTGACGGTCGACTTGCTTGGATTTCATCCCGCGAGAGACTCAAACTCTATTTTGCATTGCGCATGTGCTTTCCAATCGCTTATCGGCCTCATTCCGATTTACGCAGATTGAAACGCAGCGCCGTATATTTTGCCGACACCGAAGCTACTTTCGTATCCATTAACCCCTTGGCGCGCAGCAGCGACCGAATAATCGATTCGTCGATCGCATGTCCGGGTCCCTTGGCATAAACAACCCACATTGGCGCCCCTTTCGCAAGATTCGCGCCGGCCTGGCGAAGAGACATGCGCAGACTCTCAGGCGTGTCGACGCAGGCAAGCAGCAGGTCGGCATTCGTCGTCGAAATCTTCGCCGATTCGTTCAGCGCCTCTTTGAGATCCGGATCGCAAACGTCGCCTAACGTGCGCACTACCGTCTGCTTCGTAATTCCCAGCTTTTTGGCTAGCGATGGCGGCGGGCTCGTGATCGCTGCCGCCCATTTTTCTGCGGCCGGCGATCCAAGCAAAAGCTCCGCGCGCTCACCGGCCACCGTGAAGCAGAGCCGGCCAGCCACTGCCTTCACTTGCTGCAGGTCGCGAAACGGCAAACGCTTGCGCAGACCGCCGCGCAAAATTATCTCGCCGCTCTCGAGCAGTGCCTTCACCTCAGTGACCTCGCCCGCCCAATCGCAGGTGCAGATGGCTTCACGCCCCATGGCTTGTTCCTCCGCGATTCGATTTCTGGTCCGAAAGCTACAACAGCAAAGGGCCACCCATTCGGGCAGCCCTCTTCAAATCTTCTTCAGTTCCAATCGCATCAGGGCAAACCGATCACTGACCACTAAGCCCCGATCCTTGCTTTTCTACCACCGCCCCCACGCACGGCTGAAGTAGTCTGCCAGGGTCATGCCGATCAGCACCAGGAACGTAAAGATACCCGCAAAGACCGTCAACTTGGTTAACTTCGAACTGTACTTCACGTGCATGAAGAACAGCACCACAATCACGGCTTTGATGCAGCCAATGGCCAGCGCCACGATGGGATTGAATACTCCCATTTCAACGAACGACGCGGCGACCGTGAGCCCGGTAAAGATCAGGAGCGTGATGAACACGCCCAGATAGATCATGGGGCTCACTACGTGGTGTTGCGACTCTTCCATTTCTTTTTGATCGGTCATGGCTCAATTTCCTTCAAGGCGCTGATTCCTTATTGGTGCCGGCTGATCAGGTAGAGCAGCGGGAACAGGAAGATCCAGATGATGTCGACAAAGTGCCAGTACAAGCCAAAGTTCTCAACAAAGGTCACATGCCCCGAGGTGTATGCCCCGGCTCGAGCTCTGAAGATCATGAATCCTAGAATCGCGATGCCAATGATCATGTGCAGGGCGTGCATACCGGTCATGGCGAAGTACAGCGAGAAGTACATTTCGGTGTGGCGCGCCATATCGCCCATCAGCGGCTTGTCGTGGTACTCCTTGAAGATTTCAGGATCGGATGCCGGATTGGTGAACGACTGCAAACTGTAGTGGAAGCCGGGAACGTGGTGCTTCTCGATTTTTTCGCCGTACTCGATTGACTTGATCCCGAGGAAGCCGAGACCGAGAATGAAGGTGAGAACCAGGCACAACACCAGTCCTTTTTGCTTGCGGGTTTCCGCGCACCATACGCCCATGGCCATGGTGAAGCTCGACGTGATGAGGACCAGCGTATTGAGGGTGCCCCAGAAAATATTCAACTGGTGCGAGGCCTCGACGAATGCCGGGTAATACCAGTTGCGGTAGATGAGATACGCGGTGAACATTCCGCCGAAGAACATGACTTCGGTCAGGAGGAAGAGCCACATGGCAAAACCGGCTGCGTCGGCCTGCTGCTCGATGTTCTCGAAGTGATGGCGCAGGTAGGCCGGATGCTCCTCGTGATCGTGGTCGGGGGCATCGTGTTGGCCGTGCGCAAGGGCTGTGCTATCCGACACTGGCTACCTCTTTTTCTGTCTGTTTTTCGAGCCAATCATAGTCGTAGGCTTCGTGATCCATGATCGGTGTCACAGCGAAGTTCTCTGTCAGCGGTGGCGACTGCGTCTGCCATTCCAAGCCTGTCGCCTGCCAGGGATTACTGCCTGCGATTTCACCGTATTTAAGCGACCATGTCAGGTAAAGAATGGGCAGCAGGTAGCCGACGCCGAGAATCGATGCGCCCGCGGTAGAGAAAACGTTCAGTACCTGGAACTCAGGCGGATAGGCCGCATAGCGCCGCGGCATGCCGAGCGTGCCCAGGATAAATTGCGGGAAGAAGGTGAAGTTGAAGCCGATGAACGTAACCACAGCGGCGAGCTGCGAAATCTTTTCCGGATACATGCGCCCCGTCATCTTCGGCCACCAGAAGTGAATGCCGGCCAGGAACGCCATCAGCATGCCGCCCACCATCACGAAGTGGAAGTGCGCCACGATGAAGT
>PLTV01000150.1 GCA_003164635.1 Acidobacteriaceae bacterium
CCGAGTCTATCATCCGCGGCTTGTTGAACATCCGTCGTCGAAGGGCGCGTTAGCGAGAAGTAAATAAACAGCGGACGCGCCACGATTTGCGATCGCGGAACGAATCCCCAAAAACGCGAGTCCTTGCTGTGATTGCGATTGTCGCCCAATACAAAATATTCGCCTGCAGGAACCGTCAACTCCCCATCGCGGGTCAGGCTTTGCATCTGCCGCCACCAAACCGGATCGACTTCCGGGTCGGTGTAAATCTTCGCCGGGAAATCATCGCGAGACGGGTTCACGGCCGCCGGCTCAAATGCCGCATACGGTTCAACCTGGGCGAGTCCATTCACCAGCACCCGCCCATCTTCAATACGCAGCCGGTCGCCGGGGATGCCGACCACGCGCTTCACAAGCAACGGCGGATCGGGATGGTGAAACACAACAACATCGCCGCGCCGCACATCGTGATAGGGCAGCAACAGCCGGCTTAGTCGGCTCGGCGCTGCGTACACCTGCTTATTCACCAGCAAAAAATCGCCCACCAGCAGGGTATGTTCCATGCTCTCCGACGGAATCAAATACGGCTGCAGAATAAACGTCAGCAAAAAAAGCGCCACTACAACCGTCTGCAAAAGTGAGGCAAAGGCCTCTGGCACGGTCGGCAAATGGAGACGCCAGTGGTGCGCGCCATGCTCAGGCGTCGACGACGAAGTTTGAACCGTCAAACTCATTCCGCTGAATAAACTCCTGCCGGATCGCTAGAAGCGTCAGCCGCGGTCCCTGTCGATTGGAAACCTTCCAGTGCGCGCCGCGCCGCATCCTGCTCCGCGTGCTTTTTGGTGGTGCCTTGACCGCGCGCCAGCGGTTCGGCCGCCGGCAACGCTCCACTCGTGAGACGGACTTCAACCAGAAATCGCCTACGGTGCGCCGGCCCTGTTTCGCGCTTCACATGGTATTCCGGCACTCCCATGCGCGCCGATTGCAGAAACTCCTGAAGCGCCGACTTGTAGTTTCCCAGCGCCGCCCCTGACTGCAACTGCTGCGCAAGTTGCTGCTCCGCCTCAGCCATGACATACTTCACCGAAAATCTCTTTACGGGCTCCAATCCTCCGTCCACAAACAAGGCGCCCAGCACGGCTTCCATGGTATTTGAAAGCACCGTAGCCTTCTTGCGCAGTCCGCTCCTGTCCTCTCCCTGGCTGATGCGCAGGTACTTGCCTAATCCCAACGAACCCGCAACCACCGCCAAATGTTGGCGGCTTACAAGTTGGGCGCGCACCCGCGTCAGCTCGCCTTCGTTCCAGGCCGGGTGTTCGCGAAAAAGCGCCTCCGCCACCACCAGCCCTAAAACCGCATCGCCCAGAAACTCCAGCCGTTCATTGTCCTGCAAAGGCGCGGCCGCCTTATGCTGGCCAACGACGTCGGCTGCGGGCGCTCGATCCTGCACCGCCATCTCGTTGGCCAACGATCGGTGCGTGAGCGCGCGCACCAGCAGTTCGGGCGCGGCAAACGCGTGCCCAAGTGTCGCTTCCAGGTCAGAAAGTTGTGCTTTCATGCGCTCTTCGATCGATCCCTGAACTGATTGTTCACGATCCTGAAGCCGATGCGGCCCGTACTCCTGCTTTCACCCGTTTGCGATCTTGGTTCCATTCGCTCCCGGCAGCTGCTCCCGTGCCGCGCTTCTACTGCGGTTTCGACGCACCGGTCTGCGCCGCCGCACCCATGCCCGGCGTCGTCTTTATCGCGGGAGAAGAATCCGCTGCGGGATCGTCCTCAGCATCGTCGTCGCATCCCTTGTCTTTTCTCGGATACGCCGTCTTGATACCCCGCTCCGCCGCCAGCCGCGTATCCTGCTGGCCGTCGCGCGTTGCCAATCCCAGCTGATACTCCGAAACCGCCTCGTCGCGCTTGCACTCAAGATCCAGCATGCGCCCCAGGTAAATGTGCGACCAGGCCAGAATCCGTTGATCCTTGCTGGTCGCGAGTGCGCGCTGGAAGCGATCGACGGCTTCGTCCGGATGTCCTGTTACGAGCGCGGCGCGGGCCAGAATAAAGTTTGCCCGGGCTCCCGTTGCCACCGCTTCAAGACTGTCGTTGCGTTCGCCCAGCGCCTGCCGCGCCAGCGCGCTCGCCGTTGCCACATCCCCCGACGCCAGCCGCGATTCGGCCAAATCCAGTCCCGTCAACTTGCGCGGTTGGCTGCGCCCCAGCACTTCGCCGTCCGACTCTTTGTCAAAGTCGATCTGCCGGGCGCGATGCACCTGCTGGTCCNNGCACAAATCCCTGCGTCATGTCGTGATGCACGGTGGCCAGCCGAACCGCATCCACCTTCTGCTGATAAACCTGCCGGTCATGCTCGTACTTCGGCATGTCTTCGCGCTGCGCGTTCGCGGGAATTTTGTACTCCGGTACGCCGGTATCCATGGTCCGCGCTTCAATCGCCTTGATCAGGCACTCAATCGTCAAAGGCACTGTGTCGGAGCGGTAGCGAAACTCCAGTGGCGCCTCGCGGATTTCCTTCAGGATCGGCTGCGTCCGGTCAATCGCGTTGGCCCGCGCATTCAACAGCGGCTCAATCATGTAATGCAGGTAGGTATGGCGGACGTCGTTCATGCGGATCTTTCCATCCACCGGCGAAACGATAACGATGAAGTCCGTACCGTAAATACGGGCATTCACCACGCTCGGCGAAAGCATCGGCTCAATCACCACAATGAACCGCAACCCGTAATTCGTTGATGCGGGCATCTTGAGGTATAGGTTGGTGGCAACGATCATCTTCGACAAAGGGTCATGCAAACGGTCGGCTTCCTTGTCGTAGATGGGATGCACCGACAGCCAGATCCCATGCAGATCGACAGCGGCCGCAAAGTCTTTGAGAAGCGGGACGATCTCTACCACCTGCGTCGAATCGGGTGGCATCTCCGACAGCTCGTCCGACGTTTCCATCTCCGGCGGCGGCGTCAGATAAAGCGCCAGCGAAATGTACTGCGAGATGTCCCGNNTGGCGCGCTTCCTCGCTCCTGGCCAGCGCCTGGTCCAGCTCCTCGCGAACTCGCTGGCGAATCGGCGCGCTCTCCTCAAGCCCCTCGTTGTAACCGCAGGCGTTCAATGCCGCGGCCATCACGAATACGGGCTCAGAATTGGTGAGGGAAACGGTGGGGCCGGCCGGGTCAATCAGCGAAGGAGCTTTTTCCTGCGCAACCGGCTGAGACGACGAGCTTTGGGTCTTGGGACCGCCGGCCGGGACCTGTCCGAAAGCAAGGGGGCGATTCGAATTGGCCGCGAGGCAGAAAAGGACCAGTCCAGAACCGGCCATCGATCGGAAAATGCGCAACGTCATGAAGAATCCCTGCCTGCAAGTCTAGTTAAACTCAACCTATTTATGTTAGACCTGCGAATTTGTTGGGGGTTTGGTGTGTCCTTCGCGAATTTGGACACCAGGCGGCGGGAGTCGCGTTTTGACTGGTGTCCCTTGGGGACACTGGACTTAAGTAACAGTCTAATCGAGGCGCGGACCCTTGACGAAGATGATTTTGGGGTGTACCAGAATGGGACTGTTTGTGATCGCGGGCACGTTTCGATGTGGGAAGCGCGGCGCGGAGCGCCGCGCGCGGGACTTTTCTGTCCTGGCCGCGGGTGTGTGGGCGCTGGCCGATGGGTGCCTGACGAAACTGCANNGCACGGCGCTCGGCCGTTTTTTATAGCTATGGTTGTTTATCTATCCCCACGGGCGCGCGCTGGGATGTGCGTGGCGGGCTTTTTATCAATGGAGCGCGACCCGTAGGGTGGGCGGGGGGCCGGAGCGCAGCGGAGGGGGGCCGCCCACCGTGGGGTGGGGCGGCGGCGCGCAGCAGAGCCGCCTGGCCGGAGAACAGACCGAGCGCAGCGAGCTCCTTGTAGAACTATAGGCTTGGTTTATCTATGGCTTTTTATTCGCGGTGTCCTGGGCGCGGCGCGGCGGGGAGCGGTGATGTCCTGCCATGAGCGGCGGGGCCTAGGATTCCTCGATGTCGATCTTCGGAAGAGCGGAGGCCAGGTCTCCTTCGATGTCGATGTCGTAGTGGGCGGCGAGTACCGCGACCTGCTGGCCAACGGTCGACCGGAAAGCTCCAAGGGCCGCGAAGAATCCGGGGCTTCCGTCATGGTGGCCGAATCGATGATCGAAGAATCGGAAGGATTCTTTCTCGTCGTCGTGGAACCTACGCCCTGCCGCGCGAATGCTCCTGATGGGAGTGACGCCGAAGGCCTTCGGCCCCAGGGCCTGAAGCGTCTCGGTGCACTCCGAGCGAACCTCGTGGATGGAGCGCTCGACCTCGCTTAAGGATTCGAGGTTATAGGCGTTGTACAGGACTCGGCGGTCTTCAAGGAAGACGATGAATCGGCGCACGATTTCGGCGTCGGATGGGCCTGGGTCAGCCCACGAGATTCCGCCGAAGGGGACGCTGATCCCTGTGATGCGGCGCGCCGTCTTGGCGGTGACCCTCTCTGCCTTTTGCAATTTGCTAACCATGATCGCTCCAATTCTGTTGCACGCGAATTATCACACGACTCGGCGCGGACAGGCCCTTATCATGTGCGTGGTGGAGGATTGATCGAATGGAAGCCCTCTATGACCAGGACGGGGCCGTGTATGCATGGCTCCACGAAGAGACAGGGAATATTTACGATACGGATGGGCAGAACGTCGCCTTCGTAAGCGGAGACGGCGTGTTCAACTACGACGGTGCGCACGTTGGCTGGTGGTTGAACGGGCACATCCGCGACCGCTCTGGATGCGTCGCCTTATTCACAGCTTCTGCGTCGAATCTCGGAGTTATGAAACCGATGCGGCAGCTAGCGCCGCTGCAACCTCTCAGGGAACTTTCGCCGCTCAGGCCGCTCAGGTCAATGAGACCGCTGAGACCGATGAACGCGGCGGGGTGGTCGGAGGAGATGCCCTTCTGATGCGCGCCTACGCGCGGTTCGCGAGCTGCCCGTTCACAGAATGTCCATGCGGTCGAGGATTTCGGCCAGGTGTTTGCGGGCGGCGGGGAGCGTGTAATAAAGCTTGCGCACGGAGCAGCGCAGAATTTTGGAAACTTCCTGATGACACTGGCGTTCGCGGTAGGTGAGGACCAGCAACATTTGTTCGTCTTCGGGCAGCCGCTCAAGTGCGCGCTCGAAGTCGAGAACGCGGACCAGGCGCGCGTCGAATGTGCGCGTGTCGCGAGCTTGCCAGCCGGTGCGTTTGTAATCTGTGGTGCGTGAGGCTCGGAGGGCGAGCCGGTCGACGGCCCACTGGCGCAGGCGGGTGATGGCGAGGACTTCGGCGGACGACATCATGGAAAGGATCATGGAGTGGGATCTTCCTTTTCGGGCTGGGGGCCGCGGCCTTGCCATTCGCCGGCATGGTTCCACACGTCGCCGCGCTCGATTTGCTCGATGAGAATTTGGGCGGGGGTTTTGGGCTTTACGGGTGGGGCCGGATTGCTGAGCCAGGCGACGACAGCGGGCGCTGGTGTCGTGGCAGTCAGCGTAGAACTTACCTTGCTTCTCGAACCTCGAACATGGTGACTTTCTAGCGCAGTGCTGAGCGGGGCGATGTGACATGGGTTACCTGGAAATCTTGGTGGACACCGATGGACACACGCGGACACTCATGGTTCCCCTGATGGTTATTGGGGATTCGCTATGGAGGACACTAGCCTGCAGGTCTGGTTAGACGCACGGGCAGGGTCAAACGGGAGGGCGGATGGGGAGATTCCCAATGGGCAGCCATGGTTTCATTGAGGCCCCGCTCGCGGAGATGATTGGAGCCGAACCCGCGTTTCAAGCCGCTTGGCTGTGGCCCGCGCACTGCAATACGCCCAGGAACCGCGCCCACGGTCCCACGGCTTCGCGAACCTGGTGCGCCATGATTCTTGAAATCTGGTGCAGATGAGTCAAATCGTGTGCCGCCCACGTGGCCAGCAGCTCAGACAAAGAGACCGAGCCGAGTGAAGGATGCTTTCCCCGCCGCTCGAAATCCTGGGTCGTCAGCTTCAATCCACGTAGCTCGTCCAGGCTCTTCGCCCGCGCATGCGCGAATTCGTCCAGTAGTTGCGTCAACATCTTGCCCTTGCCATAACGGACATGGGCCTCGCGGTCGAAGGCCGCAAAGGGCTGTGTTTCGCCCGATTGCAGAATGTGCCGTGTCCGCGGCATCCAGTCCTCATGCTCACCCTGAATCAGGTGCGCGATCACCGTGCTCACGCTCCACGAATTCGCGCCTTCGCTCGAATCTGTCCAAACCGCCGGCAATCCGCGCAGCAGCGCATCGAGTGCGGCTGGCGTGCGTTCCAGCAGCTCAATCGTGTTTTCGAGTTCAAATGCCATCCTCAACCTCCAGGCCCGTTTCTCTATCGACTACACCCTTGCTTCTACGCTGTTCCCTACCGCCGGGAAAACAATCGCCGGGAAACGTGCGAGGGGCGGCGCGAAATAGTCAACGGCCGTGAGTTCCGCCTCGGCGGGTGGCCCGCGTCCGGCCATCCACAAAAGATCGGGTGCCCCCTGTCGCGCGCTTTAGAAATGGGAGACCACGAAACTTCTCCCGCTTCCTGTTTGCCGCGGGCACCGCGGAGGGTGTAGCGGAGCTTGCGCACGAAGCGCGAAGACCGCCTTCAGGTCCAAATTTTTCCGCCCCACCTTTGCATGCAATTTCGGCTCGCCGGCGCACAATGGTTTCAGATCGATTTCAAAAGCAGGATGAACTTGCAGATTCTTTGAAAATTAGGGCCCGTAAGTCCTTATCTGTCTAGATTCTGCAAATAAGTCCTTTGGAATGAAGAATTTGGAAGGAGCAACCTCTTCTATCTCTATGAAAAGAGGGAACTTCTTTACAGAAACCCCCTTTTTTTTATTTTTTCTTTTCGAGAGTTTGCACCATTTCTGAGTCGTTTTGCCGCCCCAACGGGCCGTCGACGTCCATCGGCACCGTGCCCCAGACATGATTTGTCAACCCATGGTTCGTTCGCGAGGCTAACCTTTGACCGAAACCCCTGAAAACGACAGCACCGCGAGGCCGCGCACAGGCTGGCCAAAAAAGCGGGCCGGATCAAAGCGGCTGGTCAGCAGCAGCTTCTCTATCTGCGCTCGCGTAGCGGCGTCGTTCGGCCCGGAGACTATGCGGTAGTCGTACATCACGCCTTCACCATTCACATAAGCCTCAACCACCACCGGGCCCAGAAGGGAGTCAATCTGATCGTCTCCCGCGCCGGCAGAAAGGCTCATCAGACGTGGCGCCGTGGGATTGCCGAGAGGTTCGTCCTTGGTCGCCTGAGCCATTTCAGGATGGGCAAACATTGTCACAAGCACCGTGATCGAACCCAGCAGCAGAACGGCGCTGGCGAAGCCCGCCCCCGCCTGCAGCAGAAAAGGCCCCACCGTGTTTTTCCAGGTCAGGCTCCATGCTTCAAGAGGCTTGCGGCGGCTCCGTGCCCGCTCCTGGCTCACGGCCACGCGAATGCGCAAAAGCAGATCTTCCGGCTCCGGAACAGGCGCCAGCCCGGCGAGAGAGCTTTGCACTGCACGCAACGAACTCCACTCCCGCGTACACCCCGGGCAACGATCCATGTGCGACGCAAGGAGCTGCATCTCACGTCCATTCAAGCGGCCGTCCAGGTATTCCGTAAATCGTGCTTGTACTGCGCCGCAGTCGCTCATCGCGCCTCCTCTCCCTGAGGTACTCCGAATCCGGCATTGCCGGCAGTTGATTTCGCGCTTGCCGGCGCGCCCAGAATCAGCTTCAAACAGGTGCGCCCGCGCACCAGACGGGACTTAACCGTGCCCAGATTCACGCCTTGCATCTCCGCCACCTCTTCGTACACAAACCCTTCAATGTCGCGCAGAATCAGGGTCGTCCGAAATGGCTCAGGAACCTTGGCCAATGCCGCTTCCACCCGCGCCCGCGTCTCCGAATGGACCGCCTGGTCGTATGGCGATTCCGCCGGGTCAATAAGCATCTCTTCCAGGCGCACTGGAACTCCGCATTCGCCCTGGTTGATTACGTGTTCAATGGCGATCTCTCTCTGCTTGTGCCGCGACCACCACCTGCGCTGGTTCGACGCTTCATGAAGGGCGATCCGGTAAATCCATGTGCGCAGCGACGACTCACCGTGAAACTTACCCACGCCCTTGAAAACCTTGACGAAGACTTCCTGCGTCAGGTCGGCCGCATCGGCTCGGTCTTGAACGGTGCGGGCTAGAAGCGAAAAGATCGGCTGGTGGTAGCGCGCGATCAGCCATGCGAACGCCTCCTCGGAGCCGGCCTGAAGTTCCGCAATCAGTGCCGCCTCTTCCGATTGAAGCGTCAGCGCGCTGGTTAAATTGCCCATGGTGAGGTCCGCCTGCAACTCAGTGTCCTCCCACGTTATCGCACGGCGAGCACCTCTGGCATCTGAAAAATCACCGCTGCCGCTGGCATTCGAAAAATCGGCTTCGAAAACCGACTTCAACCGAGCGCCGGCTGTGCCGTGCCATCCCGATTCCGTCATTGAGCCCGTGGGACTTTGCGCCGCTCTGAAGCGCTTACCCGCGCACTCATTTTCTTAGACACCGGAAGCCCCTCAAAGTGTTCCCGGTCACGGATGTTTCCCGGCATTCCATAGTAAAAAGGGGTCGAACACGAAGGCCGAGTGCCGGGTTTGACGAATCTATCCCGAGCGGAGACAATGGAGAGAGTTAAGTCTCACCAAAAGTGGGCCTGTGGCGCAGCTGGGAGCGCGCATCCATGGCAAGGAAGAGGTCATCGGTTCGATCACGATCAGGTCAACCTATA
>PLTV01000317.1 GCA_003164635.1 Acidobacteriaceae bacterium
CCACCAAGGCCGTCTTCATCGTCACGCACAACATTGAGGAGGCCGTCCTGCTGGCGGACCGGATCATTGTTCTGGGGCGCAACCCAGGGCACATTCGGACGGATTTCAAGGTACAGCTCGCACAGCCGCGAGATCGTAAGTCAGAACCATTCACGCAACTGGTGGACTTTATCTACAAGGTCCTCACCAAGCCGGATACGGCTCCGGCGCAGGCTCCTGACCAAGCTGGACCGCGCATCCGCGACCAGCGCCAGATGCACTACCAGATGTTGCCGCACGCGCGCCCCGGCGGCGTGGCCGGCCTGTTGGAACTACTGCTGGATAAGGGCGGCCGCGACGATATCTACCGCCTCGCCGACGACCTGGCCTTCGAGATCGACGACCTGCTGCCGATTGTGGACGCGGCACAGCTGCTGGGCTTCCTGAAGGTTGACGAAGGTGACGCGGCCATTACGGAGAGCGGAGCCGAGTTTGCGAACTCCGAGATTCTGCGCCAGAAGGAGCTGTTCCGCGACGCCGCGGTGACGAACGTGCTTCTGCTGCGGCAGATTCGGAGAGCGCTCGAATCGAAGAGCGACCATACAGTGCCGGAAGACTTCTTTCTCGACATGCTCGATGAGCAGTTCAGCGAAGAGGAATGCGAGCGCCAGATCGAGACGGCCGTGGCCTGGGGCCGCTATGCGGAGCTGTTCGACTACGACGCGGGCCGGCGGCGCTTCCTGCTGCCGGACGCCCAGGAAGAAGAGGCGGCAGCCAGCGAGGTGTCCGATTGAAGCTTCAGCATCCACTGGCGCGAACACTGGTTGCAGCCCGCACATGGCCCGTCCTCATCGACTCGGCTATCGGGGCCTGCGCGCTGGCGATCTTCTTTTCGGTGGTCAGCACGGGCCGGTACTGGCTTGGAAAGCCAATACCCGTGGTCGAAATCTCCCATTCGATCGGGGCCCTGCCGCTCTATGCTTCCTATTCGGTTGTGCGCATGGCCATTGCGTATTTGCTGAGCCTGCTGTTCGCCATCGGATACGGATACACGGCGGCCTATAACCCGCGTGTCGAGCCCTGGATGGTTGCGGTGCTCGATATTTTGCAGTCGATTCCTGTGTTGAGCTTTTTGCCGCCGGTTGTGCTGGCGATGGTGTTGCTGGTTCCTGGGCACCAGCTCGGCATCGAGATGGCAGTCATCCTGCTGATCTTCACGGGGCAGGTATGGAACCTGGCCTTCAGTTTCTATTCCTCGCTCAAAACGATTCCCAAGGAGATGATCGAGGCCTCGCGCATCTATCGCTACTCCGCATGGCAGCGGTTCTGGCAATTGGAAATGCCGTTCGCGACGATTGGGCTGGTATGGAACTCAATTGTGTCGGTGGCCGGCGGCTGGTTCGCTCTGATGCTGTGCGAAACCTTCACCATGGGGACGCGTAGCTTTCAGTTGCCGGGGTTGGGCAGCTACATCAAGTCGGCCGCGGATTCAGGAGACGTGCAGGCGCTGCTGAGCGGCATTGGCGCGGTGATCCTGATTGTTGTGGCCACAGACCAGCTGGTGTGGCGGCCCATGATCGCCTGGAGCGACAAATTCAAATTCGAGCAGGTGGAATCGGCTGACCGCGTGACGTCGCCGGTTCTGGAGCTTCTGCGCCGTTCGGGGCTGTTCAGTTCCCTTCCCGGGCGGCTCTGGAGTCGCGTAGAGGAACCGATCTTCCGGCGTTTTGCGCGAACGCAGGAGTGTCGAGTGGTGCATCCCATCGACCAGGAGCGGGCGAAGCTGAAGCCGACTCCCGCGCTTTGGGCGCTGGGCGTTGCAGTTTTCTGCGCGGTCTGTTGGGGAGCGCTGCAGGCCATCTACATGCTGCGCACGGTGAGTTGGGCCGACCTGCGTTTGCTGCTCGAAGGAGCCGGCGCGACATTTTTGCGCGTGAATGCTTCGCTGCTGATCTCGGCATTGTGGACCGTGCCGGTGGGCGTGGCCATCGGGTTCAATCCGCGCATTTCGCGGGTGGTGCAGCCGCTGGCGCAGGTGCTGGCGTCGGTACCGGCCTCGGCGTTTTATCCCGTGCTTCTGATCGGGCTTCTCCGGATCGGCGGCGGCCTCGGGATCGGGTCAATGGCGCTCATGTTGCTGGGCACGCAATGGTACATCCTGTTCAACGTGATCGCTGGGGCCATGTCGATTCCGTCGGATCTGCGCGAGGTCAGTTCCCTTTACCGCTTTACGCGCTGGCAGCGCTGGACCAAGCTGATTCTTCCGGGGATCTTCCCCTACCTGATCACCGGGATGGTCACGGCTTCGGGCGGCGCGTGGAACGCGTCGGTGATGGCGGAGTACGCCGACGTGAAAGGCCAGACACTGCAGACCATCGGGCTGGGTGCGCAGATTCAGGGAGCAACCGATAATGGCCGCTTCCCCATCATTCTGCTGGCCACGATCCTGATTTCGCTGATGGTGGTGACCATGAACCGGTTGGTGTGGAGGCGGCTCTACCGGCTGGCGGAGACGCGCTACAAGCTGGAAGGCTAGGCATCTGCGTGCGGCAGCAGGCGCCTGGGGTGCGGCTTTCCCTGAAAAGTACCATTTTCGTCCGCATTTTTGGGCAGGCTGCCGACTTTTTGGGCAGCGAGTGAATTTCAGCAGATTTCTACCCAGATCCTGTTCCTGGCCTGAGGGTGGACAAGCGATTACCAAAACATAACTTCCGGCTTGCGAACCATCCGACTGTACCGTCTGAAAGAATAACCTCGGTTCGAACGTTCGATGGAATTGTCGCGTCTATCTTTTCGTTCTTGAAAAAACAGGAGCGCGCGCCGAAATTGTCCTACCTGCGCCGCCTGCGGTTGACCAAATCAACTACTATTTTTCTGTTCACTCAGATCAGAAAGGTGTGTGAGCCGAATGAGCATGTTTACCCATTCCAAACGATTGACCCGCATCAGCGCCGTTTGCGCCATCACCTGCCTGCTTACGGCTGGTGCCTCCTCCAATTGTCAGCAGCCCTCAAATGCCCCTGGGCCTCAGGGCGACGCGTCACCGCCCATGGCCTTTGACAAGGTCATGTTCTATCCAGATACCAGAGTCGATATCGGCGACGGTTTCCTTTGGTGGGGCATCCCCTTCTCTTGGCAATTTGCTAACGTGTCGTCGTTGAACCTGATTGCCAACGCATACGGCGTTGGCATGCATCAGGTAATCGGCTTTCCAAGGTGGGCCGAGACCGACCGGTACAGCATG
>PLTV01000066.1 GCA_003164635.1 Acidobacteriaceae bacterium
CCCTTGGGGCTGACGCCGATTTCGCCGTAGCCGCGCAGCACGATGGGCCGGATATAGCAGGGAGCCACATGGTTTGCTTCAACTACGTCAACCACGGCCGCGCAAAGCTCGTCCAGGCTGTACGGAATGTCCATTCGATAGATCTTGGCTGAGTCGAGCAGGCGCTGCATGTGCTCGGGAAGCCGGAAAACAGCGGAGCCGGAGGGTTGGCCGTAGCACCGGATGCCCTCAAAGACGCTGGAGCCATAGTGGATGACGTGGCTCATCACATGGAGCGAGGCATCTTCCCAGGGAATGAGGGTGCCATTGTGCCAGATTTTTGACGTTTTCTGAATCGGCATGAGTGGGTGAAACTCCTTCGAGCCGCGCAGGGCGCGCATCTGCCTAAGCGTAACGCGAATTGCGGGGGACTGTCACTCTGCGGAGAAGGAATTGCGAACATGCTTAATAACTCTGAAGTGATCGATTGAGCTGGTTTTGATCGCCGCCATGGCGGATACGGCGATGTATGATTGCGGCGAGGCTCCACCAATTTCTTCAGGAGAACTTGATTGAAAACGCTCGGCTGCGCTCGCCAGGTTCTGTGTTGCTGTGCTTTCGGGAGTTTACTGCTGGTTCCTGCGGCCGGGTCTGCCCAGGCAAACGATTCGGTTCCATTGATGCCGCTGCCGGCGCATCTGGCGCTGGGCGATGGGCAGTTCCTGATTGACGGCAATTTCGCCGTAAGCATCGAGGATTATCCCGATGCGCGCGTTGCTGCCGCGAGACGGCGTTTTCTGGAGACGCTGGGGCGCGCGACTGGAATCCCTTTCGCGGCGGAGGCGGCGCGCGAAGGAAAGCACGACGCGAGCTTCCTGATCCGTACGGCAGGGCCGAGCGAGAAAGTCGAAGCGCTGGGCGAGGACGAGAGCTATCACCTGTCGGTAGCGCCGGGGAAGGTAGAGCTTGCGGCGAGGAACCCGCTTGGCATCATGCACGGATTGCAGACCTTCTTGCAGCTCGTCCACGTCACTCCGCAAGGTTTTGCGGCGGCGTCGGTGACCATTGACGACCAGCCGCGCTTTGAATGGCGTGGGCTGATGATCGACGCGGGTCGGCACTTTATGCCTGTTGAGATGATCGAGCGCAATCTCGATGGCATGGAAGCCGTGAAGCTGAACGTCATGCACTGGCACCTTTCCGACGACCAGGGGTTCCGCGTCGAGAGCCGGCAATTCCCGCTCTTGCATGAGAAGGGATCGAACGGCAGCTATTACACGCAGCAGCAGATTAAAGACGTAATCGAGTATGCAGCGGATCGCGGCATTCGCGTAGTGCCCGAGTTCGATATGCCCTGCCACACGACAGCGCTGCTTACGGCTTATCCGCAGATTGGAAGCGGGCCGGGGCCGTATCAGATCGCAACCAAGTGGGGAATTCTCGATGCCGCCCTGGATCCGACGCGCGAAGAGACGTACGAGTTTCTCGACAAGTTTGTCGGTGAGATGACGGCGCTGTTTCCGGACGCATACTTCCACATCGGCGGCGATGAGTGCGATGGCAAGGAGTGGAAAGCGAACGCGCACATTCAGGAGTTCATGAAGGCGCACGGAATCAAAGACAATGCGGCTCTGCAATCAACCTTTACGGGAAAAATCCAGGCGATCGTGACCAGGCACCACAAGATTCCGGTTGGATGGGATGAGGTGCTGCAACCCGACACGCCGAAAGATGTGGTTGTGCAATCGTGGCGCGGGCCCAAAGGGCTGGCCGCGGCGGCCCGCCAAGGCAATCGAGTCATGCTCTCCAATGGCTACTACATAGACCTGAATCAGCCGGCTAGCCAGCACTATCTTGTCGATCCATTGGGTGGAGATGCCACGTCATTGACATCGGAGCAAAAGACGCTCGTCCTGGGCGGAGAAGCAACCATGTGGAGCGAGTTTGTAACTCCTGAAAATGTGGACAGCCGCATCTGGCCGCGGACTGCGCCCATTGCGGAGCGGTTCTGGTCGCCGCAGGATGTGCGCGATGTGGACTCGATGTACAAGCGGATGGCGGTTGTGTCGCAGAAGCTGAATGACTACGGCCTCGAGCACAACTCGTCGACGCAAAGGATGTTGCAGCGGATGAGCGGTGACGCGGATCCGAAGTACCTGGCCATTCTGGCTGCCGCGGTGCAACCTCCCCTGGGATATCAGCGCGAATCGTTGAAGGAGTATTCGACGGCCAGCGCCCTCAACCGGCTGGTGGATGCGGTGAGCCCTGAGAGCGAGACGGCGCGCCAGTTTGCGGCCGATTGCAAAGATATTGCAGCAGGAAAGGGTTCGCCGGCGGAGTGGAAGTTCGTGGAGGAATGGCTGCGAGCCTGGAGCGAGAACGACAGCAAGCTGGGGCCTTCGCTGGCGGGATCGGAGCTGACGGCAGAGCTTGCGCCGCTGTCGCAGAGCGTGTCCAGGGTGGCGGGAGTGGGCCTGAAGGCGCTGGACGCTTTGAAGAATCATCGCGCGATGCTAACGGACGAGAAATCGAGCGCGCTGGCAGCGCTGAAGGCTGCGAAGAAGCCGCAGGCAGTTCTGGTCGATAAAGTGGCGCCTTCAGTGGAAGTGCTGGTAGACGCGGCCGGAAAATAGTTTGCGGAGTCCTGTTTTATTTGGGGTGAGAGTCGCGATAGGCTTCCAGACTGGTGCGCCCATTGGGCAGTCGCCAGCGCCGGCAGACGATGATGAACCAGATAAAGTTGAGCGCCGCAAGTACGGTCGCGGTAATCCAAAGCGGATTGTAGTAGCGGCTGTGTTGATCGACATACGTGAGCGGCACAAATAAAAGGACGAACTCGAGCGCCGCAAACGACAGCGCGAAGACGAACTTTGACCAGCTCCACTCGCCCGCTTTTTGTTCCCGGCGAATGCCGGAAACAATCTGAACGATCATCAGGAACAGGAACAGAATCCAGAACATGTTGTATGCCCTCGGGACGGCGGCTTGCGGAAACCGCGCTGGGTTGCTTGCCATGGAATCTACAGCCAGGGCCGCCGATCCCAGATGATTTGCACCATTTCAAACATCGTTCCACCTCGAGCGACGGTGATGAATCGCCGCGCTCCTTGTCTCCTGCACTGTTGGCGTCAATGCGGCGCGGAATGTGTCATCGTCGTAACACGGTTCATGAGAGCGGCCCGGTGGCATGTGCTAAGGTTCAAACCGTGAAAGCAAGCGCCAAAGAAACAAGCAGCCGCGGGGAAACAGAGACGCGAAGGCGCTTGCCGGGGCTCACGGTCAAGCATGGCCTTACAAAGCATCCGTTCGATTTAAAGTTTGGCGTGAAGACAAGCGGCCTCGTAGCTGGCAGGCATCTGACCACCGGTCACAGGCACGACCGGCACGCAACGGCGTATTTTGGGGTCGCGCCTTCGGTGTTTAAGGCGTTGATCCGGCGCTGGCGCATCAGCGAGCCAGCCGCGCGGATGAGCGAGACCACCTTCATTGACCTCGGTGCGGGGATGGGCCGTGCTGTGCTCCTCGCATCGGAACTTCAATTCAGAGAAGTCGTAGGCGTGGAATTGCATCCGCTACTGGCCGGAATCGCACGCAGGAACATGCGGGCGTGGCGGGCAGAGGGCAGAGCGCGCGCGCCAATGCGCATGGTTCAGGGCGATGCGGTCGCGTTTCAACTTCCAGAGGGGCCGGCTCTAGTATTTCTATTCAATCCCTTTGGGCCAACGGTCTTGAATCGGCTTTTGAAGGCATGGCGCAAGGCCGCGGCCGGACGGCCGCTAATTGTGGACCTGCTGTATGTAAACAATGAACAGGAACATGTGCTGGAAAGTGCGCGTGGTTGGACGCGGGTTTACCTGGGGAAGGTTCCCCGATCACGGCAAGACGCCATTGCCGACCATAAGATCATGGCGAACCAGCCGGAAGGTGAATACGCTTCATCGAATTGGGAAGACTGCTCCATCTGGCGATCCACAGGCTGATTTGACTCAGTGGTGTTCTGCGAGGGAACGTGTATGTTTACAGCTTGAATGGACTTTCGCATCCACGCGAACGCGCGGAATGATTTTCGCGGCGCGGTTCGATCGGGCGGAATGCCAAAACAAGCGGACGATGGAGAACGACATTGAGGGAACCGCATCTGATCCTGGGTCTGGGCGAGTTGCTGTGGGATGTTTTGCCGGATGGACCACGCCTGGGCGGCGCGCCGGCCAACTTCACGGTAATGGCGGCGCGCCTCGGGAGCCACGCCGTTTTATTGAGCCGCGTTGGACGCGACGACCTGGGACGCATGGCGCTCGAGCGCCTGCGGCCCATGCCCGCGGATACGAGCTTTATCGAGACCGACCACGCGCATGAGACAGGCCGCGTGACGGTGTATTTTGAAGCCGGCCAGCCGCACTACACAATTCACCACCCGGCGGCGTGGGACTTTCTCGAGCTGACCGACGAGTGGATGCGCCTGGCCGAACGGGCCGACGCACTCTGCTTTGGCTCGCTGGCGCAGCGCAGCCAGGAGTCAAGGCAAACCATCCAGACCATGGCGGCGCAGGCTTCGTCGCGCTGTATTCGCGTTTTCGACGTGAATCTGCGCACGCCGTTTTATTCCGGCGAAGTGATTCAGGAGTCTTTGGAACTGGCCTCGGTGGTCAAAATGAACGACGCAGAAGTTCCGCGCGTTCTTGGACTGCTGGGGCTGCCGGCTGGCGACGCAGAGATGTGGAGTTCCGATGAGTTCAGCCAAGAGCGGCGGACCTATGAGCAGCAGAGCGCAGAGCGTGTGCTGAATGAATTTCCGACGCTGGAAATGGTTGCGATTACGCGTGGCGGGCACGGCAGCCTGCTCGTGCGCCGCGACGAGTGGCACGAGCATCCCGGATACCCGGTAAAAGTTGCGGATACGATCGGCGCTGGAGATGCGTTTACCGCCGCATTGACGCACTACCTCCTGCGCGGAGCCGGCCTGGCGACACTGAATGAGGCAGGGAACCGCTGGGGCGGATGGGTGGCGTCGCAGGCGGGTGCGATGCCGGAGCTCTCGGATGATCTTCGCAAAGAGATCGAGACAAAGATCGAGGCTTGAGGGGCACTGGCGTAAGTGGGACTGGCAGCCATCTCCCGCCAAAGCGTCTTTCCCCGCTTTGCAAAGAAGCCGCGGAAGGACGGAGCGCCCGGCGGTGGTGTAGAAGGCTCACAAAGGGCTAATGCATTGACAAATTCTCTGAGTCGATGCGATCCTGCTGCCTGTTGGAGCTTCGTGGTTTCTGCCGTGTTCTCTTAAAGGTCCCAATGGCCTGTGCCGAAGGTTGTTCGAGGATGCGGCGATCGTAAAGGCATTCATAGCGTAAAAGTCTCAAATCGCACCGACAATGGCTTGTCGAATCCTGTAGTCTTCAAAAGTTCAGTCAATCTTTATTTAGCCGAACCCACCCTTTGATTGGAAAGGATGACCGTATGGCCGGGCTCCGCAAAATGCCAATTAAACTCAGCCCACCTCCGGAGCCGGTTGCGGAGCAGGCGACAGCAAAGTATCGTCGCGTTTTTGAATATCTCCATGGACATATTCAGTCCGGCGCCTTGAAGGCGGGCGATCGTTTGCCGAGCGAAGCGGAACTGGGCAAGCTGTTCGACGCTTCGCGAATCACCGTGGCAAAAGCCGTGCTCGATCTTCAACGCATGGGCCTGGTGTCGCGAAGACCGGGCGCAGGCACGCATGTGCTGGCGCCACAAATGACCGGAGGGCGCACGTTCGGTCTCCTGATTCCAGAACTCGGCTTGACTGAAATCTTCGAGCCGATCTGCCATGGGATGATGCGCTCGCCCTTTGCGCGTCCCGACGCATTGTTGTGGGGAAACGCATCGACCACCGCCGGCGAGGCAGCCAAAGAGGCCGAGCACATGGTCAACTCGTTCATCCGCCAGAACGTGGCTGGAATGTTTTTTGCGCCGCTGGAATTGAGCCCGGACAAGGACGCAGCGAACCGCAAAATCGCGCGCGATCTTGAACGGGCAAAAATTCCGGTGGTTCTTCTGGATCGGTGTTACCTGCCCTATCCTGAGCGCTCGGCGCATGACCTGGTGGGAGTGGACAACCGGCGCGCCGGATATATGGCAGCCGCACATCTGCTCTCGCTGGGCGTACGGCGTTTGGCATTTCTGGGCGAAGTACACGCCGCCAACACCGTCGACGCGCGCATCACGGGATTGAACGAGGCGTTGCGGAAGTATCAGGTGACCTCGGAACAGGATCCGGTGTGGCGGGGAAGTCCGCAGGATGAAGCACTGGTGAAACGGATGCTCGAGACGCTCAGGCCGGAGGGGATTGTCTGCGCGAACGACCTGACGGCAGCGCGACTGATGCAGACGCTGATCGCGCTGAATGTCCGCATTCCCGAAGAGGTGCGGATCGTTGGCATGGATGACGTGAAGTATTCAAGTCTTCTGCCGGTGCCGCTGACGACAATCCGCCAGGACTGCGCGGGGATTGGCATGGTGGCCATGGCGACCATGCTGGAACGGGTCGAGCATCCGGAATTGCCGATTCGCGACGTAACTGTGCCGACGAAGTTGGTCGTACGGCGGTCCTGCGGCGCGTATTTAGGAGCGAACGAGGGAAGCTGAAGAAATAGATTTAGAAGCGGCCTAACTTCGGCGCTTGGACCGGGTCGAGTGTTGAAGCACGCCGCGGGTCCGCGCGCGGTTGCGAAGAGCGGGGTGGGAGTTTTGGCATGAAAAGACTTATCGCAGCGACTCTGCAAGCGATTCTTGCGACCGGCATGGCATCGGCGCAAAAGAAGAATAAGAAGCACGACCAGGTTCCGGCCATCTTCGAGCACGCGAAATTTGTTTATGTCGAAGCGCCTGAAGGCGCGGGACGGTTCGGCGTGGTTGCGGGAGAACTTCAGGCAATCTCCGATGTTCAAGCCAGTTTGCAAGATTGGAACAGGTACACGCTGGCGCATCGGCGCAGAGATGCCGATTTTGTGCTCGTTGTGATCAAGGGCGCCATTGCAAATGGCAGAGGCTTGACGGGGGTTTCTATTGGGCCGCCAATACCGCCCAATTCCGGTGCGAATCCTGGTTCGAATCGCAACCCGGGAACTCCCGGACAACCGAGCGGTGGGTGGGGTGGTGCGGCAAGTCCACCCGGCGACGTCCCCTCGGACACCGATAGGATCCGCGTCTACCTTGTGAGCGGCGACGGCGATCTGCAGGGTCCGGTGTGGACCCTGCAACTGGATCACGGCTTGGATGCACCGCCGGTGGTGTTAATGCAGCGGCTCAGAACAGCGGTCGAAAATGCATATCCCAGTCAACCTGCCGCAACCCAGCCCGGTTCGCCTCAGACCCCTGCGACTCAACCGGCGGCGCAGCCACAGCCACAGCAGCCATAGAAGCGAGGTATGGCATGCGATGCGCCGGCGCCTGCTGTGCCGAGACGTTGCGTTGCTGCGATAGAGTGGATTTGTGATTATCAACCTCGCCAGGCGCGCGCACGACCACAACTGGGAACTCGACCCCATTACGCGGTCCTTGCTCGATACTGACTTTTATAAACTCCTGATGCTTCAATTCATCTGGAAGAATTTTCCGCGCACAAAAACTTCGTTCACGCTGATGAACCGGACGCGCACGGTGCGCTTAGGCGACATCGTCAATGTGGATGAGCTGCGCGAGCAACTGGCCGCGACGCGGCGCCTGAAATTCCACAAGTCTGAGATGATCTGGCTGGCCGGAAATACCTTCTATGGAAAGCGAGGAATCTTCGAGCCGGCATTTCTCCAGTGGCTGGAGAATGACTTTCAGCTCTCAGATTTTGAGTTGCACGTGGAGGATGGGCAACTCTCGCTGCGCTTCCAAGGCTCGTGGACCGAGACGACGATGTGGGAGATTTACGCGCTCTCGGTGATCGACGAGTTGAAGACACGGGCCAGCCTGAAGGAATTGAGCGAATTTGAGCTCGATATTCTTTATGCGCGTGCCAAGACGCGGCTGTGGGAAAAGATGGAACGTCTGCGCGGCGTACCGCGGCTGAGCGTGAGCGACTTTGGGACGCGGCGGCGGCATAGCTTTCTGTGGCACGAGTACGTTGTGATCGCGATGAGCGACGTATTGGGCGAAAGCTTTGCCGGCAGCTCGAATACCTATCTTGCCTACAAGCATGACCTGGAAGCCATCGGCACGAATGCCCATGAGTTACCCATGGCTCTGGCGGCGCTGGCCGACGACGAAGAGGATCTGCGCACGGCCCAGTACCGAATTCTGGAGCTATGGCAGCAGAGTTATCAGGGCGAGCTACTGATCATGCTTCCCGATACGTTCGGAACAACGCAGTTCCTTGAAGGCGCTCCAGAATGGGTTGGAAACTGGACAGGACAGCGCGTCGACAGCAAGGATCCCTACGCAGCGGGAGACGAATACATTGCGTGGCTTGAGAAGCATGGGCGGGATCCGCGTCGCAAGCGGCTGATCGCATCCGATGGGCTCGATGTGGACCTGATCCTTGGACTGCATGCATATTTTGGTGGGACACTGAAGAATGGGGCCACGCCGGCCGACTTTCAACGGGCAAGCGATTTTGAGGATGAGCGCAAGTGGGTTCCGGATCGCCGCATTCGATTCAGCGCGGGGTGGGGAACGTTTCTCACCAACGATTTTCGCAATTGCGATCCGCGCGGCGGCGATGGGTTCAATCCGATGAGCTTGGTCTGCAAACTGACCGACGTCGACGGCCGCCCGGCAGTGAAGCTATCAGATAACTACCTGAAGGCGATGGGTCCGGCAAACGAGATCGAACGCTACCGCAGAGTCTTCGGAACTGCCGGCGTGGAAGACCTCCCGCTGCAGGTTTAGCTGAAAAATTCAAGCAGCCGGAATATGCGTGGTCCGAATGCGCAGGCTGAAGCCAATCCCTTCCGTGAAGGATGAGTCCGATTGTTCACAGTCCCGGGGGCGCCGGCGTGGGGTTCGCCGAGGGTGGCGGAATTGGGCGATGCTTGGCGCGCAGGTAGGCGACCAACTCGGCGATTTCCTTGTCGCTGAGCGAGTCGGAGAAGGGCGGCATTTTCTGGCCCCCGTTCAGAATCTGGTCGGTGATTTTGGCCGGAGGCCACAGTTTATCGGTGCGCAGGCCAGAGAGGTCCGGCCCTTTCTTTCCGCCGGCCCCATTCGCTCCGTGGCAGTAGGCGCATCCCTTATCGCGAAAGAGAACGGCGCCGGCCTCTTCGTCGGCTTTGGTGTCCGCCGCACGTGCAAAGACGGGTTGGAAGCCAACGCTGCTGACGGCCAAAATGAGGGCTGTTTGAAGGAATTTGGAATGGAGCATGTCAGGCTCCATTTTCTCATGGGCGAACAACTGTATTCGAGCCCCTGAGTGTCTCCGTCGGAGAGGATTCTTTCCAATTTGGATTCTCGCGCAAGAAACGGTAACTCCGGTCGCCGCAGAATACGACCTTCAAACGCTGATGAATAAATTACGAGCCTCTCCAAAGGCAGTTCCCAATGGGTCGGCCTTCGCAGGGGTTCGCGAGTTTCAGCCCTTGGGTGTTTTGCGCTCCGCGACCATGGCAACTGCTTTTTCTATGCGATTGGCGCGCGTTTCGGGCTTCTTCGCGCTCTCGATCCAGTCCACATATTCCTTCTTGTGCGAATACGAAAAGGCTGCGAAAGATTTGGCCGCCGCGGGAGCACGCCTGAGTGCGGTCTCAAGATCTGCGGGAACGGTGACCGTGCGTGGCGCATCGTCGAGAGCGAGTTCAACGTGAACGGTATCTCCGGGAGTCGCGGCCGCGCCCGCGAGTACGTCTTTGCCGACCCCTAGAATATGCACACCCGCGCGCGGCATCAGCGAGTTCCGGAAAGCAAAGCCGTTCAGAATGACACGCACCGGGACTTGGCCCTTGCGGCCGAAGACTTCTTGCGCGCGGAAGGGATACTCAATGTAGGTCCAGGCGCCGCCCGGGCCGCGGGAAAGCAACTCCGCTTCGAATTTGAGTCGGTTGGGTTTGCCTTTCAGCATCACAAGTCCTTGCGCATTGAGATGTAGTAGCTGCAGATACCCATGTCATTTTGTCGTGGATCCGAAGGTCGCCGCAACAAAAAAAGTGAATGGTGGTCCGAGTTTTTCGGCTTGCGATACAGCGGTACTTCCGACCGGTTAATCTGACTCGGTATGGGCGTGATGGGAGGTTGGTACGCAGCCGAACTGCGCAAGGAACTGATGGAGCGGAGCCGAGCGTGGGCGAAGGGTCGCCTGCACGTCGAGAGTTACGGCACATCGCCCGTGATTGTGTTTGCCCCGGAGCACGAGGATGCAGAAGCGCCAGAGCCGTCGCGCCATGGGAATTTTTTCGATGCTGCTTACATGGCCATAGCGGCGCGGCCAGAGTGGATGCGGCGGTTCGAGAAGATTCATACGCAGGGGCGTGCGTTGCCGAAGGCCGAGTCAGGACGGCGTTGGCGCGAACTGGACTCATCTATGAGCTCCGATGCGCTGCTCATGAATTGTTTTGCTGGTTTCGGGGCGGCGGAATCGTCACGGTTGAAAGTTGTGCTGGGCGTGGATGTGGATTCGCTGCCCGATTTTGGATGGAGAGCGCGGGTACCACTGGCTTCGGGACATTTCGATCGAACCGAGGTCGATATGCGCTGGGGCAATCTGCTGGTCGAAGCCAAGCTAACCGAGAGTGACTTTCAAACGCGATCCGCAAAGATTGTGGAAGGCTATCGGGATTTCGACGCGGTCTTCGATCGGGAACTGCTGCCAAGGGTGGATTTGCGGGCGGCGCGGCGGCGGACGGCCATCGAGTTCGCCGAGGAATACACGCAGGAGTGGGAAGAGCCGGCAGCGGACGCGGCTGTGGCGCCTGAGTTTCAGGCAGAGATTGTGGCGCGCGCGCGAGCTACAGAGCCCGTGGAAGCAGGGTATGCCGGGTATCAGCTCATTCGCAACGTGCTGGCGGCCTATGCCTCCGGCTGCAGCTTCTGCGTCCTGCACGATGCCCGGCGGCCGGACCTCAGGGAACAGTGGTTCTCGGTAATGGCGGCCGTGAAGAACGCGGAAATGCGGACTCGGTGCAAGGTGATGACGTGGCAGGAACTCGGTGCCTGGGCGCCGGTGGAATTGCAGGAGTTTCTGAAGATCAAATACGGGATTGTGTTCGCAGCTTGAGGCGCGGCCTCCATTCATCCGCAGTTGCATCGCGGATGAGTCGGAAATCGCGAACCCCATACGCGCAATCGGTACGCATCTTCTGAGAGCCCTTGTCAAAAGCGCTGCCATCTGCGATAACTACGTCATGCGTACTACGCAAGACGTAGTGAAGGTTGAAAACTCAGAATTGGGCTATTATTCTGACCCGCCGCTGCTTGTGCTTGCCAGTCTTGCCAGTGGGCCGAAGCATGGGCACGCCATGATCGAGGATATTCAGCGGCTGTTCGGATCGCGGTTGGGCCCGGGAACGCTGTATGGGGCGATTGCCCGGCTCGAGCAGAAGGGCTGGATTGAGCCACTGGATATGGAAGAGCGCCGACGGCCCTACCGGATCACGGCAGCAGGAGGCGCTGTGCTGCGGGCGCGGCTCGCGACGCTGCAGCATTTCGTGAAGGTAGGCGTGCAAAGACTGGAGGCGTTATGAATCGCAGACTTGCACGTGTTCTGATCCGCCTCTATCCTGCTGTATGGAGAAGACGATACGGCACAGAATTTGAAGTTTTGCTTCAGGATGAGCGGCGCGGGTGGCGAAGCTCGCTAAACGTTGTGACGGCGGCGGCATTGGAGCACGTATCGGGATTCGGAGGAGGGACGATGGCAACAGAATCGGACACATTTCGAGGGGTTTTGCTGCATCCGAGCGCACTCATTCCCATGGCGATGTCGACGACGGCGCTGGCGCTCGTGCTTGGCCACATTCTGATGTTTGGGGCGGCGCGCGAGGCCGATGAGGGCGCTGTTGCGCATCTTTGGCAGATTCTGATGGCAGCGCAGGTGCCTGTGCTGCTGTTTTTCGCCCTGAAGTGGCTGCCACGCGCCTTCAGGCCGGCTCTGGGTGTCCTCGGCGTTCAGGTTGGGGCGGTGCTGGCGGCGATGGCGCCCGTCTTCTACTTCAACCTCTGATGGTCTAAAGGCAGGAGCGCTCATTTCAAGCTGGGTCCGTTGCCAGTTCGACATTGTCGGAGGGTCCTCTTCATTCCCTCTTGTCTTGTGTAGATCCTTCGCGAAAAGGTCACATGCTTCACGCGCGAGGAACGGGCCTGTGTGCGAGAGAACACAAGAGCCGCAAAGGGAGGCGCGCAGACCCTGCCGACACAGAAAGATGCATGGGAAATGAGTTGCGCGTACATCCAGGGAGCCCGGTCTGCAGCGGCCGGTTCATAGAGTGGTATGAACGAAAAAAAAACGGCCCTGACTTGTGTGAGGGAACGCACATCCACTTAGCCAGAGAGAGGCGGAAACTGGTACGGTTGTCTTGAAGGATTTCACTCTGCGCGATGGCTGCTAACCCCTATTTTTCACTTGCGGTTCTGTTCGTGGTGGCGCTTGGCTTTGGGTTTACGCCTCTGGCGCTGGCTTGGCTTTGGGCCAGGACCTTTTCACCGCAGAAGCCGAACGCCGTGAAGAATGCGATTTACGAGTGCGGGTTAGAGTCGCGTGGGGACGCTTGGGTGCAGTTTCGATCGGCGTACTACCTGTATGCGATTATTTTTCTGATCTTTGACGTTGAAGCCGTGTTCCTGCTGCCGTTTGCGGTGGCATTTACGGGGCTCGGTGTGGCGGCGACGTTGTCCATGCTGGTTTTTGTGCTGCTGCTGATTGAAGGCCTCGCCTGGGCCTGGGCCAAGGGCGTGCTTACGTGGGTGTAAGGCCGCTCCGGTCGGCCAGCGGTCAGATGTCCGAGACAAATCGAACTGGATGCGGCTTCGATCGGGACTGCGGAATCAAGCAGGCGAGTTGTGAGAGTTGATTAGGTATGGAGCTGAGGAACAGCTGATCACTGATTTGGAGCGCAGCGACAATGGTAGAGGATGGGCTGAAGATCGAGCTCGGGAAGCAGGGGATTTTCGTCACCAGTATTCAGGAGCTCTATAACTGGGGACGGAAAAACTCGATCTGGCCGATGCAGTTTGGGCTGGCTTGTTGCGCAATCGAGATGATTGCGACGACCATGGCCCGTTACGATCTGGCGCGCTTCGGAGCCGAGGTCTTCCGGCCGTCGCCGCGGCAGGCAGACCTGATGATCATCTCCGGGACGGTGACAAAGAAGATGGCTCCGCAGGTGGTGCGGCTCTACAACCAGATGGCAGAGCCAAAATATGTAATTGCGATGGGGGCCTGCGCCATCTCCGGCGGCCCATTCAAGCAGGGATACAACGTGCTGAAGGGAATTGACCGCTACATCCCGGTGGATGTGCACATTCCGGGGTGCCCGCCCCGGCCGGAAGCCTTGCTGCATGCATTTATGACGTTGCAGAAGAAGATCGACGGGCAGCCGCTGACGGGCGCTGGACGGCCTAGCCACCTGGATGCGGAGGCTTCGGGCATTTTTCCGGTCCCGGTGCAAGGCGAGCACGATCTTGAGCCGACCTCCAATAAGGGCGTATGGCCCGTGCCGATCACGATCAAGTAGAGAGCAGGGAGCAGGGAATCAAGGAATCGGGAACGAATAGCTGATAGCCAAAAGCTAACGGCTAAGAGCTAAGAGCTAAGAGCTGATAGCCAAAAGCTAATGGCTAAGAGCTAAGAGCTAAGAGCTAAGAGCTAAGAGCTGAGGGGCAGCATTGAAGACGGTCGAGGAGATCAAGGCGGCAATAGAAGCGGCGGTTCCAGGCGCGGGCTTGGAGGTTGTCTCCAACCCCAGCGTGAGCGGGCAGCACTCGCTTCTGATGGAGCCGCGCCGGGCCGTGGAGATCGCAACGTTTCTGCGGGACGATGCGGGGCTGGCGCTGGATTTCCTCTCAAACGCGACGGGCGTGGACTGGCCGGACAAGGAAATTTCAGAAAAGGTGAAAGTCACGCGGACGGTGATGAAGCCAGTGGACGGCGTGGAGACTCCTGTGGAAGAAACGGTCGAAGAGACACGCAAGCGCATTGTGCCGGGGTGCCTTGAAGCCGTCTACCACCTGTACTCGGTAGAGAAAAAGCAGGGCCCGGTGGTAATCCGGATGAAGACTGTAAACCGCAGCGACCAGGTTCAGTTACCCTCGCTGACGTCTATATGGCGCTCGGCGGAGTTCCAGGAGCGTGAGATTTTCGATCTGTTTGGAATCGTATTCACGGGGCATCCGGATCTGCGTCGGCTGCTGATGTGGGACGAGTTCAAGGATCATCCCATGCGGCGGGATTATGTGGAGCCGGCCGATTTCGAGTACGAGCCGACGGCGCACGA